>MIBD01000090.1:2283-3784 GCA_001829395.1 Spirochaetes bacterium GWF1_49_6 | reverse complement strand
CAGGTTCTCGATAATCGCGACCTTCCCGTCGATAGGGATGGAATCCGTGACCTCAGTTATCGAGCATTCCCCCGGTCGGATGGTGAGCGAGTACCCGACACGCCCGTTAGTCGCATGTTCCACCTCCTCCGCGCGCAGGAAATTCGTGGTCTTCTCGCCGATAAATAGCGATACGAAGTAACGTTTCGGGTCATCGTACAGGCTGGTATAGGTATCGGCCTGCTCGATCCGGCCCTGGTACATGACGGCGATCCGGTCGGCGACCTCGGCGATCTCGATCTGGTTATGCGAGACATAGATCGCGGTAACCCCGTGATCCTTCACGAGCTTGCGGAGGGAATGACGTATCTCGTTACGCAGGTTCTCCTCAACATTCGACAACGGCTCGTCGAGAAGGATAAACTCCGGCAGTACCGATATAGCCTTGCCGATCGCGACACGCTGGCGCTCGCCCCCGGAGATATACTTCGGGCGGCGGTCTAACAGCTTTTCCTCGGTGATATGGAGGAGCGATGTGACCTCGCCCAGGCGCACTTCCGGCGATACGCCGAACTCTTCTTTCCTGAGGAACGGGAACAGTATATTTTTCTTGACCGACAGGTGCGGATAAAGGACATAGTCCTGAAACACCATGGACATCCCGCGTTTGGACGGCGGGGTTTTTGTGATATCCGTCCCTTCCTTCAGCACCTGCCCGTGCAGGGGCTGGATCAGCCCGGCGACCGCCTTGAGGAGCAGGGTCTTCCCGCACCCGGTGGGGCCGACTATCCCGAGGATCTCGCCCTTAGGGATAGACAGTTCTATATCGCGGACTACGTAGTCCCGCGGGAGGGCGGAGTCGACGCTGGATAACGGGACGCTCAGATGCCTGAGTTCGAGGAACGGCGCCGCGGCGTTCATCCGATCATCCCCAGAAACGCGCGGGCGATCTCGAAGTACAGCACAAGCCCTCCTACGTCGATGAGAGTCGTAATGAGCGGGGACGATACCAACGCGGGATCGATGCCGATCTTTTTAATGACGAGCGGGAGCATCGCGCCGAGGAAGTTCGCGAGAGTGGTCAATGCCGCGAGCGCGACCGCCACTACCCATTTTACCTCGGAACCCGTCCCGAAAATAACAATACGTAATAATACGAATCCCGCGAGGATTATGCCCATTGTCGCGCCTACGGTGAGGGAACGGAGAAGGAGACGCATGGTGTCCTTTTTCGTTATCTCGCCGGTGGCAAGGCCGCGTATCACGAGGATCGAGGATTGCGAACCGATATTACCGCCGACGCCCACGAGGAGAGTGAAGAAGAACGATAGCGCGATATGGTTGCTCAGGAGGCCGCTGTACGCCTTGATGACGTCCTGCGTGACGCTCGCGACAAACAGGAGGATGACAAGCCAGAGCGAACGGTTGAAGATCAGGCGGAAGAACCCGCTCTTGAGGTATCCCTCGTCGGTAGGCTGGATACCCGCGATCAACTGGAAGTCCTCGGTGTTCTCCTCTTCCA
>MIBD01000090.1:0-2178 GCA_001829395.1 Spirochaetes bacterium GWF1_49_6 | reverse complement strand
CTTCCTGCGGGGTCTCCGTCGTGACTTTTACCGGGTTATCTACCATGATGTCGGAAATCGGGGTATCGGAGGACGCGAGGATGATATTCTTCAGGGGCACCACGCCCACTAAAATACCGCTCGCATCCACGATATAGTTGGTATAAATCGTTTCCTTATCGGGGGCTTCCTTCTTGATGACACGCAGGGCCTGCGAGACGGTCAATCCCCGGTCGAGGTCGACATATTCCGGGGTCATAATTCTCCCGGCAGTGCCCTCCTTGAAGTTCAGGAGCTGATTCGCGATCGTGCGTTCCTCGGGCGACAGGAGTTTCAGGAGTTTCCGCACGACTATCGACGGGAGTTCCTCGAACAGGTCGGTACGGTCGTCGGGATGCATGTTCTCGAGAATCTGCTTCGCTTCCTGATTGGTAAAGTTACCGAGGAACTCTTCCTGCTCGGGCGCCTCGAAGTATTCGAATATCTCGACAGCCTTATCCTGCGGAAGTACCCGGAACGCGAGAATCTTCTCGGTACCGGTCATCCGGGAGATCACGAGCGCTATATCTTTTGGTTCGAGCTTAATCAGGAGGGTGCGTGCGAGTTTGAGTTGGCCGTGATCGATCAGTTCGGCGAGAATTTCACGGGTACTCTCGATAACACGGTCATACGCCAGATCGGCCTGCGCGCCCTCTTCCTGAATCGGATCCTTCGGTTCGAGTTCGTTGTTCTGCATAACAATCACCTCATACACGAATGAATATTTTAGCTTCCGAAACGAATAAAAACAAATTTAGGTTAAAATATTTTTCAGATATTTTTAGGAAAAAACGCCTAAGATATGTATATATTAAGTGTAAAGGAAATTCCGTTAGAGCGGAATTCCATAACTTTCGGGGTTATATCCCGGTTAAGTTTAAAAAACGGGCAACTTTACCCAATCCGGCAACGGGAGGCAATTTAGGGTAATCTTGCCCGCTATTTTTTTGTTGGACTCTTTTACGATTATCATTAGGGCGGTTCTCCCCTTGCGGGGACTAACGTAAAAACTCTGATTATTCTAACAAATCAAAGTTAATTGATTATAAAACGCCCAATGGTCACTTCTATATCTTCGCGCGAAGTGCGGAGGCTAAAACTGAGTATTTAGAAGTGACCATTATAATAGAGGGCGTTCCTGATAAGCGTTGCGATGCGGCGGTTATTGGAAGCGCCCTATTATGCATAATCGCGGATTGGCTATAGCGATATAATCAAGGAAAGCGTATGATATTCCGGGAGTTTTGCGTAAACGACCTTCCTGATGTACTTTCTCTATTTAACAAACTCATCGCTCATCTCATCGAGGAAACGGGAGACCCGTATATGCAGATCGATCCCGGCGCCGACCTCGAAAGCGGGCTGGAAACCTATCTCCGGGAGACATTGGAAGGACGCGATAAGACGACGATTATCGCGGAGGATGACGGGAAGATCGCGGGGTTTATCAGCGGCGAGATCCGCGATAGTTTCTTTCCCCCGTCGGTAGTGAAAAAAACGGGGTATATCTTCGGTGCGTACACCCTTCCCGAATACCGGCGGCAGGGCGTGATGGCGAAACTGGAGAAAATACTCACCGATTTTTTCCGCTCCCGCAAAATCAACTATATCGAACTGAGCTTTCTTTCCGGTAACTCGCTCGCCCGCAAGAGCTGGGAGGCGATGGGTTACGGGGTGTTCCGCGAGCAGATGAGGAAAAACATATAAGGGGTGAATTATGAATTGCAGCGCTGTGATGGTGGTCAGGATTGAGAAACGCGCGAAAGAAGCGGTCAAGGTGCAGGAAGTGCTGACCAAGTACGGGTGCAATATCAGCGCGCGTTTCGGTATCCATGAGACCGGCATGTCTGCTTCTGCCCGCCTTCTGCGAAGCGGACAGGCGAAGCAGAATACAGGCGGCCAATGCTCCGATATCGGGATGGTACTACTGTGTCTCGACGGTTCCCCGGACGAGCTCGGCGCGCTCGGGAAAGAACTTTCCTCCATCCCCGGGGTGAAAGTGAACTCGATGAAGCTGGATTAATACAATCGGAAGCTTATAATTCGGCAGCCGCTGACTAAAGTCAGCGTCCTCCATCCCCGGGGTGAAAGTGAACTCGATGAAGCTGGATTAATACAATCGGAAGCTTATAATTCGGCAGCCGCTGACTAAAGTCAGCG
>MIBD01000089.1:10300-12100 GCA_001829395.1 Spirochaetes bacterium GWF1_49_6 | reverse complement strand
TAAAAATATCGAAACTCCTCGAGAACCCAAATTTCTCGGGTAACGGTATCATCTCTATTTCCGCGTCGACCGTGCTCGACGATAAAAGTACCGTCTACGGGTTCCGCTACGGTATCGTGCTGAATAATCCCGTCCAGATCGGGATATGTTCCGCGAAGTACTTCTTCGACCAAGGTGAAAACGCCGAGATTAAGCTGGTCGCGCTCGACGAGAACGACCATGTGAAAAACGGCGTGCCTGTTACAATCGAGATTACCCGTTACGAATGGAAGTCCGTGCAGACGGTCGGTGTGAACGGCAGACTCGAGTGGGAATGGAAAGAACTGATTACGAATATCTATAAGCAGAACGATACGATCGGCCAGAAGAGCATCGGCGTCAAGATGGACGCCCCCGGCCTGTATGTCGCCCGCGTGAAAACATTCGTGCGCGGCCACCAGATTATCAGCGAGGATTCCTTCTATGTGATCGGGAAGGGCGATTACGGGTGGATGACCGAGAACAATAACGAGATAAAAGTCGAGACCGATAAAAAGGATTACGAAATCGGCGATACCGCGAAAATAATGATCCTGAACCCTGTGAAGAACGCCGACGTACTCCTGACTATCGAACGCGACGATATACTGGACGTCAAACAGTTCAAATCGTCCGACAGCATGATTATCATCCCGGTGAAGATCACCGAGGACTTTGTCCCCAATATGTACGTATCCGTCATGCTCTTCTCAGAGCGCACGGATACCAACCAATTCAAGGAAGGCGCCGATATGGGGAAACCCTCGTACTACCTCGGATATGCCAACCTGCAGGTCTCGCTCAAGAAAAAGTCCCTCAAAGTCGAGGTCAAGTCCGATAAGGAAAAGTACGAACCGGGAGACACCGCGAAGATTACTGTCGAGGTCAAGGACTCCGACGGCAAGCCTGTCGAGGCCGAGACCACCCTCGCGATAGTCGATAAGGGGGTGCTCAACCTCGTCAACTATACGATACCGAACCCGCTCTACTACTTCTACAGCACCCGTCCCCTCGCGATCTATACCAGCGAAGTGGCGAATTTTATCTACGGCCTGCGGTATCTCGCCGAGAAGGGCGAGATAATCGGCGGCGACGGCGGCGGAAAGGATCAAAGTACGGGAAAAATCGTCCCAAGGTTCGACTTCAAAGCTACGGCATTCTACAATGATAAACTGATTACGAAAAACGGCAGCGCGGTAACCATAACCTTTAAGGTGCCTGACAACCTGACGGCGTTTAAAATAATGGCGAACGCGCAGACTAAGGATTCCAAGTTCGGGTACGGCGACTACGTTTTCACAGTCTCGAAGCCGCTGATGGTACTCTCCGGCCTGCCCTCGTTCGTTCGGATGGGCGACTCGTTCGAAGCCGGAGTAACCGTGTATAACTACACGGGCGACACCGCGAAAATCACCCTGCGCTCGGAAAGCCCCGCGCCCATCTATACGACTAATATCACCCTCGCGCAGAACGGCTCGCAGGAAGTGAAATTCCATTACACGATACCCTTCGCCGACAACCCGGCGTCTATGAATTTCACGATAACCGCGTCGACGGGGCAGTATTCCGACGGTATCAAGCTGTCGTTGCCGGTGAAGGTCCCGAAGTTATACGAAACGGTCTCGATATACAAGACGACCGAAAACTCCGCGCAGGAGACGATAAAAATCTCCGAAAATGTCATACCGAAATACTCGAAGCTGGTCTTTAACCTCTCACCCTCGGCTTTCTCGGAACTCAAAGGAAGCGTCGACTATATGATCGGGTATCCCTACGGGTGTC
>MIBD01000089.1:7802-10232 GCA_001829395.1 Spirochaetes bacterium GWF1_49_6 | reverse complement strand
GTACTGGGCGGACAGCACGGAGTATACCGACCCCTATCTTACCGTCTATACCGCGTTCGTCCTCGCTGCCGCGCGGCAGAAGGGATACTGGGTACCGGAGGCGTTGTACAATAACGCGATGAATTTCACCCGCGAGCTTGCCGACGGTAAGGGCGCGTTCGCCTCGCAGGGATGGGTCTACGACGAGCATTATAAACTACTCGTGCGCTCGTTCGCGTTCTATGTCTCCAAGCTCAACGGATATGAAAACGTATCGCTCCTGAAACAGGCCGTACTGAAAGCGAAATCGGACTTCAAGGACGATATTTCCATCTACGCATTCCTGCTGAAAACTACCGCGATGTATAAGGACTTCTCGGAGAAGGGCGAATTGATCGATACGCTTTCCGGCGGACTGATGAGCAAGTTCAAGACCGACCAATCCACCGCGTACTTCGACGACCCGTCCGAATGGGGATGGTTCTATTACTCGCAGGTAATCACGACGTCGATAGCATTACAGGCGATCCTCGAGGCGAAAATCCCGTTCGAGTACGCGCATAAGGTCATCCGCTGGCTAGTTCTCGCCCGTAACGGCGACCATTGGATGACCACCCATGATAACGCGATGGTGTTCTGGGCATTCAGCACCTACCTCGGCGTGTACGAGAAATCCGACCCGAACTTCTCGGCGGCAGCGGAGATGAATAAACAGAAGATACTCGAGACCGTCTTCAAATCGCGGAACGACCCGATAGTCACGAAGGAACAGCCCCTGAACGTATCCGCCCCGTCCGACCTCGTGATAACGCTGAAGAAGAGCGGCACGGGATTACTCTATTACTACATCAAGTACCAGTATATGCTGAAAAAATACCCCGATCAGGTCAACGCCGGCTTCACGGTACTGAAAAAATACTACGATTACGATACCGGCGCGGAAATCAAGGACAATACGTTTATCCGCGGGAAACGTTACGTTGTGGAGATAAAGGTCATCACCCCGAAGGAACGCTACTTTGTCGCGCTGGACGACTCACTCCCGGCCGGCTTCGAAGCGGTAAATTTGGACTTCGCGACCGAGGCGAACGAGAAGGGCATCATGGAAGGCGCCCAGAATAATTGGTGGGGTACGTTTGATTATAACGAGAAGTACTTCGACCATGTCGTATTTTTCGCGAATTACCTGAAAAACGGCGAGCATGTCATCAAGTACGTAGTAAAAGCATCCACTACGGGGAAATTCCAGATACCGCAGACGAAGGCGGAGGAAATGTACGCGCCGGAAAACTTCGGGTATAAAAATATGCCGGATATTAAAATTATCGATACGAAATAAACGCTGGAGAAATACCGGATGAAGACAAGAGACGCGCTGTTTTTCAGATTTTTGCTCATTTTTATCTTCATTCTGCTTGTCCTGACTCCTATATGTTTCTTCATCGGTTTCCGGGTAGTCCGCGCCGAGTACGAAAAAACCCGTCAACTGGAAATTAAGCTTTTCGAGAAATATTTCTGCGATAAACAGAACCCTCTCGCGCTCGATGAACAAAGCTCTCTGGAAATAATGAAAGACCTTGATTTCGTACTGTTTCTTAACTCGGAAGGGCAGGAGATTTCCAGTTTCGGATTCTTGAACCGGGAAGAGGTTTCCCCTATGGTTTTGCAGATTGTGACGAACTCAGTGATAAGCAACATGACCAATATGGAGATTCATAACGACCTGCAGACGGTATATATCCGAAAAATCGCCGGAAACGATGGCGCGGCCAATTACCTTGTCGCGGGATTCGGCATAGACAGTATCGTACAGACAGGCAGGACGCTCTATAGCGGGTATATCATCCTTTTTCTCGCCGCAGTAATAATCTGTTCGGGAATACTCTACCTCAACGCCCGTTCCGCCGCGAAGCCCCTCGAAAAATTATCCTTCTCTATACAGGATTTCGACCTCGATGCGTTAAAGACCGCGCCGTTTACCATCGGCCAGATCAAGGGATACGAGGAAGTCCAGCAGGCGGTCTACCTCTTCAACACCCTGCTGACGCGTTTCAGCGACGCCATCAAGTGGCATTCGACCGATAATAACGATATGCAGCTAATCCGTGAGGAATTCGACGAACTGCTGTCCATCCGTAATAAGGAGTTTTCCCGTTCCGCGAAGGCGATGCATAAGTTCTACGAGACCCTGATCGAGGAGCTCGAGATGGCGCGCCGTGTTCAGCAGAATCTCCTGCCCAGCAGCCGGGATTTTACCGAGCGTCCCGAATTTAAGGTCGGCTCGCGTTATATCTCGATGGAGAAACTCGGGGGCGACCTGTACGATATCATCCGTGTCGGCCGTAACGGTTACGGGTTCCTAATCGCCGACGTATCGGGGCACGGTGTCGCGGCGGCGCTCATCACCACGATGCTGAAGGTATCGTTCAGCGACAATTCGGGATGGGCAAA
>MIBD01000089.1:0-7677 GCA_001829395.1 Spirochaetes bacterium GWF1_49_6 | reverse complement strand
TTTTGTTATACCAACGCGGGACATCATCCCGTCCTGCTGTATAAACCCGCCACATCGGAGGTGATTCACCTGCAAACCCCGGGCACTATAATCGGGGTGTTCCCGGAAGCCATATTCGGGAGCGCCTGCATCAGGCTCGAAGAGGGCGACCGCCTGTTATTTTTTACCGACGGGGTCGTCGAATCGAGGAATTCCGCGGGCGAACTCTACGGGGCGGAACGGATGATCGATTTTATAAAAGAGAACAGTCATCTTACGCCGAATATCTTCGTCGATTTGCTGATTAACGAAGTCGACGCTTTTACAGGCAAACTCAAGGCCGAAGACGACCGCGCGGTGCTTTACATCGAGTTTGTCAGTAAAATGCAGATTAACGTCCCTCACGGAAATCCGCCGATAAAGGCCGCGAAGGGGATATTTAAAAAGAAACTGTAGGTGTATTTATTAACACTATTGCGGTTGGCGGACGAATTTTCTTAAGGGCACTTCTTATAACCCTCTTTTCTACAATTGGGTATTAATGAAAAGAGGACAAGGAAGTGACCATTGGGCGTATTTTAAAGATATATCATTATTAATGTTAAAAATGTTAATAGTTTTTAGAACCGCCCTTAATAAACTGCCTTCGTTAACCCATCGACTGCTTCGCCCCGCTTCGCGCGGTATCGCAGTGACAATACACCAAGTATATACTACCTTTGTAATAAATCCTTTGCCGTGCCGGATAACTGCTTTTTATAGATTTGCCTGATCTCCTGAAAAACAGCGCGGTACTCGTCGCTTCGGTAATCGGGATAGGTCCATTCGAAATACCGCCATTCCTTATCACGGTAGTACAGGGTGACTTCCTCGTATATCCCGTCACGGATATATATCCGGTGCTGTTGGTCTTTCGTCGTCGCGAGCAGGAACTTTCCCAGTACGAGGTATCCCGGGTCGAAATTCACCTTGCGTTTCCCGTCCACGGCATACCGCAGTTCGAGACGGTTTGTAAATTTCTTGATCTCCACCAGTTCGTCCGGTTCGATTAATGCCTTATAGGCGATAAAAATCCGGGTAATCCCATCCCCCATCTCATCGTCATAGTATCCGGTATAATGGAACGCAATATCCGCGCTCCGGTAATCGATCTCCCCGTACTGCGCGGACATTTCGCCGAGCATCTTCTGCATAATCCCGGGGTCGGCGGACAACACCCCCAGTACGAGCTTGACCTTTCCATGCCCGTGTTCCTCACCCATCGGTCATTCCTCCCACGTCGTGACATTCAATTCCACTGACTTATCTGCCGGGGATACCGTAAAGAACGCGTCCCATCCCCAATATCCGGCATCCATAATCATGGAAACGCTTTTTATCCGGTCGTCGTCCCCACGGGTGACCGCGATGCTCAATTCTTTAGATACATTGGTCGACGCCAGCAGATTGGTCGTCATGCTCGAATATGGCAGGGATATTCCCCCAAACCCCTCGCAGTAAAAGAACACTTTTAACAGTTCCTCCAAGCGTATCGGGGGAAAGCGGTAATTATAGTGACTACCCTTATCGAATTCCTCCTCTATCCCGGTGATGCCGTAGAGGAAGTAATGTTCGTTATATGCGTCGGCGGTCTTGAACGCGCCGGTATCGATTACCCCGACGGTATAATAGAGATAATCACGGAATTGGAACGCGCCGGGGGTGTGGAGTACCGGCAGAGGGAGTTTCGTAAACGCGCCGTCCGCCGCGAAGCCTGTCTTTCCCGCGTAGGTGATCTTGACCCAGCCATGCCCGGGAGGATTATTCAGTACGTCGGCGCCCTGGTTCATAGCGACATTCACCGCCGCACCGTAAGGGATGGCCGCGAGAGTTTTGGCATTCGTCTTAGCGGATTTCAGCATCTTTACCCCGCCCGCGTCCATCACGGAAAGGATTTCCCCCTTCTTGAAGGGATACCCCATATCGTAGGCCTTCGACCAGACGGGTTTCCCTTTACTATCGATATAGGTGAGCAATCCGCCAGTGTTATAGTTTTTCAGGACGGCGGCATGCCAGTACTCGAACGGGGTAACCGCCGAATATTTATCCGCCAGAATCACAGCGCCGTTGGTGGCGATATAGTACCAGTAATTTCCTTTATTGACCGCCGCGAGGCCGCATGAGAAAGCCGAAACAGCGTCGTACTCGATTCCCGTGAATAAGCCCCACTTATTAAAGTAACCCCATTTATTGAGGATTCTCCCGGCGAATATCCCATTATCGAGCCGGATTACCTCGTTAAACGATATTTCGAAGATCGGCCCCCATTCGTTGAGAATACCCGTCGCCTTAGGTATCCACTTCCCCTGAAGGAAATACCCGCCGGAATACCATATCCCCAGCCCATCGATAAACGGCCCGAGCTCCGGGTATACCGCCGGAATCTTGAGAATATCCTTATCGGTGACATACCCCCATTTATTGGATACCATGACCGGGGCGAAACCGCCGATAAAATCCCCCACACTGTCGAAACGAGGCTGAACCGATAGAATCCCATTCTTATCGATAAACCCCCAATGCGGGACGCCCTTATCGTCCTTGAGGGAAACCGCGGCCATCCCGTTCTGGAACACCCGCGCATCGTCGAAACGAGTCCCGATCACCACCACGCCGCTCATATCGACAAAACCCATCTTTTCGAGGCTTGACATTATCATGTTATCCGGGCCGATAACGGGAATTTTCGTCTGGACGAGTATCAATCCCTCGGAGACGCCGATTAGTTTTTCGAAACGGTTCGTAAGGATGGCGCCGTTATTTGAAAGTATGCCGTCGCAAATCCTGTTATTGGTCTCGTCGTAAAATTTGATGATGGAGAGGCCGTTCGTAAAAACGGTCGCCGACAGAAGCGGGAATGAATGTATCGATACGCCCTTATTGTTTACGCAGAACACTGATTTTTTAACGTCATCCTTGACTATTACTCCGATACCGCATGAAAAGTCCGATACTGAAAGATAGAACGGTTTCAGTACCGTTTTCCCCGAGGTATCGATATACCCGTAGCGCAGGTATCCCTTGGAATTGGCTTTCCCTACGGCGGCGATGTTATCGTGGAATTTCCGTACCGTATCGTATGCCGCAGGTACGGATAGTTTTCCCGACGTATTGATAAAGCCCCATTTTCCGCTGATATTTACCGGGTAAAGAACAGATTCCGCCGAGAGCGGATTGCCTGAAAGGAAAATGAAAAGCAGGATAAATAAGTCCTTTTTCATAATGAGTCCCGGGGTTTTATTAGGCAATAGTTTAGCGGGTGAATTAAAAAACGCAAGAAAAATACCCGCATAATCTAAGTATTCAATAAGTTGAATAAAAAAAAGGGACACCTTAATATAAATATAACGGAAGGAAAAACGTATGACGCACAAAGAACTCTTGTTCGATATTCCTTTTCATAAATTCCAGATGGGAAGAATCGACTCTTTTATCGAAGAGGAAATACTGAACCTGAATCTTGAAAAAGGTGTTGTGAAAATCACCGCGCTTGAGAACGTCATGATGACTTCCATCGAGTACGAGGAAGATTTAGTCAAGGACTTTACCGAGGCGTATATCTATTACACCCGTGAAATCCAGAAAAACACTTCTCCCTATATCCTCTCGAAGATGCCGACAAACACCATAACCGTCCCGTTCAACATGTCCCGTTTGGTGGTCGGAGATTGGCAGCAGATCGTATTTTTCACCCTTGACGAGATGGAGAAAATCACGCTTCAGCTCGATTTTTACGCGTCGCACTCGATACTCGGTCTGGAATCGATGCAAACCACCACGGAACTCCAGACATTCGATATCACGGATATTATCCAACGGACGCTGATGAACTCTCACGAGGAAAAAGTGACTATCGTGTCCCCGTCGGAATCCGCCGTACTTTATATGTTATATCCCGATAAACATAAAGAATTCGTCGCGTTCATCGAGGGACTCGCCCCGAAGCATAAGACCTACCGTCACACCCATTCGTGGGACGTCAACGAGGTCGCGTACACGCATATCCGCGCCGCGTTTATCTCCCAGATAATCACACTGAACACCGTAAACGGCTTACTGGATACGAAGGGCGAACGTCTCTATCTTACGGAACTGGATACATTACCCCGACGAAGGGATATATACTTTGAAATCTGGAAGGAGTCCCGCTGATGCAATTTAAAATTAACGGCGAGCCGGCTGACGTCGTAATCGAAAACGAAAAGAACGCCCTCGAGGTTATCAGGTCTTTCCAGGGTATCCTTGAGAAGAACCTGATTATCTCTACTATCGAAATCGATAAAAAATTCTATTCACCCCAGAACCCCGATCTAATCAATATCCCATTGGAGAGT
Source organism: Spirochaetes bacterium GWF1_49_6 (assembly GCA_001829395.1). GTDB lineage: Bacteria > Spirochaetota > Brevinematia > Brevinematales > GWF1-51-8 > GWF1-51-8. The sequence continues at coordinate 3,325 of MIBD01000089.1, read as the reverse complement.
ATCGATGAGATCAATATCGAGGTAGGAACTCAGGAGGAGATAGCGGCGTCTCTATTACACGAATCGAAAGGGATGCTCTCAAATATTATTAACGACCTGAAAAAAAACGGTTTCTCTCATACCCCGCAGTACAGCGAGATCATTGACTGGATTATCGAAACGTTGAAATCCGTTAATTCAATTACCGCGTTCCATCTCAACGAGATAAAAATACTAACCACCACCCTTCACCAAATAAAAGCGTACCTGAACGATTCGGAACGCGAAGAAGCGAAAATCCCGTCATTATGCAATATTATCGAGAATATGATCCAATTCTTCGATTCCCTCCAGTTGAAGATATCGAACCAGTTTAAAATAGACAGGAACGACCTCCTACAGGCGCTCGACAACTGCCGGACGGAACTTCCCGAGATATCCGAGTCCCTGCAGGTAGGAAAGGATCGCGAGGCGTTCGGTAAAATCCATACGGTAATAAACGTGCTCGAGACCTGCTCGATCTATTTCAGGCAGAATCATTCTGAAATGCCGGCCGACTACCAGGATGAGGCGGAACAGAGCTATCAGGAGCTGAATTCCCTTCTAACGGATATCGTCGTGGCATTCGAACGCGGGGATTTTGTACTGATCGCCGATCTCTTCGAATATGAGCTGCCCGATAAGCTGGAAAGCTATAAAAACTTAATTGAACAGATTGACGAGTAATCCGCCGATTTTCGTGTAATTATAATAAGTTTTTATTGACTTACCGTTAATATTATATAGAATATTGTTTGCGTATTCCGCACCTGCAGAAAAGGGGTTACTTCAATCGAGGAGAATACATTGCCCGCGTTAGAAATCAGCGAAGATATATTAGCGCAATATGCGGATATTGTTTATAAAAACAGCGGAATCATTTTTAAAGATTCGAATGCCGCCGTGCTTATCAGCAGAATTTCCAGTAAAATGAAGGAAAAAAATTCCGATGTAAAAACATATCTCGAACAGTTGAAAACCGATAAAAACGAACTCCTATCCTTTATCGATTTCGTGACCACGAATTTTACCAGCTTTTTCCGAAATCAGCGGCATTTCGAACTCCTCGACGAATCTATCCTGCCGGGGTTAATAAACTCAAAATACTCCAGACAGCTTAAAATCTGGAGCGCGGGGTGTTCGACAGGCGAAGAAACCTACTCCATCGCGATAACCGTAAAGGAGTTTTTCGAGAAAAATCATATCGACCTTGCTTCATGGGATATAAAAATTATGGGTTCCGATATCAGTCTCGAAAGCCTGTTTATCGCCAAAGAAGCGAAATATCCCGACCGTTCCGTCCAAAAAATCCCGCCTGCTTATATACAGAAGTATTTCACTCCTCTCGAGGATGGGAAATACTATATTGTTAAGGACGAAATAAAAAAGATGGTGAAGTTCGATTTTCATAACCTGATGTACGGAAGCGGTATCGACGCAATCGATATTACGTTTTGCCGAAACGTCCTCATCTATTTCGACGAGGATATCCAGAAGAAAGTGCTGACACAGATATATAATTCCACCAATGATAACGGTTTCCTTTTTATCGGACATTCCGAAAGTCTTGTCGGTTTGTTCGATAAATTCAAACCTACTTCCTTTGAGAAGGGGATTATCTATGTCAAGCAATAAAATTAAAGTCATGATAATTGACGATTCAGTCCTCATCCGAAAATATGTAACCACAATCATCAATAGTTTTTCCGATATGGAAGTGGTCACTACCGCGCCGAACGGGAAAATCGGCCTGCAGAAATTTTTCTTCTATCACCCCGACATTATTATTTTAGATATAGAAATGCCCGAAATGAACGGCCTCGAATTTTTAAAGTATATCCAGGCGAATTGCGCCCCGTCGGTACGCCCAAAGATCCTCGTATTCAGTTCGTTAGTCGGCGAGGGAAGTACCACGACATTCGAGGCGCTTGCCAACGGCGCCGCCGAGTTTATCCGTAAGCCTGACGGAAAGATCAGCGACCACATCACGGTCATATCTAACCAGATGGGAATTATCATTCGCGAACTTTACCAGACAATGATAAAAAACCGTGAACATTTACCCGTCCCGACAACCGACGCTCCTGAGGTAATCGTGCCACCGCCGACCCCGGACGGTCTCTTATTCGGACTGGATAACCTCCCGAAGGTGTGGGAAGAAAAACCCATTCGTCCGCTTCTGATCGCGATCGGGTCATCCACAGGCGGGCCGAACGCCATCCGTAAAATTATGAGCACCCTGAAACCGATACCCGTACCGATGGTCATCGCGCAGCATATGCCTACCGGGTTTACCCTCGAGTTCGCGAAAAACCTGACTAAAATCTATAACCGTCCCGTAATCGAAGCGAAGGACGGCGATGTTCTTGAAAACGGCACTATCTATGTATGTCCCGGGGGCTGTCACTCTCTTATAAAAAGCGCGGGCGATAAGCTGGTATTCAAGACTGACCCTATGGAATACGACGGATTCTTCTTCAAGCCCTCGGTGGATATATTTTTTAAGTCCATTCGCGAGGCCGTGGGGAATCGGGTACTGGGACTGATCCTGAGCGGGATGGGGCGTGACGGATCGATCGAGAGCGTGCGTCTTCGTAAGGACGGCGCTATTATGATAGCGCAGGATGAGAAAAGTTCGGTCGTGTGGGGTATGCCAGGGAACTCCATTAAGAACGGGGGTATCGATATCGTGATTGAAATTTCCGATATAGGCGAGGCGATAAACAGGGTGATCGCGGCTACCTGTAAATAGTTGTGTTCCTTTGAATTGAATCATATATTGCAATATTTTATGATATAACATATACTATGATTGTAAAAACTTTTAGTCCTTATAGGGGAAACAGGATGGATGATTTTACGAAAGAACTGGAGCAGGATTTTCTGGAAGAGGCGTTTTCGCTGATCGATAATCTTGAAAGTTCCCTACTTCAGTTGGAGCATAACCCTGGGGATACAAAGTCCATCAACGAGGTTTTCCGTGTCGCGCACACCATAAAAGGGGGTGCGGGTACGGTAGGTTTCGATGAGATTCAGGAGTTCACCCATCTAATCGAAGATATCCTCGATATGGTGCGGAAAAATAAACTCGCGCTTACCACTGAGACGATTACCGTCCTCCTGGAATGCCGTGATATTATCGAGAGAATGCTGAACGCCCGGACGACCGGCGCGATATATGAAGACCCCCGCACCTATCAGATTATCGATATTTTATCTAAATTGAAATTTTCATCTGCCGATGCCGCCAAGCCGGATGCGAAATCTACGGCTCCGGTTGCTCCTCAGTCTCAAATGTCCGGTGACG
>MIBD01000088.1:10869-12090 GCA_001829395.1 Spirochaetes bacterium GWF1_49_6 | reverse complement strand
TATCTTACGCCGCTAAAAGTGTATGATAACTTAGTTGCACTTTGTGCTTGAATTCGCGTTTGAAAAAGAACTTTACCTAATTTATAAAATATACTTTTATTCTTTTTATCATCTTCAATTTCAATTTCATTTGAAAAGAAGTTATCGGTTTCATTTTCTTTTTCAATATTTTTAATGTAAAGAATCATGTTTTTAATTTCAGAAGAAATTATAAGTGGTATTGTGTCTTCATTTAATCCAATGAATTGTTCTTTAAATTGTTGAGGAACATTAAACTGATTTAGTATTAATCTATATTTGGACATTTCCCAACAAAAAATATAAAAAATAATTAATATTATTATTATTGAGAATATCCAAAATGATTCTATTACAATAATTAATGTCCAAATTATCGATATAATAAAAAATAGAATAAAACCCCAAGATACATAATTTTTCTTTTTTCTATTTATCCAAATACATAAAAATATATATATAAAATATATAATAATACTTCCAATTATTTTTAATGCCCATGTATTACGAATTATTTGGATATACTGGTCTAAATTCATTATTATAATCGAAATGATTAAATAACTAAAATATGCCAACACTGCTACTATTAATCCAGTAATAGAAGTAATAAATATAAAAACTGTTTCTAACATATATTTCCCCTTCAAACTATTATATCCACACAATACGATTTATGCAAGAATATTTCGTTCTTTGCATTTAATCCCTACCGCTATTATAATACTATCCGGGAGAACGAAATATGCCCAACTACGCCGAATTCACCGTCCGCACCTCAAAACGGACTCAATTTATCGATATCACAAGCGACATCGCGCGCGCGGCCGCCGATACCGGTATTACCGACGGGATTTGCGTTATCCATGTCCCCCACACTACCGCGGGGGTGACTATCAACGAGAACGCCGACCCCGACGTCACCCGCGATATCGACATGCATCTCGCGGCGATAATACCCGAACACGCGGGGTTCCGCCACTCCGAGGGCAACTCCGACGCGCATATCAAGTCGAGCCTTGTTGGCCCCTCGCTCACCGTTATCATTCACGGCGGGCGTCTCGTGCTGGGCACATGGCAGGGCATCTACTTCTGCGAGTTCGACGGCCCGCGCAACCGCCGTTACGCCGTCAAGTGCGTCGAGGGATAGCGTATGCTGGGATGGATACTCTCCTTCGCGGCGATGGCGGGCGGATTCCTGTT
>MIBD01000088.1:9577-10856 GCA_001829395.1 Spirochaetes bacterium GWF1_49_6 | reverse complement strand
CGGAAATACTCGGCGGGGGTTTCCCTGCTGTTCGGCGCGATATTCTGGTTCGGCGTGCATTTTCTGTTCGACACCCGCGTCGAGTTCAAATACTCCGTGCGGGAGTACCCCGAGGTCTATCTCCTGATCGATAAAAGCGCGAGTTGTACCCCCGACCCCGCCGTCCTGAGCGGGCTGATCTCGCAGGCGGGCGGCGATCATGTCTATTACTTCGCGAACACCATCTCGCGGGACTCCAATTCGCTGAACCCGCAGTTTACCGTCCTTTTCGACGCGGTTCGCACGCTTCTGAACACTATCCCCCCGAATTCCCGCATCGTCATCGTCAGCGATTTCCTTGATAACTCCTCCCTCAGCGCCGCCCCCAAGTCGGGACTGCTCTATCCGGTGATTACCCCGCAGACCGTCGGCGGATTGTCGCTGTACCGCGCGGATATGGAGGACTACTACCAGAGCGGCGAGCCTGTACAGGTGCCGGTGCAGGTCTATTCCCCGTCGGCGGGGAATGTAACTGTGACCGTGCTCGATAACGGCAAACCCCTCTTGAAGCAGACGTTTCCCGTGAAGGAAGGGATGACTACCCTGAAACTCCCGCTGATTTTTCAGGCTGGGGGGTTCCGCACTGTGACCGTCACGCTTTCCGGGAACGGCGGCACGAACATCCAGCCGCTCACCCGTATCGTCAATATCCTTCCCTCGTACTATAAAATCCTCGTCGTATGCGGACGCCCCTCCCCGGAGTACTCCGCGATCAAGCGTTTCCTCGAGCAGATCAGGTGGGTGTCCCCGGAGTTCCACGTCATGCAGTCGAAGTCCGACTCCTTTGCGCTCGATAATCTCTCCGCTTATCAGGGGATTATCCTCATGGACATTTCCGACTATCAGGTGAAAAATACCGCCAATCTCGCGGCGTATAAGAGCAAGATATTTTATCAGACGGGGCTGAAGCGGTTCGATGAGATACCCGCGCTCTTCGCGGCGTTATCCGTCAGCGGACTGAAGCCCAAGCAGTCGGAGACGAAATTTACCTATAATAACCAGGACCTCGTGGTTAAGACGGCCTTCGAGGGCGATACTCCGCTATTCGACACGACCCCCAATATCCGGGTATTCCTCGGCTGGGACTCGTGGAAATGGGACTTCATCACTCTCTCGATGGGAATTAATATGGGAGTGTACGCGGATTTCTGGCGTAATCAGCTGAATTTCATCATCGGCGGGAAAAATACCGGCGGCGTCCCCGATAAGCTGAATTTCATCACCGGCGAGAAAAACCCGT
>MIBD01000088.1:7835-9501 GCA_001829395.1 Spirochaetes bacterium GWF1_49_6 | reverse complement strand
CGCCGAGACCGCGATGCTTCCTCCCGACAATGCGGCCGCGAAACAATTCGGTACGAACGCGATCGGGATGCAATCGATAACGGATATTACCGCCTTCATGGCGAAAATACGCGGTAATGATAAGATCGAACGCGCGGAAGCATTTCTAATAGCGTTCCGGGATAATTTCTGGATATTTCTGGTTTTTCTGATGACCGTACTCGCGTTCTGGATCGTCCGCGATATGGAAGCGATAAAAAAATAAGGGCCGCCCTTTATGGACAACCCTTTTTATATCTCCCCCCGTTGGGCTCGAACCAACGACCTAGTGATTAACAGTCACCCGCTCTGCCAACTGAGCTAGGGGGGAATATTTGATTTGTTGTTATAATTGAGTCGCCTGGGGATCGAACCCAGGGCCCTCGCCTTAAAAGGGCGATGCTCTACCGGCTGAGCTAGCGACCCATGAAGAACTCGAGCATGTACTCAAGCGTTCAGTATTATAAAATATTTCCGGTTACCTGTCAAATTTATGCTTCGCTTTTCTTAGCCTTCTTATCAGACCCCTGCTTTTTCACAATCAGCTTCCGCAGCATAAATGTGACCGGCGAGGCAACGAATACCGACGAATAGGTTCCGCTCACAATACCGACTACCAGCATGATACCGAAGTTGGACAATACACGCCCGCCCCATACGGCGATAGAGATCGCGACAAACAGGGTTGTTAACGATGTAATCAACGTCCGCGACATGGACTGGGTGATACTCCTGTCCATAACCATCTCGTATTCCTCATCGGGATTGATCTTGTGGTTTTCACGGATTCGGTCGAATACCACGATCGTATCGTTGATAGAATACCCGAGGATGGTCAGGAATGCCGCGATAATGGTCGAGTCAATCGGCATATCCATCACTAAAGCGAATGATCCCATGATTAACAAATCGTGGAAAAGAGCTAAGACGGCGCCGGCTCCGTATAAAAAGTCGAAACGAAGCGCGACATATAGAAGTATCAGGAGTGAGACAAACAGTAACAGGCTAAATAAACGCGACCCGGTATTTTCGGCGACTTTCGGCCCGATTTCCTCGCTGCCCAGAAGTTCGATATTTGATACACCGTAGTGCGCGATCAGTTTCTGGGTAATATTGGTCGGGTTAATTTCCATTTTTTTAGAAAGATCGGTGACTGTAATCAGGTAATGCTGTTTGAGCGGATCTCCGACAGTGTTTACCGATGAGTCTATGTTATTCCCGATAAACAGTTCACGGATTTGCTCGATATTTACATTATCGGAATGGATATTCACTTCGACACGCGTACCGCCCTGAAAGTCGATACCCAGCTTAAATCCGCCCCTGGCGATAAAAAGCACGACCCCGGTCAGAATAACCGCGCCGGAGATAAGGGACGCCAGCCAGCGCATTTTGATAAAGTGTACACGATTGGCGAGTTTAAAACCCCGTACTTTCGCGGTTTTTTCCTGCGGACTTTTATTTTGATTTTCCATTGCTTGCTCCTTTAGCTATATGCTCACCTTTTTTAACTTGAACGTATCTATCAGCCAGTCGAATACCAAGCGAATGATATACAGAGACGCGAATACGTTCGCGATAATACCGAAGGAAAGCGTCAAACCGAAGCCCTTCACGCTTTCAACATCGCTCATAGCGAGCGCGGCCG
>MIBD01000088.1:0-7798 GCA_001829395.1 Spirochaetes bacterium GWF1_49_6 | reverse complement strand
GCCGCATCTCCTCGCGGATTCGTTCAAAGATGATAACACTCGCGTCCACAGCCATACCCACTGTCAACGCTATACCCGCGATACCGGACAACGTGATGGTATTGCCCATCAGACCCATCGCGCCCATCAGGAACCACATATTGAACACAAGTCCCACCATGGAGATAAAGCCGCTGACACGGTAATAAATAATCATGAATAGGATAACCGCTATAGCGCCCCACGTGGCCGCCTGAATACCGGAATTGATCGAGTCCTGCCCGAGTGTCGGGCCGATGACGTTCTCCTGGACGATGTCCAGTTTTACCGGCAATGCACCGGCTTTCAGCACGTTGATTAAGAACATGACTTCGTTAGGGTCGTGTTTAAACGTCGGGCTGGTGATCGTACCGCTGTCGCGGATGACCGCGCGGATATAAGGAGCGCTCTTGACCTTTCCGTCAAGGACGATTGCGAGCCGTTTATTGGTATTCTTCGATGTAACTATATAGAAGATATCTCCGCCTTCGGGGGTGAGAGAGAAGTTGACCGACGGACTGCCGTCCTGTTCGGTTCCCTGCATCGCTTTTTCTATATAAGTACCGTCCAGTTCTACCGTTTTCTTCAACGGGAACCAGCCAACTAATTTGGCGTTTCCTTCTTCGTCGTTTTCAAAATACGGATACCATTCCGAATCCTCGGGAAGGAAGAAATTTGTAGGCAGCGATTCCCTCGATACGATAGCCCCGTTGGATACCTGTACGGCCGGGGACTGCATGAGTATCTTCATGACATCTTCGTCCACCATATGGAATTCGAGTTTACCCACTTTAGAGAGGGCGTCATGGATTAACTGGGGATTATCAAGACCGGGTAACTGCACGGATATTTGGCCGGAGTAAGTTTTCTGGATAATAGGTTCGCTAACGCCGAATTGGTCCATGCGGCTTTTAAGAACATCGATCGTCTGTTTGACCGCGGACTTATATTCCGTTTCCCATTTTTCGTTAACGGCATTAGTATCGCCGTATTGTTCGATCAGTTTTTTGCGCAAATCATCCTCGTTTATCTGCATGAGAATGAATACGCCGCCCTGCAAGTCCAAACCAAGTTTGACAGAATGCTGACGGAGATATTTAATATTCTTAAACTCCTGCTTCTGTTCCTTAGAGAGTTCGACCACTTTTTCCTCGGGCAGACTGATGATATTCTGCTGTTCCGGGGTAAGCACAAAATACCACTGAATCGAAGGATTCAGGAAGTAATAGGCCAAACCGGTGAATAACAACAAAACGAAAAAGCGAAAACCTTTATTCATTAAAAAGCCTCCGGTTAATAATCCTTACGGCATTTTTTAGTCTGCCGCTGTAATCAGTTATATACTCTTAGCTTTTCTGGTCGGGTTCGTTGGAAAATACAAAACCGACATATTCCTTAGCGACTTCGATTTTGGTATCCTGAGTCTTTAAGTAAACAGTCTTTTCACCGACGAAATCGATTATGCCGACAACACCGCCGGCGGTGATAACTTTATCGCCTTTCTTCAAGGCGGCTAACTGCTGTTTCATCTTTTTGCGTCTGCGCATTTCGGGTAAAAAGAGAATCAGGAAGAATACGACAGGGATGCCAAGCATGATTAAAAGGGAAGTCCAATCCCCGCCCGGCGCCTTTTGAGCGGTCTGAGCAGCCTGTTCAGCAACCTGAGGGGTTACCGGCGCCTGGGGAGCCTGTCCCGTAGCGGCAGCCTGCGCGAAAATAGCAACGTCTACAATAAACTGAAACATTTTTGCCTCCGAATTTGTTTCAATAGAAAACAAGTCTATTAGTATAAAGCAAAATGGAAAAACCGTCAAAGATTTGCTTAGTCGATTTGAACCACTTTTATCATATTCGTCATACCGGCCTTACCGACCGGCACCCCCGCGGTAATCACAATCATATCGCCCGTATTCACCCACCCCTTGAACTTCAACGCCTCCGCCGCGCCGTCGAGTAATTCGTCTACAGTCCCCACCTCGCGCGTCCCGAGCGGATGGATTCCCCATGCCAGCGCGAGTTGACGTACTGTTGCTTTGACGGGGCTGAACCCGATTACCGGGATATCCGGGCGGAATTTCGATATGAGCCGCGCCGTACCGCCGCTATGAGAGAAGCAGACAATAAATTTCGCGGCGATTTCCTCGGCCAGTTCCACAGCGGCAAAACCGACCGCTTCCGCCGGGTTTTTCGACTGCCGCTCAGTCAGGTCTTCCAGATTCAGTATTTTACCGAGCACCAGCTTACGGAACTGCATACTGGACTCAGTCTTCTGCGCGATCAGCTTCATCATCTTGACCGACTCGACAGGATATTTCCCGGCGGCGGTTTCTCCCGAAAGCATCACGGCGCTCGTCCCGTCGAGTATGGCGTTCGCGACATCGTTCGCCTCGGCGCGGGTCGGGCGAGGATTCACTATCATCGACTCGAGCATCTGGGTAGCGGTGATGACCGGCTTTCCCGCGATATTGCATTTCCTGATCAGCGTCTTCTGGATGATCGGGACATCCTCCGGCGAGGTCTCCACACCGAGATCGCCGCGCGCCACCATGATCGCGTCGCTCACATCGATAATATTATCGATATCCTCCACCGCTTCGGGCTTCTCTATCTTAGCGATCACCGGGATTACCCTGTTGAAACGCTTCGCCATTATTTCTTTCAGCTCCTTCACATCCCCGGCGTGACGGACAAACGACAGCGCAACAAAATCGAGGTCGTTCTGGAACGAGAACGCCAGATCGCCGCGGTCTTTATCGGTGATCGACGAGATTTTTTTCAGCGTAATATGGGGGAGATTGACACCCTTCCGGGGCTTGAGGTTACCGCCGTTGACGACGATAGTCCGTATATCGTGCCCCTTGACGCTGTCAACCTTCAGCTCGATCAGACCGTCGTCCAGAAGAATCCTATTATCCTTGCTCACCTCCTCGTGAAGGTAGGGATAATCGATACTGATCCGTCGGCCATCCCCGATCAGATCGTCGGTCGTGATCGTCAGCTCATCACCCTCTTTCAGGGTAATATATTCCGTACTCAGCTTACCGACTCGAATTTTCGGGCCTTGCAGGTCCTGAAACACCGCAACGGGCTTATCGAGCTCCTCGGCCGCCTGCCGGACATAGTTCACCGATTTCTCATGCGCGGCGAAGTCCTCATGGGAAAAATTCAATCGCGCGACATCCCCGCCCTCGAAAATGAGGTCTTTGATGATCTTGGGGTCTCTCGACGCGGGGCCGATAGTGAACACCGTCTTCGTGAATTTTATCATCATATCCGACTCCCACATGTGTATTTAGCGCGGGTGAAAATACCCGCTTGCGGAATATTCTACCTCTGACTGAATAAATTGTCAAAAAACAGACCGCTGCGCGGGCTAAACCCGAGTACTGCGTACGGCTAATCCCGATATCAGGCTTTATATCGATATTCGAATATAACCCGTGATGAAAGGAAGGCGCCATGCATGAACACGGGCTATTTGCCGAGTACTGCGTACGGCTAATCCCGATATCAGGCTTCATATCGATATTCGAATATAACTCGTGATGAAAGGATGAACCGGGATTAGCCGTCATTCAATGACAAGTGCTGTTGATAGCTTTAGCGACTACCACTGTTCCATCACGGGCTACTTCTAGATTGAATGCATTGGGTTAATATCGGGAAAGATGTCATGCAATGACAAAGGCCGCTTGCCTGTCTCGAAATGAAATGAGAGATGGCCTTTACACTTTCTCCCTTATCATAACAAAAGGCCGCCCCCGAAAGGACGGCCCCGATAGCGGCCAGCGGGAATCGAACCCGCGCAGTTAGCTTGGAAGGCTAAGATACTACCACTGTACGATGGCCGCGTTGTGACAATAGTATATTATAAAATTACCGATTCGTCAAATCCCCGCGAAGTCGATTACTTGCCCTTCGGCGCGAGGAATTCCATATCGAGCGGCTCGCCTAATTCGTAGGTCTCGAGGTAATCCAGCTCGGATATCACCGCCGGATATATCCCCCATATCAGTCCGCTCTCTATTTTCCAGCATTGCCCGGCGTTATTCTTCAGGTACCAGTCGATGAGGTCGTCCGGGGAGTATGCCGCCGGGATGATCGTGTTGGTCTCGGTGATATCCCTGACCATATAGCACCACGGCGGCACGGCGTTCCCGTCCTTCCCGCATATCACCGGAACCGCGGACATATTCGTGCCCGTCATTTTCACTATCTGCAGGTTGGTTTTTTTCAACGGGTGTATATGCTGGTTCTTATAGATAATAACATTCGTTTTCGAGTATGCGATAATATTAGTGACATAGACCGTATTCGTGACCATCGCCTTGACAGGCGGCGGGGTAAGCGATTTATTCAGCGACGGGTGCGATATTTTCAGGGATTCCGATACACTCCCTGCCGTGTACTCGGCGGAAACATTCTCGGAAAACCCGACGGAATCGAATTTCTCGGAATATTTGTAAATCGTCCCGTTCAGCCCGACTTCCCATGCGTCCGGGGCGGATTTCAATGTATTCCAGACCCCTTTAATAAAACTGTTCTTCGTAAAATGGAAGCCGTAGGTTTCCGACAGGATCGCGAACGTACCGTCGGGGCGGAATTTCACGAAATAGGTTTCGGTGATATTACTCAGCGATATATACTGGAATTCCATGCACTTTGTAACAAACCCGGGGAGTTTCACATTAGCCGCGCCCTTCACCTTCGGCGCATCCGGCACCGATAGGCGGATAATTTTCCCGTCGCTCCCGAACGCCGCCTCGGACAACGCGGCATTCTTCAGTAATTCGTTACCGTATACGGCGAGCACCTTGAGTTCGATATTTTTCCCGAGCGCCGGTTTGCCGATATTGACCTTCTGTATCCCCGGTATATCTTTCAGGGTATACGCTCCCAGCAGGATACCGTCCGCGCGAAGCTCGAAACTTTTTACCATTCCGCTAGTCTTAAAAACAGACTCGGCGGACTGTACGCCGTTGGCGATATATAATGAGGAGAAGAGGATATTCGAACCAAACTCGAAATTGATCTCGGGCGCCGCGCTCTGCGAACTATAGCTGTATGTCCAGGCACTGGAAATATCCCCGTCTGAAAGTTTCTCCGGCACGCCCGGATTGGCGGATATCCCGTTGACAAATATTTTCCCCGTCACGATGGCGGGAAGAACGATATTTTTATTTGAATCGCCCGATGAGTTAATCCTGATTTCCCCGATAACCATCTCACCCGGGGCGCTGACTGTATAAATTTCGAGTTCGGTTACCGCTTTCAGCCCCATCTCGGTAAGTTTTTTATTCACGGTTATCCCGCCCGCAAACTTCCCGTCCGCGTATATATAGAACGACGGCGCGGGAGATTTCGGACTGCCTGCCTGTACGATCTCGAGGCTCTGGATGTCGGACGGTTCGCTGAAACGGACGGTCACACCCTCGAGAAGCGGGCCGGCCTCTTCGACTGGTTTCCACCCGGTGGCGGGATCGTTATCCATCAACGCGGATGCCGGGAACCCGGGCGCGGACGATGTCGCCGATACCGAGAATACGTTCCCCGCGGAATATCCGATCGCTGTGGATAACAGTAGTATCAGGAGGATCGCTATAGGACTAAATAGCCGCTTCATCGTACCGCCGGACCGCACGTACAACGAAAATTATATTCGAATAGTATCAATATTTTACCCTTATCCCGCATACCCGTTCCCAAGTTTAATCGCCGAAGAAGTGATCCGATTCCTCATTCGCTGAGGGTTTCTCAACGTTATTGATCTTATCCACTATCTCTTTAACGATCGAGTTGTCTTTCTGGATTTGCTTCGCCTTCTTTTTAAATAATCGGTATTCCACCCTAAATTCCTTTAGCTCGTCGCCGGAAAGTTTGTCTTCCTCGTTCTCCAACTGGTCATCCAGTTCGATAATAACCATCAGGGTCTTTTCAATATTCTGCTTAGTCTCTTCCTGATTATCGCCGGTGTCGTATTGTTCAATATACTTTTCAAGAATCGCAATTTGGGCATTTCCATTCTCGACCATCGACTTCCATTCGGACGGTGTACTCGAATCTTGGTTCTTATCGGGGTCTTCATTCTCCACACTCGCTACGCCGGAAAAGAAATTACTGAACGAAGTGCCGGAAAAGAACGAGATCATCGAAAATACCGCAACCGCCATCAGAAGTAACGATACTAAAGCCTTCATGGCGACCTCCTCAGATTTTTAATCTTTTTTGAAATCTTTTAACGAACGAAAACTGTGCCCGTCGGCGCGGAAAAATTTCATAAAAAACTCATAGTATTCGAGCCTGAGCGCCTGAATACCGACCACCAACCCCTCGAAGCCGATGATAAACAGATTGCCTATCAGGATGACGAGTGCCTGGGAAAAAGGATTGGTCGACATATTCGCGATAATGAACACCGCGCTCATCAGAGCGCCGTGATTGAGGGCGAACGCGCCGACACGCACAAACGATATGGTGTTCGATAACATGGATAGTGTCGTCTCGAATAAGTCGATTGCCCCGAGTCCGAAACTTTGCTTCTCCCCGTGATGGAAGAGCTTATAAGACAACCATTTATCCATCCAGATAAAGATACCCGACACGATAGGGAAAATGATTATAAACGAAGGTAATACTCCGCCGGTCAGCAGGTTATACCCGATAAACAGTAAGCTCCAGTAGAAGATCAGTCCCGCGATCCCATTCGGCGCGAAGAACATCATCCCCCAATCCTTGCGCCTGAAGGAATTGATGATACCGAGAATCGTACCAAGGGAGATCATCACTATTCCGAATACGATAGCCACCACCAGAATGGTGTTGATATTATGAATAGGGGAAAGCCATAACGGGGGATCGATCAACGGTATGCCGAAGACCTCGCCGTATAATACGCCGAAGATCGCCGAGGAAATACCGCCCCATACCATGATGGCGGCGAGACTCGCGAGCTGGCCGGTGCGCTTGATAAGCATAACGATCAGGCCCGTGACCGATAAAATCAACCCGTGCCCGACATCCCCGAACATCGCGCCGAACATGATAATATAACTGACAGCTGCAAAAACTGTGGGGTCGAATTCCTTATAGTTCGGGGTACCGAACATATTCACGAGAAGTTCGAACGGTTTAAGCACTTTGGGATTGTTCAGCCGCGTAGGCGGCATAATCCCGTCCCGCATGTACAGCACCGCCGCGTCCTCGTCCAGAAATTCGCATTTATGTTCGGTAAGTTCTTCAATAGTTTTCTTCAGGTCCTCGACCAAATCAGACGGCACCCACCCGGAGAACAGCACGACCGAATTGGTGGAAACCATCTCGCCTCGAAGTTTGTTCAGGTTGAGATAATACTCGATACTCGATTCAAGACGCAGCACGGTTTCCGCGAGACGCTTGATCAGCTTTTCATGCTGCTTCTCCAGCAGGATCTCCTCGTCTACCGCAATCGAGTATTCGAATCCGTACTTCATTATCCTATTACGGATATTTTTCTTGGCGTCGGTGGGAATACCGTAGTCTTGATAAAAGACGTTTTTCAATATTTTATCGACCTGCTCGCGCGCCGTATTCGGGACGGTAAAGAATACCATATTATTCTGGGATATCGTCCCCACATTCATGACTACCGACGGGATAGTCGAGACGGCGTCCATAAAGGTCTGGTACTGCGCGGTCGGAATTCCGCCGAACCCCATGAAAAAGTTATGCACATCACTCGTCAGATCAAGATCGAAATCGAGGTTTCCGAAGAACCGGTAACTATCCAGTTTTACCAGATATT
>MIBD01000087.1:14132-16026 GCA_001829395.1 Spirochaetes bacterium GWF1_49_6 | reverse complement strand
ACTCGGATAAAAACGGCAGTTATATTATTCTTCCTCCGGGAAGTGTCTATCTATGGGAAATAAAATAGATAAAAAAGCGGATGCGGAAAGTATTTTTATCGAGTACATGAAAAGTAATCCGCCGATCCCGAAGGACAAGCAAAACCCTCGTGGCAAACAAGGGAGTACCGGCGCTTCACGATCATTAGACCTCCATGGAATGAATACCGATAGCGCTTTAACCGCGACAGAAATGTTTATCAAGACGGTGCGGGCGTCGGGCGAAAAGAAAGCGGCTATCATTACCGGAAAGGGAATCCATTCACCGGGTATCCGTTCCCCGTTAAGGGACGCGGTCGGCGGCTATCTTCGAAGTAACGCATCAACTCTGAGAATAGACATTATCGAACGGGAGGGTTCGTTTGAGATATGGATAAAAAAATAGTAATTATCGGAATTCTGGTTCTATTCGCCGCCGCCTGTTCGAAGTACGGGGAGTTCGACGGATTCTATCAGGGCACGAAATATATCGAAGCATACAATTCGCTGGATAAAATTACCGAGAAGCAGACCCTCGACTTCGAGTCAAGGATGATCAAGGTCGTGTTGCGGCTTTCCCTCGAAGGCGATATGGACTTTATCACAAATAAGCTCGCGATGGTCATCAGTAACACCAAATCCGTTTCGTTAAGCAATTATATCCGTTTCGGCAAGGTCTTTCTTTATTACTGTGAATCTGAAAAACGCGCCGACCAGAAATATTACCAGGAAGTCACGAATCTCCTAAAAATTGTCCCCGGCCATGTTCCCGACGAGTTCCTCGCGCAGGCATACCAGATTAAAGGGATCGCCAATTTTAAAATGGGGCAATTCAAGACGGCGATCATCGACTTGGAGCAAAGCTATAAGGTGTTTCCTCTTGTCGATAATTTGTACTTTATATCGCAATGTTATTACGCGATGGACGATACGGATAAAGCGGTCGAATACCTCGATAAAGTTATCAATATCGCAAACGACGAGGTTTTAATCAGTCTGGCATTGTATCACAAGGGTGAAGTATTCTACGATAAAGATGATTATAATACCGCGTTAAGTTTTTACCTCGAAGCCGTCAAGCATTATTGCAATAACAGCGATTATAATTACAAAATCGCGAAGTGCTTCCAGAAACTTGGGTATGAGAAAATTTATTCGAAATTCCTGAAAACCTGTTTGCGAATCGACGAGAATTTCGCAACCGCCTATTTTTATTTGAGTATCAATTAATTTCCTCCGAATAAACTCGATTTATGCATTTAATTCTTGTTCTGATTCTCATTTTATTTTATAATAAGGTGATAAATAGAAGGACTGCCTGATGGATAAAAGCAAAAAGTATTCGTTTTTGGTCGTGGACGACGAGTACCCGATCATTAAAATCATTTCCGACATACTCAACATTCATCCGTCAGTCGACCGAATCTATAACGCACAAAACGGTGTCGAAGGATTCGATGCCTATAAAAACAATTTCGTCGATTTTGTGATTACCGATATTCTGATGCCCCAAATGTCCGGGATAGATCTAATCAAGAAACTGATGGAATTCAATCCCGATGCGCAGATTATTGTCGTATCAGCCTTCAGCGATATCGATCTTGTCCGTGAGGCGATGCGGAACGGGGCATACGACTATATCCTGAAACCTTTTTCCATCGACGATATGATGACCGCGATCAACCGGATTATCGAACGGAGGGAGTTTGTCGAAGAGCGCAAGCATTATGTGCACGAATTGGAAGAGAAAATCGCCGCAACGACCACCGACCTGCGCGGTAAGTACCTATCTACCCTCTCAACTCTCGTGTTCGCGCTGGAAGCCCGCGACCGTTATACCCACGATCATTCGCAGAATGTTTCGCGTTTCTCCATC
>MIBD01000087.1:13972-14120 GCA_001829395.1 Spirochaetes bacterium GWF1_49_6 | reverse complement strand
GCTATCGGCCTCCCCGTCTCCGAATTAGCGCTCGTCCAGGAGGGTGGTATTCTCCATGATATCGGGAAAATCGGCGTCCCGGATAATATCCTTTTAAAACCCGCGGCGCTCACGAGCGAGGAATATGAAGTCATTAAACAGCACCCCA
>MIBD01000087.1:8207-13964 GCA_001829395.1 Spirochaetes bacterium GWF1_49_6 | reverse complement strand
AAAAATATTGTCTTTCCCGCGTTGAAAGAACACCAAATTTCCATGGATGTGGTATATTATCACCATGAGCGTTTCGACGGGATGGGTTACCCGACCGGCCTAAAGGGCGATCGGATACCGTTCCATGCGCGTATTGCCGCGATTGCCGATGCGTTCGACGCCATGACATCGAAACGTATATACCGGAGCAACCGTTCGATAGATGAGGCGCTCGAGGAGATCAAGGCGTGTAAAGACACTCATTTTGATCCTGAATTAGCGGAACAGTTCATTAAAAATATTGATACGATATATCGGGAGAAAGGTGATGAAATCTATTAAGTACCTATTGATTATGACCGCGGTAATCCTCACATCCTGCCAGAACACGATAAAAGTAAAAAATAAAGAATATGTCGGGGATAACGTAAATACCAAGGTAGTCGGCTTCGGAAAGGAACAGCAGGTCGCCACTATCAACGCCCAATCCGATATCAATATTCTGATGAGCGGCGCGGCCTATATTTTCACTCAGGGAAAAGCAAAAATCTCCGACATCGCCGATTGCCCCACTCCGGGAAAGGCGGACGGGTATTTCAACTCCATCCAGAAAACCATATCGGATAAACTGTATCTCTACGAGTTCAAGGAAATATCCGGTTCTGTCTTTCTTTTATCCGGGAAACGTTTCATCCAGAAATCGGAAATGGTTATGGCCGACCCGAATCTCAGGGTATTTCCATCGGTTATCATGGACGCTCTGGATAAACAGTATAAATCGCTCGCAAAGAATCAAAAGGCTTCCGGCGCCGCATATATACGCAAAGTAAGCTATTCTATCTCCGATAAAGGTAAGATTACCATTCAGTATGAAGTGCTGATCGTGGAGGATCATGTTGAATAAGTTTATTTCCTTCATGAAGGAAATGGAAACCGAAAAACTTATCGAAGAGGGGAACTTCGCGAAGGCTATTCCCTATATACTCGAAGCATTGGATAAAGAAGAATATATCGACCGGTTCAGTATTCTGGATAAACTCGCCTATTGTTATATCAAACTGGAAAATTATGACGCGGGGCTGAAGTACCTGAACGAAATGTACCAGATCAATCCCCACGCCCCCAGTGTCAAACACAATCTCGGCATCTGCCATTTCTATCTCGAAAATTATGAGCTTGCCGCGAATTATTTCGAAGATGTGTACGAGAGCGATAAATCCGACGATTTTATCGGGTTTCATCTCTGCCTCTGTTATATCAAGATGAATAGTTTCAATAAGGCGGAACCCCTATTCGAGTATTTTGTCGTTAAGGCTGATGCGGCGCTGAACGTCTTCAATCTGGGGATGAATCTGATCCAGGAGGATGACCCCCAGCGTTCGAAGGACCTTTTCCTGAAGTATCTCCAGCACTTCCCTAAAGAAATAAACGCCACTTTCGGACTCGGGGTTTCCTATATCGAGATGAAAGACTACCAGAAGGCGATCGAATGCTTCTCACGCGTCTATGAGGAGGATAAAGAACGTTACCCGATGACGCTCGTCCTGCTGGGGATGTGCTTCTTCGAGGTAGGCCAGACCTACCAGGCGCAGGAGGTCCTCAAGATCGCCATCGAGCATGACCGTACCAATATGGAAGCATGGTACTATATCGGTATCGTGTACGAGGCGTTGGGGCAGCCCGACGACGCTATCGAGGCGCTTAAATACGCCGCCGGACTGAAACCCCATGCCTCCGAAATATGGGAGCGTCTTGCTTATATCTATCTCAACCAGAAGGTGTACGCGAAAGCGCGTGAAAGTTTCCTCAAGGTGTTCCAGATCACGAATAATCCCGAGTACGCTTATCGTATCGGGTTGAGTTATATGCTCGAAGAAAAGCATGATAAGGCCATCGATTATTTCACCCTCTGTCTCGAAAGTTCTAAGAAAACCGACGATATATACGAAAATCTCGGTATCTGTTATTACCATCTCCGAAAATACTGGGAATCCATCCAGTATCTCGAACCGTTGATCAAGAAGGGTGTATCGAAGGAGATTATTTTCTTTATCTACGGCAGTTCGCTGATGAAGGTCGGTAAGCTCAATCAGGCGAGGGAAATCCTCGAGCAGGGTCTCAAGGTCAATCCGTCGGAGATCAATATCCTATACGGCCTCGGTCTGCTGGAAGCGAACAAGGAAGATTACCATAAAGCCTCGCAATACCTCGAAAAAGCGATTATTATCGACAGAAATCCCGATATTATATATACGCTTGCGCTGACGAAAATGAAGCTCGGCGAGGCCGATTCAGCGATCGACCTGTTCGAGGAGTATATGCTTCATAAGGAGCCGGAACCCGACACCCTTTATAAAATCGGGCTATTATATATACAATTAAAAGAGTTCTATAAAGCGAAAAGGATATTTCAGGATATTGTTACTATCGATCCGGGCAATCAGAACGCTAAAAACTATATTAAAGATTTGGAAAAGTTATGAGGGGAATCGTTCTTTTCAGCGTAGTATTTTTTCTATCCTGCACTCAGGAACACCTTTTACTGTTAAAAAATATCCAAAACGCTCAATTCCTTTCCTTCGAGCAGATTCTCGATGAATCGGGGTACACGAAATATATTAACCGTCCCAAGCCGGTGACTAACCAGCTACCCCCTGTCGCGGACGTAATGACCACCAATCAGGTATCGCTTGTGGTTATCCTGAAAACAAATTTTATCACCAATACGTCACCCGCCCTCAACGGGCAGACTATTGTCACGCAGGTTGTCACGCTCCCTGTCGACCCCGCGAAGACTATCCAATCCAATAAAATAATCACGCAGATCCAGAATAAAAAGCCCCCTGTCGACAATACCCCTATCGTCAAGGAACCCCTCACCATCACGCCGGTCTATAAATCGATCGAGATGATTCCCGGCGAGGAGTTCTCGATCAATATTTATGAGAAAGACGTGCTCCTGACGTTAAAGACAGTCGAGGGCGATATAAAATTTCTCAAGGACAAATCCAACCCGTCGGACGGATTTTTCCTTTTTCTGGGCGGAAATATCAATAGCTCGGTAATTTTCCACGGATATACCAAAACCGGTAAACTGATAAAAAAATATATCTATCAGATTAAGCCTATGGGCGCTGCGGTCAACCCCCAGCCCCCGCAGACCACGAACCAGATCACTATCTCCCCGGAGGATACTGCTCCGACGAATAAGGGCGGCGGTTTCCAGTTATCCGACACGGTAATATCGTCGCTTCAATACCTGTCGTCGCCCGAAAAAATTAAACTTCTCTATAAGAATATCGATTCCACCGAGATGTCGCCGCAGGATAAAGAACTTCTGCGTTATCACCTCATCTCTATCCTGATTGACAATTTTAACTTTAAGGAATCGTTGAGCAATATCAATCTGCTGTCCGACCAGTACCGCAAAAGTCTCTATATGGCGCGGATGTTCGTGAAGCAGAAGAAACCCCTCGATGCGCTGAAAAATTATTACGCGGCGTTGAACGGCGATAATTCTGTAAAAAAAGAGGCTCTTCTCGAGATGGAATCGTTATACCTGAAAGAAGGGGATATCGACGCCGGGGCGCTTGCTAAAATGGAAGACGAAACGAAACGTTTCATCCAGATCGACCCGGACTTTTACGCCCGTTCCATGATCAATATCGCCCGTCTGTACCAGTATATCCACGATATCTACCGTTCTAAAGATATATTCGAGGGTATCTTAAAAGGCGTCTACAGTAAAAATGTTCTTCAGGAAGCAAAGAAATATTACGATGAATTAAAAAAGAATTTTCTTGAATATGAATAAGGGGTATTGAGCGATGCAACTAATCAAAGGTCTTGAAAACTTTATTGAGGAACCTCAGCAGGAAAAGCTGCAATACATCGAGGAAATGAAACAATTCGGGATTATCGGGTCGTCCGATTCGATCATTCAGTCTTTTCTCCGTGCGAAAAAAGCCGCGAAAAGCAATGCC
Source organism: Spirochaetes bacterium GWF1_49_6 (assembly GCA_001829395.1). Classification (GTDB taxonomy): domain Bacteria; phylum Spirochaetota; class Brevinematia; order Brevinematales; family GWF1-51-8; genus GWF1-51-8. The sequence goes on along the minus strand of MIBD01000087.1, from coordinate 10,002 downwards.
AATATCCTGATTCAGGGCGACAGCGGTACGGGAAAGGAACTGTTCGCCATCGCGACCCACTATCTGGGTATACGTAAGGACGGGCCGTTGGTCAAACTGAACTGCGCGGCGATTCCGGAAACCCTCCTCGAAAGCGAATTGTTCGGCTATGAGAAGGGCGCATTCACCGGGGCGGGCCGTCAGAAGATCGGGAAATTCGAAAACGCGAATAAAGGCACCATCTTCCTCGACGAAATCGGCGAGATGTCGCTCGCGCTGCAGGCGAAGATTCTCCGCGTCATCGAGGATAAAATTGTTACCCGCGTCGGCGGATTGGAAGCCATCAACATCGATGTACGCATCATCTCCGCGACCAACCGCGACCTGTGGCAGGAAGTCCGCAAAACAAAGTTCCGCGAGGACCTTTACTACCGCATCAACGTCATCTTCCTGCATCTCCCCCCGTTACGCGAACGCCGCGAGGATATTCCCCTGCTCGTCGATTTCTTCATCAAGCGTTACGTCGAGCTCGAGGGTGTCCATATCTCGCAGATCGACGAGGATGTCGTCAAACTCCTGATATCGTTTAACTGGCCGGGTAACGTCCGCCAGCTCGAGAACGTGATCCATCATGCGATGATTATGACCGATGACGAACGAATCTCTATCGACGATATCCCCGATAATATTTTCAGCTCCTCGTCCACCAGCGAAAATATCAATAACCTGACGGGATATATAAAAAAGGATAACGTGATTATTACCGACCTCGATTTGGACGAGATGGAAAAGACCCAGATATTGAAGGCGCTCGAGAAGGCTCACTGGAAGATGTCCAAGGCCGCGGAATTGTTGGGTATACATAGAAATACGTTGACGCAGAAAATGAAGAAGTATAAACTGAAATAAGGGCACTTCTAAAAACTCTGATTATTCTAACAAATCAAAGTATAATTGATTATAAAACGCCCAATAGTCACTTCCTTAACTTAGTATTTAGAAGTGACCATAATTATGGTTCTGGATTGCAAATAGCTGAATCACTCATTGCGGGGCGCAGCCGAAGCAATCTTTGTATTTGTCAGATATGACTATTTCCGTTGTTCGATGTAGATGATTTGCCAGTTATAGAGCTTGATACTGTCCGGGTGTAGGATCATCCTATTCTCTATCAGGTACTCGTTCTTCGCAATCACGATTTCCAGTACCGCAGTCTCCATATCTTCAAACGCGAGTTCGGTTAGATCGCCGGTCACATGCAAGTCCCTGTTCGGGTCGATATAGTCCGCGATAAACAACAGCTTCTGCAGGCGCGTCATATTGTCCTTCCCGGTGGGATGGAAAAATATCGCGTCCAGAATCTCCCGTTCCTTCACATGATACTTCCAATGCGCGAGGAATGCGCCGATACGGGCGTGAATCACCCCCGGTGATAACGTATCCTCACGTGAGATGGGTATCCCGTTCTGGCGGCAGAACTCGAACTGCTCGTTGATACGCATCCCCTTCGCGCAGTCGTGAAGGAGCGCCGCAGTCCGCATCTCGTCAGGATTCTCTTCCCATCGTTCCGCGAGCCTGACGCCGATCTCCTCGACACCGAGTGTATGCTGATAGCGCTTTTCCGACAGAACCTTCGATAAATCGGAACGTATCTTTTCAAAATCCATACTCAATCCTTTAATATGATATTGTACTGTGTCTTTAATATTTTCCGTAGTTCTTTCATAAATTTCACGCCCGGATCGACCTTCGAGGTAAATTTGTAATTCGTGACATTTTCGATATAGAGCGCATAATGAGGGAGGTTTTGATTAGT
>MIBD01000087.1:5593-8104 GCA_001829395.1 Spirochaetes bacterium GWF1_49_6 | reverse complement strand
GTCGGCGTTATTTTTACCGACATTCTCGATACCGAGGGCGGTATAATTGAATCCGATAGTATGCCGCCCGATAATATTATCCGGCATCATCCGGTAGATTTCCCCCTTCTTGCTGACCAGATAATGTACTCCCACGTTCAGGTCGCCGAACGCTTGAAGGTATTCGCGTTCCTCGGGGATTTTCGCCGGCTTGAAGCATGCCAGAGAGGTACCGAGCGAGCCCGCCTCGGTGCAATGGATTACGATCATTTTCGGGTCTTTCAGGGTATAGGTGTCCATCCCGTAATGCATCTTGCAGTAAGCCTTGGTCAGCTCCAGCCGTTCCTCGGTCACTATAGGGTACTCTTTAAACACCGGGGTTTTAACGGCGGATATGGATGCGGATAACAGGATAAGAATGAATATAACGGGTCTTTTCATACCAATCCTCCCGCAAGTATTATACCCCCTTTTCCTCCAAAAGGGAAGTTTTAACTATTTTGACAAAATCCTGAAATAGTGGTATAATTATATACTATCCTATGTAAGGAGCGGAAGAATGAGAGAAGGAATACATCCCAAACTTTATAATACCAAAGTTAAATGCACTTGCGGCGAGGAATTTACCATCCGCGCGGCAGTGGAAGAGATACATGTCGAAGTCTGTTCGAAGTGTCATCCCTTCTACAGCGGTCAGAAGAGAAGTCTCGACCGCGGCGGTATGGTAGAACGCTTCAAGAAGAGATACGGCATCAAGTAATTCGGCATGCCCGAAAATCTGCCCCAAGCCCTCAAGGTTAGCGAATTAGCGAAATACTTATCCACAGTCATTTCGAATAATGTTCCCCAACTTTGGGTTCGGGGCGAAGTATCCAATCTTCGTATCCAGCAAAATAAAAATGTCTTTTTCACCCTCAAGGATGAAGAATCCAAAATTAGCTGCGTCATCATGAATTATTCCGAGGCGCAAGGGGCGGTCAAGAACCTTTCCGACGGCCTCGAAATCCTCCTGTACGGCAACGTCTCCTACTATAAAAAAGAAGGCTCCATCAGTTTCTTCGTTGAATCGGTGCTTCTCCTCGGCGAGGGTATCCTTAAGCAAAAATTCGAACAGCTCCGGCAGAAGCTCGAAGCCGAGGGGTTTTTCGATAAAGCCCGTAAGCGTAAGATCCCCGAGTATCCCGAATGGGTGGGGGTTGTGACCTCGCCCACCGGCGCGGCCATCCATGATATCCTCAACGTCACCAACCGCCGTTTCGGCAGCGTCAATATCATCGTTTTCCCCGCCGCCGTGCAGGGCGACGGGGCGGCGCACGAAGTCGCTCGTTCCATCAAGGTCGCCAATAAATACGCGGGACACCTGCTTGACGTGCTGATAGTCGGACGCGGGGGCGGCTCGATCGAGGACTTATGGTGCTTCAACGAGGAGCCTGTCGCGCGGGCGATATTCCATTCGAAAGTCCCCGTGATTTCCGCCGTGGGGCATGAAATCGATTATACGATCGCGGATTATGTCGCGGATATGCGCGCGCCAACCCCTTCCGCCGCCGCCGAACTGGTGGTCAAGGACCGTAATCAGCTTACCGATTATGTGCGTAACCTCTCGTTCCGCGCGGAACAACTGGTCAATACGCGTATCGACCAATTCCGAATGATCCTCGATAATAAGGGCGGCCCCGCGTTGAAACGTATCTTTATGACGTCACTGTCGGATATTTCGATGCACCTGTCTAATCTCATGCACCGTTTCGACAGCGTGTACCAGTCGAAGATACGGCAATGGACGCACCAGATAGGACTGTACCGTGAGAAAATCGAGACGCTGAACCCCACGAAAATACTCGAACGGGGATACTCCATTACGTACCGTGTGGACAATAATGGAGAACGGAACACCTTGCGCGCGTCGAAGGACACTAAAGCGGGCGATAATCTGCTGACTATTCTCTCCTCAGGCGAGGTCAAGTCGCGCGTTGAAGAGTGATGCTCCCGATAATCACTCATGTGTTATCCGACCGAATATCGGCATAAATCTATCGGATATCGGATACCTGCCGAAAATTATATACGGACAATAATTACCGACCGGGAAATAAAATGATAAAAGTACTGATAATCGGCGCGGGCGCCGCCGGCGAGATGGTCGCGAACGAAATCCGCTCGCACCGTTACTTCGCAAAAAAGTGGGAGATCATCGGCTTTCTGGACGACCGTCCGTCGAAACGCGACTGCGCCGGTATCCCCGTGCTCGATAAAATCGACTCCGCGCCGGAAGTGATCCGCGCCCAATCGATCGACCGGGTCATCATCGCAATCCCCTCCGCCGCGCGAAACGTGATCGAGCATATCCTCTCCGTACTGTCGGGCTTACCCGTGCAGATACAAATCGTGCCGGGCATATTCGACATCATCGAGGGTAATGTTCGGATATCGCAGATACGCGACATCCAGCCCGTCGACCTGCTCGGACGCGAAGAGGTCGGCCTCGAGACTGAGCGCCTCGTTCCGTCGTTCGAGGGAAAGACGATACTC
>MIBD01000087.1:5102-5538 GCA_001829395.1 Spirochaetes bacterium GWF1_49_6 | reverse complement strand
CATATTTGAACTGATTTCGCCGCTGAAGCAGGACGGCCGCTTCTCCTACGTTATCGGCGACGTCCGCGACACGGAAAAACTCCGCCATGAATTTACGCGATTGAAGCCGGATATTGTTATCCATGCCGCCGCGCATAAACATGTCCCCCTGATGGAGGAACATCCCGACGAGGCGGTGCGGAATAATATTATCGGGACATATAATACCGCGCGCGCGGCTCTCGAATGCGGGGCGCGGCGCTTCCTCTTGATTTCCACCGACAAGGCGGTCTATCCGTCATCGTTCATGGGCGCGACCAAACGTATCGCGGAACTCCTGACGCTGTCGATGAATTCCCCGTCCAGCCCCGTCAAGTTTTCCGTCGTGCGTTTCGGTAACGTGCTCGCATCGCGGGGAAGCGTCGTCCCCCTATTCCTCAAGCAGATTGAGAACGGC
>MIBD01000087.1:4905-5036 GCA_001829395.1 Spirochaetes bacterium GWF1_49_6 | reverse complement strand
CTCGTGCTCAAGTCGATAGCCGTCCCAAACCCGGGGATATTTATCCTCGAAATGGGCACCGCGATCCGTATTCTCGACCTCGCGCGGAAGATGATCGCCCTATCCGGGTATGACGAGACGGTTATCCCGAT
>MIBD01000087.1:0-4854 GCA_001829395.1 Spirochaetes bacterium GWF1_49_6 | reverse complement strand
TAATTTCGAGAACCCCCGCGCCACCGGGTTCGATAAACTGCGGATGCTTTCCGACGGCGAGCCGGTGTATTCCGCGGAGCAGGCCGATTCGATGATCGCGGAGTTTTCCGCCGCCGCCGCGACCTTCTCGAAGGAAAACATCCGCGATACGATAAAAAAATACCTTCCCGAATTCGGGAGCGTCTGATATGATAAAAAAAATCCCGTTCGCATTGCCGGAGATCGGCGAAGATGAAATCCGCGCCGTTACGGAAGTCATGCGTTCCGACTGGATCACGACCGGGCCGAAGGTCGCCGAATTCGAGGCCGGGTTGTCGAAATACTGCGGCGCGTCACACACCGTATGCCTCTCGTCCGCGACCGCAGGGATGGAACTGATCCTGCGCATGTTCGGTATCGGCCCCGGAGACGAGGTTATCACTACCCCGTATACGTTCGCCGCGACCGCCAACGTTATTTTACATACCGGGGCAAAGCCCGTATTCGCCGACGTGAAAACCGATGATTTCAATATCGACCCGGCGGCGGTGGAGCGTTTGATTACCGGCCGCACGAAGGCGGTCATCAGCGTGGATTTCGCGGGGCTTCCCGCCGATTACAACGAAATCGCGGCGGCTCTCGCGCGGAAGGCGCACCTGTTCCGCCCATCGATGAATCCCTACCAGCGGCAGTCCGGGCGGCCTGTTTTTATTTCCGACGCCGCGCATAGTATGGGCGCGAGTTATCATGGTAAAAAGATCGGGGGTCAAGCCGATTTTACCGTATTCTCTTTCCACGCGGTAAAAAATTTGACCACCGCCGAGGGCGGCGCGATCCTGTACGACCAATCCCGTTGGGAGAACGCCGACGAGATCCGCCGGAAACTGAAACTCCTGTCCCTGCACGGCCAATCGAAGGATGCGCTTGAAAAACTCCGCGCCGGGAATTGGTTCTATACCATCGAACTCGCGGGATATAAGTTCAATATGACCGATATGTCCGCGGCGATGGGGCTGACCCAGCTCGGGCGGTACGAGAACGATATACTCCATAAAAGGAAGATGATCTGTGAAATCTATAACGAGGCGTTCGGGACGCAGGAATGGGCAAAATTACCGCCGCTCCGCGATACTATGCGGGAAAGCTCATACCAGCTCTATCCGCTCCGGCTAAGAATTCCCGACGAGGAGAAACGTAACCTGATCATACAAAAGATGGGCGAACAGGATATCGCGCTGAACGTGCACTTTATCCCCCTGCCGCTTCACCCTCTCTATAATAAACTCGGCTACTCGATAGACGATTACCCGTCCGCGAACGAATGCTACCGCGCGGAAATGAGCCTGCCGGTCTATTCGCGCTTATCCGCGGACGATGCGCGTACTATCGCGCAGACCCTGATCGATACAGTTAAAAATATCTAGGAGTTATCATGTTAGAGAAAGACGATTATTTCATCCTTTATCTCGACGAGCGTTCCTACTACATGCTGCCCTTCGTCGAAAACCAGTCGTTTTCGAGCCATAGGGGAAACGTAAAATTCGAGAGTGGAATGAGTTACGGCGATAAAGTATCCACGCACCTAGGAACCGATTACTATATCCTCAAACCCACTCTGGCCGACCGTATGATGAAGGTCAAACGCCGCACGACGATCATCTATCCTAAGGAAGCGGGCACCATCCTACTGGAACTTGGGATCGAGAACGGCAGCCGCGTCATCGAAATCGGGTCGGGTTCGGGTGCGCTTACCATCCTTCTCACCCGTATAGTCGGCGAACAGGGTAAAATCTATTCGTTCGAACGCCGCCCGGAGCATCAGGAAATGGCGATCAAGAACGTCAAGCGTTTCGGACGCCCCGAGAATGTCGAATTCTTTCTAAAGGACCCGGTCATCGAGGGCGGATTCGGGCTGACCGATATCGACTCGATATTTATCGACGTACCGGAGCCGTGGACGCTGATCGACGCGGCCTACGAAGCCCTTTCGGGGGGCGGATTTATCGGCACTCTCAACCCGAATATCGAACAGATCCAGACCACGGTGGAAAAAATGCAGCAATCGGGATTTATCCGCATCCGCTGTCTGGAAATCCTTCAACGCGGTATCCGTGTCAAGAAGAACATGACCCGCCCGCACGACAGGATGGTCGCGCATACGGGTTACCTTCTATTTGCGCAGAAGCTGAATGAACTCCCCGTGAATAAATACGAGCATGAAACTCCTGAAACGGATGACGATGGTCAGGATTTTATAGAGCCTGAAAATTAATCTCATCTCCGCCTTGAATTCTTAATATAATCAGGGTATTATAATAGCATGATGTTTCGGAGGGTATAATGGCACTGAAAAAATACTTCCATTCCACACCGATAATTTCCATTTTATCGGGGCTTATCTTTTTAATCGCGTTATCGGTTCCACAGGCGCTTCACTCGAAAACCGTGAAAGCATCGGGACTGAACCTTCATAAAATCGAGCAGCTGATATTCGAAATGACGAATGTCGAGCGGAAAAAGGCCGGATTGCCCGCCTATCAGTATCTTGATAAACTTGGGGAAATGGCGCTCTATCACAGTAAAAATATGATCGATAATAATTTCTTCTCCCATACCGATCACAAGGGGATGAGTCCCGGCCAGCGGAAATCCTTGTTATTCCCCGAATTACTGGGCGGCGTCGGCGAAAATATCGCCTATAATTACGGTTCGAGCGAACAGGATGTCGCGAAGAATCTGATGACCGCGTGGATGAACTCCCCCGGGCATAAGGCGAATATACTGAATACCAAGTATTCCCATATCGGCGTGGGTATCGCTGAAACCTACGATAACGGATACTACTATTTTTATGCCACCCAAAACTTCGGCGATTTGATGGGGGAATTGACCTCGATCGAGCCGGAGGACTATTCCTATAACGATACGGTCACTTTTACCTTCAATTTTCTAGGCCCGTTCGAGAAAAAGCGTCTGACCGTATTCGTCAGCTTCCCGGATAAATCGGCTAAATATGAGATGCCCGACGGGAGTTTCTATACCGGAACAGGCAAGATGACACTCAAATGGAACGGCGATTCGTTTTCCTTTTCAATCAAGCTAAAATACGGAAAGGGAAAGTACATGATTATGATGGGTAAAGACGGTTCTTTTTACCCTGAGGGATATAGCGTTACAGTAAAATAACGATCTAGTCGTGATAGTCCTCATGCGACGACAAACCGCGCGCCCGAAGTAAATCATCGACTAATTTTTCTATCGTTTCGAGGTTCTCGTTGGATACTTCCTCGAATTTTACGCCGATATTATTTCCGGTTACATTACGTACTATGCCCCAGAAATCCACCAGTTTTTCGCCCGCGCGGAATTGTACCCGGAGTATATCGCCGACTACAAATATCTGGCGTACATCCATACTTATTCCGCCGCTGGATATATCGACTATGATCCCCTCCGCATTACTGCCCTTCCATGAATATACTGCGGGTATACTAACGGAAATACGTGTCAGGCGTAGAGGGTTTTCAGCATTGCTCTCTCTCATGTTAATCCCCGATAATTAATTGAAATTCAATTCTTCTGTTCTCGCGCATTCCTTCATCACTGTCATTATCCGCCAGAGGACTATCTTCCCCCATCGAATCGAGTACGAACATGGATTTAGGCAATTTTTTTATCTTGGTAAGATAATCGAACACGGCAGCCGCGCGTTTCATTCCGAGTTTCTTGTTCATTTTATCGCCGCCCTTACTGTCCGTAAACCCGGTAATTTTAACTTTTAACCCCTTAGGGAATTGCATGAATACCTCGGCCGCCTGGTCGAGTTCGGCTTTTATTTCCGGGGTAAGTTTAGCGGAATTATACTTGAAGTCGCTTACAGTCAGCCAGTCTCCCTGCATCAAGCCCAGGTAATACGAATTATCCTTTTCAGGTTCTTTCGGGGCCTCGGCGAGAGGATTCAACGAAATTACTTTTTTCGCCTTCGTGTTCGCAATAATTTTTTCCATCTTCCCTGTAATATCGAACTGTATTTCGCCGGTCAGCGCCGATTCGATTTTTTCACTGGCATCGACTAAATATTCCAATGTTACAGGCTTATCTATCCCGACCTTTTTAACTTCCGTCTCGGCCTTGGTCTTGCTTTTCGCGGAGAGTTTTAATCCCTCGGGTAATGCAATCTTCACTTTCACGGAATCCAATTCGCGTCCACTCATATTAGCGACTGTTAACTGCACCGGAAACGGGTACTGTGATATACTGTCTCCGCTGGTTATTGAGGCGCCCAGATCGTCTGAGGTAAAGATATTCGCGCCGAACAAGCCGTACATCGTAGAATAGAATACCTTTTGATTCGGGAGAATCGGCTTAATATCGAAAAATACCGCGACTGCGTTATCGAACTTTCCTTTCGGGAATGTGCTGTTATCGGCCTCGATATCCCACGGATTATCGAAAAGCCTTTGCCACTTGGTAAAAATCACTTTATCGGGATTCATGGTTATCAGCGGATTGATTAACGTTCCCTGGACGCGGACGTTCGCCTTATTCCCATCGTCAAGCGAATACCAGAACTCCGGTATATTCGCCCCGGTGAATTGAGTTTCTTTATCGATCAGTTTCCCGTTGATACTACACGGCACCCCGTCTTTATCGCCGAGATAAATATCGAGGATGATTTCAACCCCGACATTCTTTTTCTGCCCGGAGATATTCGATATAGAGTATGTAACCAGCATGGTATCCGGGAGCGAGGTAGTAGGACCTTGTACAATCTCAAGAATCTGGCGGATAACCAGCCCGCGTATCATCCAGTCTGTAATTACTTTCCCGTTCTGGTTGGTCGGACGGAAGTAGTAAGAGCCGTCGGCGCTGCCG
>MIBD01000086.1 GCA_001829395.1 Spirochaetes bacterium GWF1_49_6 | reverse complement strand
TGTTTAGCCTGGAGGTCTCTTGTTTGTTACGCCACCAGGAAATTAAGGAATTTCCTGTCACTGCGAGTCGCAACGCGGCGAAGCAGTCTATCTAAGTATATACATTATAAACAAATAGATTGCTTCGGCTATGGTTCGGCATCCCGCAGGGGAAAGCGGGACAAGCGTTCACCATGACCCCTCGCAATGACAAAAACACTTCGTCAACACGACTGGATAGGGGCGGTTTTTATATTACCTAACGATGCTATGCCATTCCGCGTCCGACCTGGTTGATCACCTTGTTCAGCATCTCGTCCTCGGTCTGGATGGCCTTCTGGTTCGCCTCATAGAGGCGCTGTATTTCTATCATTCGGGTCATTTCCCATACGGGGTTGACGTTCGATTTCTCGACAAAGCCCTGGTAGACCTTCGGCTTGATATTGTCGGGCATCACGAACGCGGGGCCGGAAAGCTCGGTCGCGGCGTACATACTGTACCCCTCGCGCTTCAGGTAGCGTTTCTCCTGAAAATCGACGATCTTCAATTTATCGAGCTTGACAATATTTTTCCATTCGTTACCCGTCTTATCGGTAAACTGATCCCATGGGACGTCAGCGTTGACATAGACGTTGCCGAAGTTATCGATAACGAAATTATTCCGGCCGATCTGGATGGGGCCGTTCTCGCCGAGTACCTTGTTCCCTTCCTTATCGACAAGGAAACCGTCCATGCTTATTTTGAAATTTCCGTCGCGGGTATAACGTTCCCCGTCGGGAGTCATGATACTCATGAAGCCCTGTCCCTCGAGCGCGAAATCGAACTCGTTCCCGGTCTCCTGCAGGTTGCCCTGCTCGAAGCGGATGAACGCTTCGTTGAACTCCACCCCCGTGCCCATCTTCCCGACCACCGGGCCGAGGTCGTACGAGCCGAGCGGGAATACCACCAGCCCGTCGTCGTTCAGACGTTTGACAAGCATCTCCGGGAACGCCTTGAGGACGCTTGTTTCCATTTTATACCCGTCGGTGTTGACGTTTGCGAGGTTGTTCGCGACCGAGTTGAGTTCGTTCTCGGTGGCGATCATTCCGCTCGCGCCGGTATAGATTCCTTTTACCATGATGTCCTCCCGTCTATTCCTTCGTAATGATCTTAATTTCCACACGTCTATTCAGCATCCGCCCTTCCTCGGTATTGTTCGGCGCGATGGGTTTCGAGCTTCCGCAGCCGGTGTACGAAATTCGCTCCGGGGATATCCCCTTCGATACGAGGTAATCCGCTACAGTCTTCGCGCGGAGCTCGGACAGGGTCATATTCCATTTCTCGTTACCGGTAATATCGGTATGCCCGGAGACCTGTATATCCAGAAGGGGATACTTCCGCAGGACTTCCGCGAGCTTGTCGAGCACAATCATCGACTCCGGCTTCAGCGAGGCCTTGTCGATATCGAACAGTATCTGCCCCATATTGACGATAATCCCGTCGTCGGTGGTTTTAATCTCCGCGCCGGGCTTATTCTTCAGCTTGTCGGTGATTTCGGTGACCAGTTTCGCCTTCTCGGGCTTCGAGACATCCTCGACCACTTCGACTACCGCCTCCGATGTGCCTTCTATCCGCCATGTGTCGCCCTTCTTATAGGTGAACGTGAAGTTGAATTCGTCGGAATAGGAGTAGGGGCCGCCGTATTCCATGCTCCAGAAGTAGTTGATATGCGAGTATCCGGTGAACGACGCCAGTTCGGGGTCGTTGTCGGGATGATGCGCGATATGGTAGTCGATCAGCAGGAACGCGAGGGACTTGCCGTTATTGGTCACTATACCCATATATTTATACGAGACGTTCATACTGACATGGATATTGTTCGACGCGGTACCGAGGATAAGTTCCTCGGCGGGTGCGTTCCATGACATACCCGGGGTTAGGTCGTATGACGGGAATGTCGGGACGCCGCGCAGGGTGGGCATCAGGAACTGCGCCGGTACCTTCATTAGTCCGAGGTTGTCGCGGTAGAATTCGGTGGTCTCGTACTGGTTTTCGAGTTTGTAGGATTCGTGATAATCCGCTTTTTTGGAGAGGTCGAAGTACTTCCCGACATAATGCGCGGTCTTGCCGGATACGTCGAGTACTTCCATCACGGTTTTGAACATGGTCTCTTCGGCGCCGACCAGCTTGTTTTTATAATAGATTTTCTGCGTTATCATACTTTTAATACGGTATTTGCGTCCCGCCGGGTCTTTGAATTCGAGCTTGACCGCGAAAAGGGAAACGGATACCAGCGTTAAAAGGGATACTACCACGAATCGCCTCATATTACGCTCCGTTACTTAACCCCTTAGATTCTCGGAATATATCCCGTTTACATAAGCGTCAATAGGGACATACTGAAAAAACAATTGTCATTGCGAATTAATCCGTTAGGATTAAGGAAGCAATCTATATAAAAATATTTATATCGACTGCTTCATCGCTTCGCGTTTCGCAGTGACAGGAAAACATAAAGCACCTTTTTCTTGAACGATAGCGTCTATTCCTTCGTGAGAATCTTTATTTCCACCCTCCGGTTCAGCGCGCGCCCTTCCTCGGTCGTGTTCGGCGCGATCGGCTTCGCGCTCCCATAGCCGATGTAGGATAGCCGGTCCGGGTCGACTCCCTTCGAGATCAGATAATCGACGACCGATTTCGCGCGGAGTTCGGACAGCGTCATATTATTCTCCGGCTTGCCGGTATTGTCGGTATGCCCGGATACCTCGATATCCAGCGACGGGTGCAGGATCAGCACCTCCGCGACCTTATCGAGGATAGTTTTCGCCTCGGGCTTGAGGGTCGCCATATTGTAATCGAACAGGATATTGCCGAGGTTGACGACGATCGCGTCGGGAGTCTCCTTGAGTCCGGCGCCCGATGACGGGCCGAGCTTATTAGAAATCTCCTGCACGAGCTTGAGCTTCGCATTGTTCGTGATATCGGTCAGGTAATCGACGGCCGCCGAGGTTGTGCCGTTATAAAGCACCGTCTGTCCGTCGTGGAACGTGAACAGGAATGAGTACTCCTCGGTGTAGGAATGCGGACCGCCGAGAAGCATATCCCAGTAGAAGTCCATATGCGAGAACCCGGTGAAGCTCATAATATCCGGGTCGTTCTTCGGGTACTGGATCGCGTGATAATCGACATAGAAGTGCGCGAGAAGCTGGCCGGACTGGTTGGTCTGCAGGCCCATATAGGTGTAATGCACGTTGAGAGCGAAGCGCAGGATATTTTTCGCGCCGGTGAGGATTCCCTCATGCAGCTCCTCTGCGTCCGCCCACCATGTGTCGCCGACCTTCAGGTTATTCGTCGGGAACGACGGGATACCGCGCAGGGTAGGCATAATAAACTGCTTGGGCACCTTCATCAGCCCCTGCGTGTTGCGGTAGAATTCGGAGTCGTACACCGTCATCAACTGCATCGACATATCGGTGTTCGCCTTCTTCTGGTAATAGTTAAACTTGCCGCGGTAGAACCCGATACCGTTTGTGACCCACAGCACCTCGAGAAGCGCCTTGTTCATCGATTCGATACTCGAATGATAATTCCCGTTCAGGTAAATATCCTGGTAGACCATGATTTTCATACGGTACTTCATACCCTTGAGAATGTTGTACTCGATTTTGACGGGAAACAGCGATGCGGCGGGAAGCATGAACAGGACGAAAGGCAAGATTCCCCTCAACAGGCTTGCCATATGACCCTCCTTGGAAAAAATCTCCTATATATTTTGTCGGAAGTATTTTCAAGAGCATGAGTTAAAGCGAGGAAAACTCCGAAAATTTAATGAGTACCCGCTCGAAAATTGACGAAAACAGTATTATCCTTTAAACTAAAAGCCGGTAATTTTATAATGAGGTGCATGATGGTCGTAAAAATTAAAGACATAAAAGTCGGGAAAAGAGTCCGTAAAGACATCGGTGATCTATCCAATCTAAAAAAAAGTATAAAGAAGCACGGTATATTACATCCTGTATTGTTGACCGGTGATAATGAATTGATCGCGGGTTACCGCCGTTTGACCGCTGCCAGAGAGTTGGGTCTAGAAGAAGTCGAGGCGAAAATAGTCGATCCCAGGGATAATATCGAATTCCTCGAGATGGAGATGGAAGAAAATATGATCCGCAAGGATTTCAGTCAGGACGAGCTTCTGGACGGAATGAAAAAGAAAAAGAGCCTGGTTTCGCCGAATATATTCCAACGGATATGGAACTTCATTAAAAGGATTTTCGGAATTCGGTAAACCGGGACGCTCTGATATGGCAGGGGTGTTTCATGAAAGCAGTTCGCCTTCTCGCCGGAGGGTTTCTTCTTCTATTTTTTCTCCATTTATCTTCCTGTGAAGAATTCTTTCTCAAGCGAACCGTATCACTGATTTCCGTCAGCGGTACTATAGAGTACAATCCCGAACAATCCCTGCTTACCGGCAGAATTGAATATACTATAAAAAACTTCCGCGATACCGCGATAGACGAGGTCTATCTCATCTCGCACCCGTCGGTAACCCTCGATAACGTGTTTTACGCGGGTCAGGCCATCGGATTCGATCAGGGTATCGGGTACGGATACGGCATCTACCGCATTAAAATCCCGCCTCTGGGGAGTGAGAAGACCGCGACCGTATCGCTGGTATTTAAAGTGCAGGGTCCGATTTACGAAGACCGTTTCGTGATTACTAAAAACTACCTTTTCTTCGACTCGAAGAAGATATGGCTTCCTCTCCCGTTTGCCGAAGTCCCCAATTTCAATTATTCGCTCACTATTCGAACCCCGAAAAACTTTTATTCCGTCATGGGCGGTAAACTTGTTTCCGAGGGTATTACCGATACCGACAGGATTGCCCAATGGGACAGCGAAGTCCCGTTCCCTATCCTCACCGGCAGCCTCTTCATCGCGCCGTTAAAACGATACCACCAGGGGGATGTTTACCTCTATTCCGATAATGGCCAGAATATCGATAAAATCCTCGAGTACGCGAGTTTTTCCATGACGACTCTCCGTGAGAAAGTCGGGGGATTCCCGTTCTCGGAAATCCATGTCGTCAACCAGTTATCCCAGTATAAGGGCATGGAGATGTTCATCGACGGGGAATATTTCGCGAACTGCATCCATGTCTCGCCGAGTATTTTCTCGTTCCCCGGGCTGCAAAGCGAGAAGCAGGTGATTTATTCGGCGATACCGTTCCTGCCGAAAAACAGCGAGCTCAAGCTGTTCGAGATACTCGCGCATGAAATATCGCACGCCTATTTCTCGACTCTCATCCGTTTCGAGGACGATTCTCACCTGTTAGCGGAAAGTATGACGGAATACCTCGGGTCGATGGTGCTGAAGGTGAAGTTTCCCAACCTGTACGACAAGGTGCTCGAACGGAACCGGTTCATATTGCAGAATTTATTTATGAAGAACCAGACCGAAAACCCGATATGGGATTTTTTCTGCGCGGTGAATACCATCGGGTATGCGTTCGATAATACCGGGGAGAAGTTTTTCAAATTCGTGGAGATACTCTATAAGAAGTATCAGTTTACAAAGATCAGGCTGAACGAGCTGATCACCACCGCGAAGGCGATGCAGCCCGGGGGGAAGCCCAAGAACGGGTACTCGCTCATCAATACGGACGCGATGGCGCTTCTGAAGCCGTTACAGATGTATAATCTGAGCCTGAATCTGATTGAAGTGGGTATGACCAATCAGGCAAAGCATCCGAAATATATGGCCGCCCTCCAAAGCACTTTTCCGATACCCGTGTCCGCAATTCTAATCTATACGACCGTGACGAACGTGTTTTCCAATTCTGTGACGCTCGGTAAAGAACTGACAACAAACCTGAGTATCGACGATAAGATCATATCCCTGTCGCTCGAATCTCCCTCGTCGGTTTTAGAGTACTGTCTCTACGATAACCGTATCGATCAATCGAAAACACCGATGGGTATCCTGAACGAGCAGGTCAACCTCTTTTATCAGAACCGCCCGTTCGATCAGAAAATACTGGCGATCGGGACGGAAGACCCCACGGAATTACAGGTGGAGAAGGAGGATGTGACATGGAAGACGCTGACCACCGACCGGAAGTTATCCGCGTCCATCCATACGAATATTACCATAATATTTGATTCCATTACCGCGAAGGACAACGAGATGTATGTTCAAGCGTTTAAATATATCAACGGTAAGCCGTTCTCGTATGTGGTGTTAAAATTCCTGAAAACAGGGAAGAAGTACCAGGCATTGGCAATATTGGACCCATCCTTATAGGGCCGTCGATGCTTGAAAAAAGTACTATAAAAACATTGCGGAAGGCTTTAGTAACGCCGATATACAATTAATTGAGCAAATGGCTCAACAAAAATATTATTTTTCACTTGTAAAGTTATAATTTCTGTGGTAATTTACCATTAGGGCGAAGACTGCGGATATTGGAAAAAATAATAAGGATTAGAATATGAAACCGGTAGTGAAGGTACGAGTGCAGGGCGCTATATTCGGTAACGATAATGCGTTGTTATTGGCCTGCCATGAAAGAGGTGAAAGCCGTTACTGGGTATTGCCCGGCGGAAAAGTGGAGTTCGGCGAGACGATGGAAGATGCGCTTAAACGCGAACTTCGCGAGGAACTCGGGTTTGATAACTCCGATGTGGGGGATTTGGTATTTATTGACGAATATATCAGCCCCGAGACGGAACGGCACGTCGTTCTTATCGCGTTTCTAGCCGATGTTCCTGACGATGCGCTTGCCGGTGTTCATGTTGTCGCGCAGGATGAATCCATTGTGGCGGTAGGCTTTTTTACCGAACAGGCGATTCGGGAGTCCGCGGACACCTTTTATCCGTCTAAAGAAACACTCCTCAATCTTTTTTAATCAATATTTATGGATCGGCTCTATTTTTTAACGGCGGGAATCCCGATTTCCGCGAGGCCGCGCACTCTGCTGAACGGTCTCCGGCGTATTAAAGCCTTGGGTCTCGACGGGATGGAGCTGGAGTTCGGGCGCGGTATCCGCCAGAATTTTCCCCTGATGAAGCAGGTCGGTGCCCTCGCGACAGAACTCGGCCTTGTCCTGACCGCGCACGCTCCTTATTATATCAATCTGAATTCCAAAGACCCCAAAATTATCGAAAAAAGTTACCAGGCGATATTGGAGACCGCGCGCGCTCTCGACGTCGCCCGCGGATGGAGCATGGTTTTTCACCCCGGGTACTATCTCGAGGAACAGCCGCGTTTCGTGTTCCCGCGTATCCAGAAACATCTGGAACATATCGTCCAGCTCGCGGGCAAGGAAGCGTTGGGGGTGTGGATTCGCCCGGAGCTGATGGGGAAAAAATCCCAGTTCGGGACATTGTACGAGCTGGTGGAGATGAGCGCCAATCTTGGCGGAAGCATCCTCCCATGTATCGACCTGTCGCATTGGCACGCCCGCACCGGGAAGAATAATTCCTATGACGAGATCGAACGGATATTGAAGATACTCGACCATGATATAGGCGACGATGTGCTGAAAAATATGCATATCCATTTTTCCGGGATAGAGTACGGCGAGCCGGGGGAACGGAGGCATACGATATTCCGAAAGAGCGACGTCCGTTACCGCGAGATACTGAAGGTTTTATACGATTACGATGCGGGGGGAGTATTGGTGTGCGAAAGCCCGAATGTCGAGGGAGACCTCCTGATGCTGAAGCTCATCTACGATTCGTTCTAGAAATACGGGATAGTCCGGCTCGTGCAGCTATTACATGTATAACAAAAAAGGGGCTGTCTCAAAAGGCAGCCCCT
>MIBD01000085.1:7706-7875 GCA_001829395.1 Spirochaetes bacterium GWF1_49_6 | reverse complement strand
ACTTATAATCCGTTTACAGAGTACACGGCATATCCGCGGGGTGCGGCCCATACCTGAACACTGCCGGAAGAATTACAGAACTGATTGGCGGGAGCATAGTTCTGTCCGCTCTTCGAGGACGACCATGCGTATGCCTTCAGGGTCTTGTTCTTGAGGTAGCTGTTACTGG
>MIBD01000085.1:5944-7697 GCA_001829395.1 Spirochaetes bacterium GWF1_49_6 | reverse complement strand
AACCGCCCTTCCATGCGGAAGAGTTGTCATTGATGATTACAATATATCCGGGCTGGGTGGTAGAATATCCGCCGCTCTGATACGCGATCCAGTCGCCGTCGTTGCTCTTCAGGATAGAAATACTCGGACTGCCTTTCGCTAACTTTTCACGGCACCATACCAACTGCTTGATACCGTTACCCCAACCTGTACCGTATCCGCCGCCTGTCGCCAGGCCGTAATTATAGTAATCTTTCCAGAATACACAAGGATATCCCTTGTAGGTCAGGATGAACGCATAAGCAAGCATCTTGTCGCTGTAAATTTCATCGGTATCATGGTTGCCGACGAAGGTAACCGCTTTGCCGTAGTTCTTTGCAGCATAGGACAATGAATAGTTGAATACGTTCGGCATGTATCCGCCGCCGCCTGTGTTGTTACAAATACTCTTCATAGTATAGTAGAGAGCGAAGTCGAATACCTGTGCAGTTGAGGCATTTGCCCACCAATCCAATGTGGAGGTGTTCGCATCCCAGTATTCGCCGACCGAGAAAGGATTCCCTGTCGCCGCGCGCATATCCTTTACTACCCAAGGATAAATACCCTTAACATAGTCGAATCTCCAACTGTCGAATCCCGCGTTAACGGAACTCTTGAGCCAAACCATCCAAGTCTTTGTATCGGCGTAAGCTGAACCGGCTGAATAACATACATCGGGATATCCGCCGAACGAACCGGAGTCGCCGCCGCAATAGTTATTCGGGTGGAACGAATCCCAATGCCATTTGCTCTTTCCGCTCTTTACGCCCGCGAAACTCGTCCATGTGTTTCCACCGGTCTTGGGATTGTATTCGCTTGCTCCACCGGCGCGATGGTTCAGAACGATGTCCGCCGTACAGGAAATACCGTAACTTTTAAACTTGGCAATCGCCGCTTTCAGTTCGGCCTGTGAACCGAAACGGGTCTCAAGTGTTCCCATCTGGCTATACTGCCCGAGGTCATAGTAATCGTACGGATCGTATCCCATCGAATATCCGCCGTTCAAACACTTCGAGGCGGGCGGAAACCAGATTCGGTTGATCCCATAACCGGAAACCATGTAGCGGAGAGAATACGCATTATTCTTCATCGTATTCCACCATGTACCGCCTGCGGGAACGTCCCAATAGAAGCCCTGCATCATCACACCGGCAAATCCAACATTTGCGGTAATCAAAAGAGCCGATACCCATAAACCGACTTTTTTCATATAGTCCTCCTATAAATTTTTACTATATAACCCAATGCATATATCGTGCCATTATTTTATGAATATTTCTTAATAACTCTAACTTAAAAAATAAAAACAGTTGGAGGCAATTATGTTACTTTTAGAATATTTTGGTTTTTTTATGATATGCAGTATTGTGCAATAATCACTGCATAATGCAGGTTGGGCGGGCAAAAAAAACCGCCCCGTTTTCACGGGACGGCCGATTTTTAGACTAAAATAGCTTATAACTTATAATCCGTTAACCGAATAAACAGCATATCCGCGGGGAGCCGCCCATACCTGAACCCACCCGTTCGCGTCACAATACTGATTGGCGGGAGCATAGTTCTGTCCGCTCTTCGAGGACGACCATGCGTATGCTTTCAGGGTCTTGTTCTTGAGGTAACCGTTGCCGGTCTGAACCCAAGTGCCGTTCCATGCAGTTGAACTATCGTTAATGATAGCTATGTACCCGGGGGCCGCAGTAGAATAGCCGTAGGAACCGTAGATAATATAATCGCC
>MIBD01000085.1:575-5927 GCA_001829395.1 Spirochaetes bacterium GWF1_49_6 | reverse complement strand
TCTGGATATTCGGTCCGCCGGCCGCGAGTTTTTCACGGCACCATACCAACTGCTTGATACCGTTACCCCAACCTGTACCATATCCGCCGCCTGTCGCCAAGCCGTAGTTATAGTAGTCTTTCCAATAGACACAAGGATATCCCTTGTAGGTCAAAATAAACGCATAAGCCATCATTTTATCGGTGTAGATTTCATCGGTGTCATGGTTCCCGACGAAGGTGACCGCTCTCGCATCCCATTTAGCCGCAAAAGACTTATTAGGATCGAACACGTTAGGAAGCCATCCGCCGCCGCCGGTGTTGTTACAAACATCTTTCATAGTATAGTAGAGAGCAAAGTCGAATACGGAAGCTCCGCTGCCGTTAGCCCAAGTGTTCAAAAGTGTAGTATTAGCATCCCAAAGTTCGCCGACCGAGAAAGGATTCCCCGACGCCGCGCGCATATCTTTTACTACCCAAGAAGCAAAACCTTTAACATAGTCAAATCTCCATGAATCGAAACCCGCGTTCACCGAACTCTTAAGCCATACTAACCAAGCCTTCATATCGGTATAAGCTAAACCTGCCGAATAACATACGTCGGGATATCCGCCGAACGAACCTTCGTCACTGTAGCAATAGTTATTCGGATGGAATGAATCCCAATGCCATTTTGCCTTACCGGAAAGCACGCCAGCGAAACTCGTCCATGTGTTTCCACCGGTTTTAGGGTTGTATTCGCTTGCTCCACCGGCGCGATGGTTCAGAACGATGTCCGCCGTACAAGCAACACCATAAGCTTTAAACTGTGCTATCGCCGCTTTCAATTCGGCTTGTGAACCGAAACGGGTCTCAATCGTACCCATCTGATTATACTGACCGAGGTCATAATAATCATAGGGGTCATAACCCATCGAGTATCCGCCGTTCAAACACTTCGAGGCGGGCGGGAACCACATTCTGTTGATACCTACGCCGGAGACCATGTAGCGAAGTTCATACGCTTTGCTCTTCATGGTATTCCACCAGGTACCGCCTGCGGGAACATCCCAATAGAAGCCCTGCATCATTACACCGGCGAAAGCCCCGGTAGTCGTGAGAATTAAAAGCGCCGATAACCATAAACCAACTTTTTTCATATGTATCCTCCTTAACTATACTTTTTATCTATACCATATATAATAATAGCATATTGTATGCCATTTATTTCTATTTATAAAATATTTTATTTTATTATATATCAATAGGTTATAACTTGTTTTATGGCATATATCCACTATATATTTCTTAACTTATGCATAACAGTGCATTTCGCTATGCATATTGCATACCCGTTGTGCAGTTGTTAAAACTATCCGATATATAAAAAAACCGCCCCGTTTTCACGGGGCGGCCATTTTTAAATATTATGGGTTATCAGCTTATAATCCGTTAACCGAATAAACAGCATAACCGCGGGGAGCCGCCCATACCTGAACGTTACCGCTGGCATCACACCACTGATTGGCGGGAGCATAGTTCTGTCCGCTGACTGAGGACGACCATGCGTACGCCTTCAGGGTCTTGCTCTTGAGGTAACCGTTACTCGTCACCACAGCGCCGCCCTTCCATGCGGAAGCGTTATCGTTGATGATTACTATGTAACCCGGAGCCGCTGTAGAATAACCGCCGCTCTGATAAGAGATCCAGTCGCCATCGTTGCTCTTCAGGATACCGATAGACGGTCCGCCAGCCGCGAGCTTTTCACGGCACCATACCAACTGCTTGATACCGTTACCCCAACCTGTACCCGAACCGCCGCCTGTCGCCAAACCGTAGTTATAGTAATCTTTCCAATAGATACAAGGATATCCCTTGTAGGTCAGGATAAACGCATAAGCCAACATTTTGTCGCTGTAGATTTCATCGGTGTCATGGTTACCGACGAAGGTGACCGCTCTCGCATCCCATTTTGACGCAAAAGCCAAAGTGCTATTGAATACATTGGGAAGATATCCGCCGCCGCCCGTATTGTTACAAACATCTTTTATAGTATAATAGAGAGCGAAATCGAATACGGAAGCTCCGCTGCCGTTTGCCCAAGTATTCAAAGTAGTAGTATTAGCATCCCAATATTCGCCGACCGAGAACGGGTTGCCGCTCGCCGCGCGCATATCAAGAACTACCCATGCCGCAAAACCTTTAACATAGTCAAATCTCCAGCTGTCGAATCCCGCATTAGCGGAATTCTTGAGCCATACCAGCCAAGCCTTCATATCGGTATAAGCCGAACCTGCGGAATAACATACGTCGGGATATCCGCCGAACGAGCCTTCGTCACCGGAACAATAGTTATTCGGGTGGAACGAATCCCAATGCCATTTCGCCATACCGGAAAGCACGCCCGCAAAACTCGTCCACGTGTTTCCACCGGTCTTCGGATTGTATTCACTCGCTCCACCGGCGCGGTGGTTCAGAACGATGTCGGCCGTACAGGAAACACCGTAACTCTTGAACAATGCTACAGCCGCTTTGAGTTCGGCCTGCGAACCGAAACGGGTCTCGATTGTCCCCATCTGGTTATACTGACCGAGGTCATAATAATCATAGGGATCGTATCCCATCGAGTATCCGCCGTTCAAACACTTCGAAGCGGGCGGAAACCACATTCTGTTGATACCTACTCCAGAAACCATGTAACGGAGAGAATACGCGTTAGCTTTCATCGTATTCCACCATGTACCGCCTGCGGGAACATCCCAATAGAAGCCCTGCATCATTACGCCGGCGAAAGCGCCGGTAGTCGTGAGAATTAAAAGCGCAGACAACCATAAACCAAGCTTTTTCATATAACCTCCTAGGCATTTAAAAGCATTGATATAATATCGCATAAAGCGTACCAAATTAGAATAAATTAATATAATTATTTATCGCCATGATTCTGCTCGAATTATGCATGCAGGTAAAACAGGTGTATATATATTCCCGGAAAGGACTGCACTGCACATGCACGGTTGTGTGCGCAGTGCACTTTGTGATGGGCGGATTAAGTGGAGATGGTTTTAAAGATATGACACTCTATCTTTACATGAAACGCTCTATACTATATTTTAACAGTGTTTCTAACAATACTGTGGACTTTTTGTTAAGATTTGTGTTTTTTATCATGTGTACAATATCCCGCGAATACTGTGCAATTTTCCCCTCGGCGCGTTCCATCACCCCGGATGTTTTGACATACTCCCGCACAGTTTCGATTTCATCCCGTCCGATATCCGGGTTCCCGAATATCCCTTCGAGCGCCGCGAGAATTTTTTTATCGCCGCGATTTCGCGCTGTTTCCATGATATAATGATAGAAGATGGTTTTCTTTTTTTCACGGATATCCGAGCCTACCGGCTTTCCCAGTTCGCCGTCGGAACTGAAGATCCCCAGTTCGTCGTCCTTAATCTGGAAAATGATCCCCATCATTTCGCCGATGTTTTCCAGTTTTTTCATCGTCTCCGTATCCGCGCCGCCCAATAACGCCCCGATCATAAACGGCAAGGAGAACGTATAACGCGCGGTCTTATAACGGTACACGTTGAGGATATCCTCCTCGGTGAACTCCCGGCCGCTCCCCCCGAGGTAAACATCGTTCATCTGCGCCAGCCCCACCTTGAAGTACTCCTCGGCGCATAATGAGATCAGCCGGTTCTTCAGCGCAGGATCGGCCTCCATCGCGGTCAGGATATCGAAGCCCGCGAAGAACGCCAAGTCCCCCGCGCATATCCCTAGCGATTCGCCCATCCTCTCCGGGCCGGCTATCCCCTCGTCTCTCGACATCGCTGTATACTGGTTGAACACGGTCTTTTCCCCGCGCCGGTATAAGTCCCCGTCCATAATATCGTCGTGTATCAGGAACGCCGACTGGAATATCTCGAGTGCCCCGGCGGCCTTCACCGCGTCCGCAGACGGGTTCACGTTAAAAAACGACTCGCTCATGATGACCAATCCGCCCCGTATCATCTTTCCCCGCGATGTGAATTCTATGAGGCGGCGCACCGTATCCCCGCCCCACTGATTCCCCGCGGAGTAGGAATCCTTTTTCGCATGAAAGTACTGTTCGAGGAAGTCCATGATCCGTGTCTTTTGTTCCGCGAAGTATGCGAGCATATTCCTCATCCTTAATGTTTTAATAATTCTAACGGGCGCGCTTAATTTGGGCAATAAATTTCTTTACTTCGCCGCCGATTTAGTGTAAAATATTTATCCAACATGTGGAGGAAACCTATGGACGCGGCTATTGAAAAACTTACCGCCGAGAGCGCGGAAAAATCGAAAGTTATCCAGAGAATAAAGGACGAATTTTCCAAGGTCATCGTCGGACAGAACGACCTGTTCAACCGCATGATGTCCGCGATTATGTCCGACGGGCATCTCCTCTTAGAGGGGGTCCCCGGCCTCGCGAAAACCCTCGCGATCAGTACGTTATCGCAGATACTCGACATGGGCTTCCAGCGTATCCAGTTCACCCCGGACATGCTGCCCGCCGATATCCGCGGCACCCTGATCTACAACCAGAGCAGCGGGAATTTCGACGTAAAAAAGGGGCCTGTGTTCACGAACTTCGTCCTCGCCGATGAAATCAACCGCGCGCCAGCGAAAGTGCAGTCCGCGCTTCTCGAGGCGATGCAGGAGCACACGGTCACTATCGGCGACACTACCTATAATCTGCCCAATCCGTTTTTCGTGATGGCGACCCAGAACCCGATCGAGCAGGAGGGAACCTATCCCCTGCCCGAGGCGCAGATGGACCGCTTCTTTATGAAGGTGCGGGTCGAGTACCCCCAGCGTTCAGAGGAGAAGGAAATCATCCGCAGAATGGCCGGTACGACTGTACCGACTGCCGATAAAGCGGTCGGCGCACAGGAAATCCGCGAACTCCGCCAATTCGCCGAGAAAATCTACGCCGACGATACGATCACCGATTATGTCGTTAACCTCGTCTTCGCCTCCCGTAACCCGAAGGAGTTCGGCATACAGGAAGGATTCATCAAATACGGGGGATCCCCCCGCGCGTCGATCGCGTTCATCCGCGCCGCGAAGGCCGCGGCGTTCTTCGACGGGCGCGGGTATGTCATCCCCGAGGACGTCAAGGCGGTCGCGTACGACGTGCTCCGTCACCGCATCATCCTGTCGTTCGAGGCAGAGGCAGAGGGGTTGACTCCCGAAAATATGATCGAGCAGCTCCTGAACAATGTCGAGATACCCTGATCCGGGAATACCCGAATTAGTCATCTATCCCGGCGAGTACAACCCGTTAAGCAGGCATATATAATAGAACTAGTTTATTCGCCGTAATTCATTTCAGGGATTTTCGCCATAGCCATGATTCTATCATACCATTCCCGGA
>MIBD01000085.1:0-517 GCA_001829395.1 Spirochaetes bacterium GWF1_49_6 | reverse complement strand
TCCGCGGAGCTCGGCTTCCATTTCGCCGCACTTCGCCTTTGCATCCGCATCGCCGGAGTCCGCGGCGGCTTTCGCCTTCACATATTCCTTCATCAGGGCTTCCATCTTCTGGAGGCGGCCTTTCCAGTCCGGTTCGTCCTGCGTAATGTTCGTAGACTGCTGTACCGCCGAATTGTTCTCGTCGGTTTTTCCCCCGGAGTTCCCGCACGCGGACATCGTCAGCATGAAAGCACATGTAACAGCTAATACTATCCATGCCCTTTTCATCATTGCCTCCTTAGTTTTCTAATTAAGGATTTTAACACTTTTGTTATTTTTGTCAATGGAAAACTCGTTTTCCTTCTAGTATTGGGTCGTATCATTGATTGTGTCCGTAATGATTGTGACAAATCCCGGCGATAAGTAAAGGGACTGCCTGATCCGGGGCTTGATGACGAAGTAGCAATTCTTACCATTTTCTGTCACTGCGAACCCCGCGCTGCAATATATTTTCGATGCGCGGGGTGAAGCAGTCTAT
>MIBD01000084.1:14325-14643 GCA_001829395.1 Spirochaetes bacterium GWF1_49_6 | reverse complement strand
TCCCGTGGCGTCCCGGGAACGACGACGGTTGCAAGCTCGACGATAACGAATACTGCAACGATTTCTACGGGGGAGACCTCGACGGCGTCATCCAGAAGCTCGACTACCTCAAGACGCTCGGGGTGAATGTTATCTATATCAACCCGATATTTTTCGCGCCGTCGAACCATAAGTACGACACCGGTGATTATATGAAGATCGACCCAATGTTCGGCGACCTGCCCACGTTTAAGAAACTTGTCGCAGAAGCTAAAAAGCGCGGAATCGTCATCATCCTAGATACGTCCCTCAATCACTGCGGCTCCGACTCGGTCTATA
>MIBD01000084.1:11791-14259 GCA_001829395.1 Spirochaetes bacterium GWF1_49_6 | reverse complement strand
CCTACTATGACTGGTTCGAATTCGTGCCGAAGGCATCGACTGCCGACCAGAAGTACCAGCAATGGGCTAACCCGACTCTCGCGAACCTCAAGGAATCCCCGTCCTATAAAAACTTCGCGTTCATCGCGCCCGATTCGGTGACCAAGTACTGGATGGCGCAGGGCGCCGCCGGATGGCGTATGGACGTCACCCCATGGGTAAGCGACCAGTTCTGGATGGAGTGGCGTACCGAATTAAAGAAAGCCTACCCCGACGCGTTCACGTTCTCCGAGGTATGGTTCGACGCATCGAAGTACCTGATCGGCGACATGTTCGACTCGACTATGAACTACATCTTCCGTTCGTCGGCGATCAATTTCGCGAAGGGCGGCGATGCGCTAAAGACGGTCGAGGCTCTCGAGATGGTGCGCGAAAACTATCCCGAACCCGTGTTCTATAAACTGATGAATCTGATTTCCGGGCATGATCTCCCGCGCGCGTTCTATGAGATCGGGTATACCAAGTACGATAAGAAAAATTACGAGAAGATGAAAGCCCGTCTGGAGTTGATATTCGTCCTGCAGTTCACCTATCCCGGCGCGCCCGCGATCTACTACGGCGACGAGATCGGGATGACCGGCGGCCCCGACCCGTTCAACCGCGGCCCATACCCGTGGCAGGAAGACGGCGGCGCCTACGGCAACTACGACTTCCTCCCGTTCGCGCAGAAGCTCGCGAAGATACGCACCGATAACCCCGTATTCTCTACCGGGAAAATCGACATGCTGTACTGCGATGTACATACGATCAGTTATAAGCGATGGGACGATAAATCGTTTGCGATCGTGGTGATGAATAACAGCAAGAAGGACGCGGCGGAATTCGAATGGATGAATGTCGCCGACGGGGAATATGTGGATATGCTCAGCGGAAAAACGGTCACCGTGAAAACCGGCGAACCGTTCGAACTGCCCCCGGTTAGTTACGCGGTACTGATGAAGAAATAAATACCCTCCTAAAGAATGAGCCCCGCTTTTAAAGCGGGGCTTTTCTATTCAGAATAGTAATTATTTTTCACTTTGCATCGTGTCCATCCCGCTTATCGATGGGTACGCAATACCGATTTTTTTTGACCCATTATCTACGCAGTATAGCGTACCATCCCAACTACCAAAATAAACCTTATTATTCCATATGCACGGATTAGAATCGATACCATACTCATCCGACTCCATTTTTAATGTCCAAATCGTTTTCCCAGTCACCGCGTCAGCGCAGTACATTTTATTATCCGTGCTTCCGCAATAAACATTCCCGTCCCACAGGCAGGGACTGGAATAGATAGGGTCTCCCGTTTCAAGTGTCCAAATCGTTTTCCCCGTCACCGCGTCAGCGCAATAGAGCTTTTTATCCGCGCTCCCAAAATAGACTTTCTTGTCCCATACGCTCGGACTAGAAAAGACGTCATTTCCAGTTTCAATTGTCCATAGCTTTTTCCCTTTAACCGCGTCCGCACAATAAAGTTTATTATCCGCACTCCCGAAATAGACTTTCTTGTCCCATACATACGGACTTGAAGAAACAGCATCTCCCGTTTCGAGCGTCCATATCGTTTTCCCCGTTACCGCGTTCGCACAATAGAGTTTTTTATCCCAACCTCCAAAATACACCTTCCCGTCCCATACACACGGGCTGGAAAAAACTAAATCCCCTGTCTGAATCTTCCATAGTATTTTCCCGGTAACTGCATTGGCACAGTAAAGTTTATTATCATCGCTCCCGAAATAGACCTTCCCGTCCCACACGCAAGGGCTGGAAACAACATCATAACCCGTTTTTATCGTCCATAGCGTTTTCCCAGTAACTGCGTCCGCGCAATGAAGTTTATAATCACAACTCCCAAAATACACCTTACCATCCCAAACACATGGGCTTGAAGAGACAGCAAGCAATGTTTGATTCGACCAGATTGTTTTCCCTGTCACCGCGTCCGCGCAATAAAGTCTAAAATCATCGCTCCCAAAATATATTTTCCCATCCCACAAGCACGGGCTTCTGTTAATTTGGCCGTCAGTCTTAATAGTCCAAAGGACATCACCCGGCTTTGCATGAAGCGTCGGAATTATAAACAGGAAAATGATTGCGGATAGCGTAAGAGTGTGAAACACCTTCATTGTGATCCTCCTACAAAACGAATCGCCTACATAATAATAGCACAGGTGTATGATATTTTCAAGTTACATGTTGCAATAAACTACAGAAATGATTAGAATGCCGGGTAGCGTAGTGAATCTAATTGAAAGTATTCTTTGGGTACGTAATACCCCGGAGTTTGATTTTTTTGCTCAAATCCGCTAAAATATTGGACAAAGTTAAGGAGTAACCCATGAGAAAAGCAAGTTTCGTATTTCTGTTGTTATCCGTATTCAGTTTCGGTTTCGCTCGCGAGGATGAGACCGCCATGCCCGCCGCATCGTCCGCGAAAAAGA
>MIBD01000084.1:5608-11783 GCA_001829395.1 Spirochaetes bacterium GWF1_49_6 | reverse complement strand
CCTCGACAAGGCTCCGATTACCGTTCAGAATTTTATCGACCTCGTGAATAAAGGCTTCTATAACGGCTTGGTCTTTCATCGTGTCATACCCGACTTTATGATCCAGGGCGGATGTCCCAAGGGTAACGGCACCGGCGGTCCGGGCTATAAGATCAAGGACGAGTTCGATTCGTCGCTGAAGCATGACGGGCCGGGTATCCTGTCGATGGCGAACGCCGGACCGAACACGGGCGGCTCGCAGTTCTTTATCACCCTCGTCGCTACCCCGTGGCTGAACGGCAAGCACGCGATATTCGGGAAAGTGACCGAAGGGCTGGACGTGGTCATGTCTATCGGCAAGGTCAAGACCGGAGCGATGGACAAACCGGTTACGCCCATAGTAATGAAAAAGATTACTATCATCAAGTAAGACATCGATGGAATACCGCGCCAGTCATATACTGGTCAAGGAAAAATCTTTAGCCGAAGAACTTTTACGTCAGCTCCGCAAGGGAAAAAACTTCGCGGAGCTGGCTAAACAATATTCGACCTGCCCGAGCAAGAGTAAGGGCGGGGATTTGGGATGGTTCGGGCCGGGTAAGATGGTCAAACCGTTCGAGGACGCGGTCGCGAGGATGCGCTCCGGCGGTCTGAGCGGAGTCGTCTCTACCCAGTTCGGCTATCATATTATAAAAAAGACGGGTGAGAAATAGCTACTTGATTTCCTTGATATATATCCCGCTATAGAGCGATGCGATGAATACCCTGCCCTCCGGCGTTATCGTGAGCGCGACCTGTTCGTATGGGCCGTAGCTCTTTCCGTCGATATAGGCATAATACCCCTTCTTCGCCCGGAAATAGACGAAGCCGTATTTACTCCCGTCCTTACTGAACGACGGCGGGGTTACCTCGTCGAATGGGCCGAACGCTTTATCGCCGATACGCATATACCACTTCTGTTCCTTCAAATATGCGAAACCATACACGGAGCCGTCCGCGCTGATAACCGGCGGGATAACGTTCTCATACGGCCCGAAGGACTTATCGTTCACCCGGATATACCAGTTCTCCCATTTCGGGCTTTTCGTATAGACATACCCGTATGCGGAACCGTCCGCGCTGAAGACCGGGGAAACCGCGAGCTGGAAGCCGGAAAAGGATTGGCCGTCCACCGCTATATAATTCGAACTCTTCGCGGAGTAGAAAAACCCGTAATGATTCCCCGACTGGTCGAAATTCGGCGAGGCCGCGACCGTGAAGTCGCCGAATGTCTTACCGTTCATCGTCACCTTCCACTTACCCCCGGACTGGTAGGCGAACCCCGAAACCGAACCGTCCCAGTTAAAGTTCGGGGATTCTGCTTTCTGGAACGTGCCGTAAAGTTTCTGGTTGACCCTTACGAAATATTTCCCATTGGTGGCGTAGGAGAACCCGAAGTACGAACCGTCGGGGCTGATGCTGACCGCCCCGCATTCCTCATACGGCCCGTAGGCCTTCTCGTTGATAGAGGCAAACGATTGTCCGTTTAGCGTATAGTTATACGCAAAAACCCCGCCGTCGCGGCTGAACACGAGGCCTTCCGCCGATTCATACGGCCCGTAGGTCTGTCCGCTGACCTTGACATACCAGTCCGCGCCGGACTTGAACACCATCCCCGACGTCGAACCGTCGGCGCTCAGGATAAATGTTTTAACGGTGTCATATACCAGAATAGATTGCTTGCCGGAAAATGTGCCGGATATAAGAAGCGACAATACCGCGGCGATGATAATAGAAATAATGCGAGGTTGCCTCATAAATTCCCCCGAAACCGGTTTGGTATGTTTATCGGAGAAATGTGGGGTAAAATATAAGGAAAGACGCTTTTAAGATGAAATGAGGGATTCGCAGAACTAAGGCTGCACCTGTACCAGAACGACCTCGCGGGATTCGATATCTCCGCGGAAATCCAATGTGAACACGATATCGGTGCCGCCCGGGGAGAGTGCCTTGAAGCGATAAACCTGAACCGCCTCGTCAGCCCCCGTCATTCCCGCGCTCATCCGTTCGGGGTATGCGTACTCGGTATCACGCGACACCATATTGACTACCGAGGTATCCGAGATATCGAAGCTGAGGAAATACCCGACCGATTCCTGCACCTGCCCGCGGTATTCCATTATCTCGCCTACTTTTACTGATAAATTCTTTTGCCCGTTCAACGATATCATACATATTCCAAAAAAGTAATAATTCAGGGTTCCACGATTATTTCTATGGACTCCCGTGATTCTTCCTCGAAACGGTATTCCTTAATCATGTGAAGGATGACCTTGCCGGGTTCGAGCGCCTTGAATATGTAGGTAAGTTTCGCTTTATCCGCGCCCTTCATACCCGCCGCGATCTTTTCAGGGTAAAAGTACTCCTTCTTCTCGTCGGTCACCGATAGTATCTCATCACCCTCGGTTTTATAGACCAGCCATTTACCGACCGAACCGTGGACAATACCCGAATAGCTCATTAATGTTCCGGCCTTCACCGTAACGGATGTTTTACCGTTTAATTCCAAAACCGCCTCACCGTGCTTGATTGTTCTGGATCGATTTACGCCCCACGCCATCAGAAATAAAAAAAGCAGTGCGGATAAAGCAATCAATCCGCGCCGCACGTTATTTTTCGACCACGGTAATCATATTCGTATGCTGGTAGGTAATCACGCCCCGGAAATTCTCGAAGATATAAAACAGCGTCGTACCCGGCTGCTTGGCCTCGAAGACAAATACCCCATGGAAAGAGCCGCCGACAAGCCCGCTTTCGGGCAGCTGACGGAAATCGTTTTTCAGCGCGAATACGTTGGTATTACTGATGACAAAGTCCTGCAATACCCCTACCGACCCTGAGAAATGGTGCTCGAAATACGCAATCTGCCCGATTTTTAATGACACATCATTCGTCTTAAAGAGATTGATCCCACCCGCAGGCGGCACCGGATTCGCGGTATATACAGTTAGCCCCTCTGTTTTATCACATCCGATGAATATAACGATACTGATTAGTATGAACAAACCCGATAAAATTCCACCCTTGCGCATCAATTACCTCCCGGAAATTGCATTAGACTTATTTCAACGCGTTCACCGCGTCCTTTTCATTGTCATAAATACTTACTAAATCGATTAGTTTCGTCGATACGATGATCCTTTTAATCGACGCGCTCGGTTTAATCAGTTCTACCGTCCCGCTCTCTTTTTTCAGCGTAACCAGTTTCGTATAGAACATCCCGATAGCCGCGCTGTCCATATAGGTCACTAGTTCGAGATCAAATATGAACTGCTTTTTACCCAGCGCGATTTTTTCCTCAAAGGGGATTTTTATCTGCTGGAGATTGAGCACTACCACTTCCCCCTTGAGATGAAAAACCACGATTTCGTCATGTTCCCTAATCCGTACTTTTAGCATTTAAATTCCTTTTTTATATGCACGGAGATTAACAATGCGGAGACTATTCGTGCAGTCCGCCGATTTTCGTCCAGTCGATTGTAAGATTGAGTTTCTTAGCGATCTCATCCAAGTCCTGATCGGTATGATAATCCATTCCCGCGTTGGTCGCGCCGGAGGGATATACCCTTAATCCCTGGTGATGCGCCGCGGACATTGCGTCGACCTTTCCGCCCTTATTCTCCTGAACATCGATAGTCCCGTTACAGCAGCAAATATACGAGTTCGTAGGACTTTCGGACGCGGCATAGAATACGGTGCCGCGAACTATTACCACAGAACTCGA
The DNA here is from genome assembly GCA_001829395.1 of Spirochaetes bacterium GWF1_49_6. Lineage (GTDB taxonomy): Bacteria > Spirochaetota > Brevinematia > Brevinematales > GWF1-51-8 > GWF1-51-8. The sequence continues at coordinate 8,041 of MIBD01000084.1, read as the reverse complement.
CAATTCAACTTTAAATCCGTCCTGATAGTCTTTCAGGCTATAGAGTACGTTTGCGATATTTCCGGCCTTCAGTACGATCTGTTTATCCGACGAACCGAGTGTAATAATCACATCGGCTTTTTCATAGATACGAAAGATATTTTTCCCGGGGAATACGATATCGCACCACGCGCCCTCGGCGGTGGTAATTTCCGACCCGTCGGCGACCTGCATACCTACCTGTACGGGTTTGCCGTTTATAGTGACATTCCCGGTATAGGTATCCAAAACACCCTTACCCGCATTGGCGGATTGATTCCCGCATGAAAGCGTCATCACTGATATAACCACAAATGAAAGAAATACTAATATGAAACGACCCTTATTCATCGCAACCTCCAATGTAATTAATCTCCGTATATCTCATCCGCGCTAATCACTTCGCCCCCGCCGTCGCCCTCTACATCTACAGGAGTATCCGCACCCTCGATAGTATTCAGAGCGGTATTCGCGTATTCAATCATGGAACTTGCAGGAAACGCCTTCATCAAATCGGTGAGTTTAATCTTCCCGCTTTCCTTAGCCTGCGCTATCTTCTTTATATCGGAGGAATTATTTTTCAAAGCGCCGAAGTATTCATATAATGCATCTAGAATACCGACACACATCTTTACATCTTCGTAATTCATGGAAATTTTATTCAATTGTACCCAGCGGTAGGAAGAGGGGATAGTCTTGGTTTCAGCGACCACCGGATAATCGGCGTTATAATAAACCACATCAGCCCATGTAGTATCCTGTTCCTTCGTATCCATGACATAAACCAGTACAGGCGCAATTACTTCCATCTTTTGCCCGGTTGCAAGATCAGGCTTCTTGCTTGCGGAAGTGTTTTCAAAAATCACTCCTTTATTCATGGGATTCTTTACAACATTTCCCTCATAGATATATCCCTCGGAACCGGACATCTCGCTTTTAACAAACATGTATACTTGTTTTTTCTGGTTGGTGATAGTTACATTCATGAAAATCAACTGTTCGCCGAAAAACACAGTATCCTTATATCCATATTTGTCTGTATATAAACTATTCCGAAGATACTTGGGAAAGTATTTATCTTCGAGCGGTAAAGGATTACCGGAATTATTCCCGCCGGAATTATTCGCGCCATTCCCGCCCTTATCACAACCGGAAAGAATGATTAGAATAGATGAAACTACAAACAATGCCTTAAATCCCATATTTTTCCGCATAGACTCCTCCTAAATTTTTTTTATTATAGAATAATTTTTTATATTAGTAAAGTTTAAGCATACTAGCCAAAATCCATGCATGGCATTTTAATACTTTTTTATTATTTAATTATCATATATAAAATAATAAGATTTAGTTCCGATATTCTCATTATGCTAATACTTGGAGGGTAAAATGGCTAAGAAGACAAAAAAAATCAAATCCCAAACCGATTATAAGGACCTGACCATCGACGCTGTTTCTGATTTTAATAAAAAGGACTTTCAGGCGGCGTTAACAAAATTTCTTGAGATGGAGCAATCGAATTTCGATAACCCGAAGGTACATGAGATACTGGTGTATATATATGTGAATCTCAAAGATTTGGAAAACGCTCAGAAGCAATACGAAATTTATATCGACCTTACCAAACAGCAGGACCCTTCCTTTAATGTGCCGAAGTTAAAGAATTTTAGCGAACTTGTTACCGATGCGGGAGACGCGGAAGAACTGGAACGGCGGTATCGCGAAATCATGGAAAAAGACTCCGACCCCGATTTTTACGCCGATCTCGATATCGCGGCAAAACTCAGCGTCATCTATATGTCTCGCGGTGAGTACAAAAGAGCCGAGGAAGTTCTGCTGAAGTTTAAGAATAAATGTAAAGCCGCTTGAGATTTGCGGAACTTTTAAATCTATAATACAATATTATAGGAATGGTTGGTGAAGGAGATCCTCCATGGATAAAATTATTTATTTGTCGTCCGGGGATTTATTCAAGTCCGAGATTGAAAAGGTTAAGGGCGGATACCAGATTTTCCGTGCCCGTAACCTTCGCGATGCGCTCATTTTCCTGATCAACAATCCCGAGGTCGGAGCTATCATTTACACAGTGGCCTCTTCTTCACTCATCGATAAAAAGACCATGGAAGTATTTTTCCACCTGAATCCCCTATTTCCCGTCATCATAGCCCAGAAAGAAACGGGAAAGTACGACCAGACCCAACTGATGGAATGGAATAAAAACATCATCCTTCTCGGAAGCATCGATGAACTCGATAATGTCCTTCAGTCCACCCAGAAGAACCGCCGCAAATATAACCGTGTGGACTGGCCCTTATTCGCGACATTCTATAAGAATATAAACTCATCCACAACCGAAACCGGAAAGATTCTGTCGCTTTCGGCGGGCGGCTCCTATATCCAGACCACCAATTTCGA
>MIBD01000084.1:5225-5601 GCA_001829395.1 Spirochaetes bacterium GWF1_49_6 | reverse complement strand
GACCTCAACCAACCGGTATATATGGAAATCCATTTCCGCGATTTTAAGTTCTTTGTCGAGAGTACGGTTGTCCGTATCAATAAAACGCTTTCGAGCGAATCCCTGCCCCCCGGTTTCGCGGTTCGTTTCGATAACGTGTCTATCGCGACACAGACCTATATCAATCACATTATCAACGACCATCTGATGATGACCCTCTTTAAAGAACTGGATATTAAATAACCTGAAATTAGATTTTTCCTATCTTACCTCTTATAATAGTCCGGGAGTATATGATGCGGAAGGGAAGGGTCGGCCTCGTTATTTTTTTCTTTGTTTTCTTTTTTATCATCCTGTTAATCCGTTTGACAACCGTAACCTTTTTTCCCGACCCGCG
>MIBD01000084.1:3881-5200 GCA_001829395.1 Spirochaetes bacterium GWF1_49_6 | reverse complement strand
CCCAAACGCGGGGTGATTTACGATGTGAACGGGAAGGAGCTTGCGCTCTACTCCCCTTCGTTTTCCGTATATGCCCGCCCCGACCTGCTTTCCCCCGAATTACGGGACTACCTCTTTAAAATCCTGATTCAACTGAACTTTATGTCGAAGGATGACCTGCAGGCCTTATATAAAGAAAAGGGCTTCGTATGGCTGAAACGTAAAATCACGCCCAGCGAGAAGCAGGTCATGGATAAACTGATCGCCGAGCTGAAGAGCAAGAAGGCCATCAAGGAAGACGAGATCGGAGTGGTCGAGGAACAGGGGCGCTTCTACCCCTACTGGTATACCGGTTCCATGGTCGGATTCGTGGGTATCGATAACCAGGGTCTCGGCGGTATCGAGTACCATTTCAACTCCTATCTCGAGAAAGGCAATAACGTTTATACCTCCATCGATCCTTATGTCTGCGCTATTATCTACGATGAGATCAAGAACGGCGTCCTCCAGTACGAGGCCGATATGGGCAGCGTCGTCGTGATGAATGTCGAGACACGAGAGGTAATCGCGATGGCGAACTTCCCCACCTACGACCCCAACGATTTCTCGACGATTCATTCGAATACCATCCGTCCCGCCTCGGTGTCGGAAATTTACGAACCCGGCTCCGTGATGAAGATATTTACCGCCGCCAACGCGCTGAACCAGAAAATCGCGTCCCCTCATAGCCCCGCCTACTATTGCAGTTCCGAATTTCAGGTGGGCGATTATATATTCACTTCCCCGGCGGTTTACGGCAATGTCGACCTGTCGGGGATACTCCAGAAGTCTATCAACGTCGGTATGGTGCAGGTCGCGGCGAATTTCCAGAAGAAACAGTACTACGATTATTTAAAAAGCCTCGGCTTCGGCAGTATGCCTATGATCCCGCTGACCGGGATGGAATCGGGGATACTTCGCCCTGTCGATCAGTGGTCTTACCTGTCTAAGTACATGCTCGCAATCGGCCAGGAAATCGGAGTGACCACCCTCCAGCTAGCGGCGGCGGCATGCGTGATCGCGGGCGGGGGTGTCTACAAGAACCCGATCATCGTCCGTTCGGTAAAGGATTCGGCGGGCGTCGAACTATTCCTCCCAAAAACGATCGAGATTCCCGTCATATCGAAGGATGTTTGTATCAAGACTCTCTCGATGCTGAAAACGGTCGTCAGCGAGCAGGGCACCGCGATCAAGGCGCAGGTCGAGGGTATCTCGATCGCGGGGAAAACCGGTACCGGGCAGGTCGCCAAAAAAGGCGGCGCGGGGTATTATTCCGACCTCTATAACGCTGTATTCATCGG
>MIBD01000084.1:3497-3868 GCA_001829395.1 Spirochaetes bacterium GWF1_49_6 | reverse complement strand
ATCGGGTTTGTGCCCGCCGATAACCCGAAATTGGTCATAGTGGTGACGCTCAATCGCCCCCATGCCCCGGAACATACCGGCGGGGCGGCCGCGGCGCCTGTTTTCGCGAATATCGTCAGGCGTATTATTATTTCCACCTCCTATCTGTAGGTTCATTATGAAAGACGAAATACATATCGAACGGTTCGAGACCCGCGATCATCTGCCTAATATCAGGATAACCCGCGGTGAAAATACGGTGACCCTGCACTCCGTCCAACCCTATAAAGAAGCCGAGCGGGTCATATCCCGCTTCAATCCCTCGATGGAGTGGACATTTATCGCGGGGCTGGGGCTCGGCTATATCGCGGAAACCTTCCTCAACACCCTCG
>MIBD01000084.1:1726-3400 GCA_001829395.1 Spirochaetes bacterium GWF1_49_6 | reverse complement strand
TTTTCTATCCCGCGCGGAAGATATCGTCCCGTTCCTCGAATCGCGCGACGTCCGCGAACTGAATTACTATCTGCACCGCCCCTATTCCGCGCTGTTCCCCGGCGAATTCTCCGGTATGGAAGGCATCATCGCATCCTACCTCTCCAAACGGCAGATCAATAAGAACACGCTGAAGCGGTTTCGTATGGTCTGGCTCCGCAACCTGATAAAAAATTTTCCGTTCCACTTCGCTACGCCGGGTATCGATCACCTCCGTCACCCGTTCGAGGGCAAACCCGCGTTAATCGTGGGCGCGGGGCCGTCGCTCGCGAAAAATATCGATTCGATACGCCGGTACGCGGACAGGATGGTGATTATCGCTGCCGATACCGCCCTGCCGATGCTCGCGGGTAATGGCATTTCCCCGGACTTCACGGTATCCGCAGACCCGCAGGACAAGAACGCCCTGTTCCTGCTCTACTCCGGGCATGCCGATACCACTCTCGTTATCGACGCTGCGGGGTCGTTCCTGACCTGTGCGAAATACCGCCCCGCGCGGACGCTGATGTACGATTCGTTTTTCCCGATCTACCGGGAATTGTCCGGCTATTGGGGCGCGAAGGGCGAACTGAAATCCGGGGGTTCGGTTTCCACCACGGCGTTCGATTTCGCGCGTTTTCTGCGATGCTCGCCGATTATCTTTGCCGGGCAGGATCTCGCCTACTCCGGGAAAAAGACCCACTTCCGGGGTAACGTGCTCGAGGATTATTTCTTCTATAAGATCGATAAGTTCCATACATACGAGGGCTACCATGCGCGGACGCTGATCCTGTCCGACCAGATTTTTATCGACGGATACTCCGGCGGGAAAGTCCTGACCGACAGGAAATTCCTCACGTTCCTCGAGTGGTTCAAACGCGAAATCGCCGCGACGGACGTCCCTGTCATCAATGCCACCGAGGGCGGGGCGTTTATCCACGGCGCGCGCCATCTCCCGTTCGAGGAGACCGCCGCCGAGTTCCTGCGCGCGCCTATCGATAAGTCCGTCCGCATCGACTTCACCCCGTCCGACCCCGCGCCGTATGCGGAGTACCTCCGATCGGTGATTTCCGCGTGCGATACGCTGATTCCTTCCGCCGAACGCGCGTATTCCTCGTCGAAACAAGCAATGCCTTTATTCCGGCAGGGTAAGGACTTATCGCCGCATTTCCGCGCTATGAACGATTTCGACCGCGCGGTATTGACCGCATTGAAGGCGGGTAACGCTGTCAGCAAACTGATCGAACTCGTGATGCAGGATTCTATCGAAAGGATACTGGAGTCCTCTTCGTGGGATAAGGAAATATCCGCGGATTTGATCGAAGGGTGGCAGTCGCTTTATGGGGGCGCGCTCGCGGCATTGAAGAAGGTACGATACATGCTCACGAAGGCGGAACGGATTAATCTTTTTTGATACTGCGGATATCGACAGGCATCGGGAAATAAGAGAATGGCTCCTTATCCAGATAATTCAGGATGCCCCGGTAATAGATATAGTTTTTCTCGAACATAGGTATTTTCATCGCGTTCTGTATCCCTTCCCCTGTAAAAATCACACTCCCGTAGACTGTCACCGGATAGTTATTAAACTCCCCCGATTCGGAAACCGAGTAGAGGTCGTCCAACGGGGTGTAGATGATGCATTTATAGAGATCG
>MIBD01000084.1:1505-1689 GCA_001829395.1 Spirochaetes bacterium GWF1_49_6 | reverse complement strand
CCGAGCCTGAAACGACCATGACGGGCTCTCCCTGTTTTCCGGGGTTGATATTGATCAGGTATATGTTGCGGGTGGAAATAATCACCAGCGGCGAGTGCGCCGTACCCTTGATGAGCAGCGGGACGGTAGCCATTATTACGCCGTTCTGCGGATAATTCTGGATTTCGCCCAAATCGAGCAATAT
>MIBD01000084.1:827-1440 GCA_001829395.1 Spirochaetes bacterium GWF1_49_6 | reverse complement strand
ACTCGGGGGGATCCTGGACAACCTGAACCGCCGTACCGAATGCGGGGGGATTATCGAAAATTACCTGATCGCCGAAGCTGGAAAACGCCGTGGTTCTCTGGCCGCCCAGATAAAAAAAGATGCGTCCGTTCATCGACTGGAAATTAAATCCCATCTTTTGCCCGTCGCCGTTTCCTAAGTTTTGCGTGTATTTTTTATAGAACGCCGATGTCAGGATTTTTACCACCTTCTGCGCGGGATAATAATCGAAGTCTATCCCCGCGAGGAGATGATTCTCCGGCGCCGCCTCCTCAAGATATACTGTATCGACATCCTCGTCGCGTGAAATGTACGACCATAACTCGCTCCCGATCCCATAGTACCCGAAGAAACGATATGCCTCTTCAGGGAAAAAGAGCGGTATGGGCTTCTCGGAGGCTTTCAGGATAAGACGTTTATTCTCCACGCCGAAAAACATGTCCGGCCCCTGCGGCCCGTAATAATAGGCATAGTCGGGAGTATAGATCAACTGATACTTTGCGTTCGAATCCGTCTTCTTGACGAACACATGATAGATCAAATCGGTATCCACCGAGAAACGCGTCGTATACCCGTTACCGAACGCTAGTAGCTC
>MIBD01000084.1:0-808 GCA_001829395.1 Spirochaetes bacterium GWF1_49_6 | reverse complement strand
CCATGCCGGCTCAACATAACGGATATAATTCTGCCAGACGGACGCAAAACCGGGAGGGATGACGGTCGCGAGGGTGTCGTTCTTCTGGAGCGATTCGCTGAACGATACCGCCCTCGGGGCGAAATTCGCGCTCAGATACTGCGCCTGTACCATTTCCTGCAAATCCTTCTCAAAATAGACCGGTTTCATGTCGGGCGGGTTCTGGGTGTAATCGATCTTGGGGATGTATCCCTGAGACGAGTACCAGTAGAAGGAGCTTCCTCCCTCAGTGGTATAGATCGTGAGATTTCCGCGTACCGCGATATCCCCGACCACAATCATATCCTGAATAATAGTCGCGGTTTTATCGCAGTTAAAAAACCAGACATAATTGAAGAGATTGAGACGGGAGAATTCGACAGTGAGTTTCAGCGGAACCTGATTTTTCCAATTCATCGTCGCCGTAAGTGAATACAGGTCTTTCCCTATCTTTTTTATATCGAACTGATAAGCCTGTTCGGTACCTTCAAGTTTTTCGGTTTGTTTAAATACGCCTGTTTTTAGCGGGCTTTTTCCCTGGATAAGATAATCGAAATATTCCTGCACCCGGCCTTCGATAAACCAATAGCCCCTCGCGCCCTCCGCGTCATGCAGCGTACTGAAAAACGAAAACTGCGCGATTGTCATAATCGACACGGCCATCATAAGTAGAATGCCAGTAGTGACAAGGGAAATCGCCGATATAGAGGAACGAAAACGTTTCATGGTCACTTGATTTCCGTGATATTGGTCAACCCCGCTTCTTTCAATACTTCAGGCGAAATTTTTT
>MIBD01000083.1:1520-9914 GCA_001829395.1 Spirochaetes bacterium GWF1_49_6 | reverse complement strand
AATAATTATAATTAGAAAAATCGGATACTGCGTATAACCGAACGGACACTGAGCGCAGCCGAACGGACACTGAGCGCAGCCGAAGTGCCCCATAAAAAAAGTCGCCGGGTATTGAGCGTAGTCGAGATGCCGGAAAAGGAATGTTTATGCCATATATGTATATTCTTCAATGCCGCGACGAAACATACTATACCGGAAGTACTTGGAATTTAGAACAACGCCTATCGGAACATCAAGCGGGTGAGGGCGCGAATTATACGTCGAAACGTCTGCCGGTTAGTTTAGTTTACTATAAAGAATATACCCGTATCGAAGCTGCGTTTAACCGGGAGAAACAGGTTCAGGGATGGAGTCACGCAAAAAAGGATTCATTGATGGAAGGGGATGAAAATCTTCTCCATCGACTGGCAATTTGCAGGAATGTAACAAAAGCACCCGATAAGAAGGATTAGCGGTCATTTCGGCTTCGCTCAACGACCGCAGACTAAAAAGTTTAAATTGCGCCTCGACTACGCTCGGCGACCGGAGTAAATAGGGTACAAGGATTAAACCTCGATACAGCGCTTTATAGTGCGCGGACGAAACGCAAGGAAGCGTTAGTCCCGAGCGCGCCATGGATGGCGACAGCGCGAGGGAGAAAACAGCCGGAGAAAAGACAATACTGGGAAATGGGGTGATTATTATCCAATAGGCTATTACTTTTTCCTGTTTTTCCCCCGCCGCTACGAGCGAGATTCTTCTCACGGACGGTGCGGGCGATTACCCCGAAGGGGCAAGCGCTGAGGGCGTTTGTTCGATGACCGTAGGGAGGAGTTACGCCCGAAAAGCGAAGTCAGGCGGGGAACCTCTTTTTTTGTTCCTTTCTTTCTGCTGACAGCCTGTCTTCGAGGTTAAATCCGAGGAGGAAAGAAAGTATTATGCCTTTAATAGTATACATAGAAGAAAGGAAATGGCCTTCAGAATATTCTTTAGGAGGACATAGATGATACTACAGATTTTATTGTGGGGGTTTGCGATCGGGCTGATCCATTTCGTGGCGGTGGGGATACTCTATATGAACCCCTTCACGGCGAAACTGTACAAGCAGGAGAGCGAGCATCCCGCGCTGAGGAAATGGCCGAAGCAAAGCGAGTATATCGTCAAGATGGCGCTGGGGACGCAGGTGGAGGTGTATATCCTGACCGCCGGGTATATCTACCTGCGGAGCCTGTTCGCCGAACCCGCCGGATGGACGACCGCGCTGATTCTGGCCGCGGCGTTCTCCGCTATCCGGGTCTACCCGCGGTTTTGGAATATGCTGATCCAGTCGGCCTACCCCCGGAAATTATTGGCGGTGGAGTTCGTCAACGGTGTGGTAGGAACGTTTGTCATCGTGCTGGGATTGAAACTGCTGCCGATCTAAAGGATAGTTAACTTTTCGCATTTCTAACTATTCATCACGTCGATCATATCACGTACCGCGCGTTCGAGGCCTACGTATACAGCGCGCGAGACAATCGAATGCCCGATATTCAGCGCCTCGATCTGCGGGATTTGGCATATAGGCGCGACATTACGGTAGTTCAGCCCGTGCCCGGCGTTGACGCGCAGGCCGATCGACACCGCGAACCCGGCGGCGTTCCGCACCTTCTCGAACTCCGCGTGGATCGCGCTATCGCCCTTCGCGTCGGCGTAACTCCCGGTGTGGATTTCGATAAACTCCGCGCCGCAGTCCACAGCCGCCTCGATCTGACGGGGGTCGGGATCGACAAACAGGCTCACGACTATCCGTTTCTCCTGGAGCGCGGGGACAAACTCGCGGAGCTTCGCGCGGTTCGCGATAACATCGAGGCCCCCCTCGGTGGTCACTTCCTCACGGTTCTCCGGCACGATGCGCACCTCATCGGGAAGCACCTTCAGCGCGATCTCGAGGATGGACGGATTGAGCGCCATTTCGAGGTTGAGCGAGGTCTTCAGGGTGCTCCGCAGGATATAAATGTCTCGGTCCTGGATATGACGGCGATCCTCCCGCAAGTGCGCCGTAATCCCGTCCGCGCCCGCGAGTTCCGCGAATACGGCGGCCTCGACAGGGTCGGGATAGATCGTCTTGCGCGCCTCACGCAGGGTCGCGATATGGTCGATATTGACTCCGAGTTTTTTACGCATCAGTCCTCCACGGGCTACATTCCGCCCAGCTTTTTAAGCGCTTCGAGCTTCGATTCGGCGCGGTTCTTGTAATCCAGCGCCACACTGTTATTTTTATCCACAACCAATACCTTATTGAGTTCGGCAATCGCCTTATCGTACTTCTTATCGTTGTAATAAACAATGCCCTTGTCGAGGTTAGCCTTGATATCCGCCCGCAGACTGTCTATAATTTTTTCCTGCAGTTCCTGTGCATCGGAATTGTTCTTATTGTAATTCAGCACCTTGTTGACTGCGGCGAGCGCGCCCATCGTATTGCCCTGCTTGTACATAGCATACGCGTTCTTGAGATTCTCCGCCGTCTGGTAGAGCGAATTTGCCGCGCTCTTGAGCTCCTTCGCGTCCTGAAATTCCGGGTACGACACCAGCGCTTTGTTCAGGTAGTCGATACACGACTTATAATTTTTACTCTTATAGTAGTCGTAAGCCTTATCGTAATAGATCTTCGCTTTATCACGGAGCAGGTTCTCGAGATCCTTGATTTTCCCGTCGATAGACTTATCGTAGGGTTTCGCGACATAGATATCCTGGTAGTCCTTTTTCGCCGCGATCAGGTCGCCCTTCTTGAAGTTCTTCTCGGCCGACTGGGTCTTATCGTCGATATACTGGCTCACCGTTTTATTGGTGGAAAGGTCCTTGACACGCGCGTCTATCTCGGCGGTATTTTCTATCAGCGACGCCTGGTAATAGTAATTCAGCGCCTTGATATAGTCCTTCCCCTTCTCGGCGATCTCGGCCTTCTTGATAAACTTGCTGAGATACCCGTCGAGAACATCCTCGACAATATTCCGCTGATAGTCCGCTTTTTCGTTTTCAGGGTCGTAGAACAGCGCGAGCTTAAATTTCGTCAACGCCGTCTTATAGCTGAAGTATGCCGAGTCGTCATTATTCTTATCATACGCCAACGCTTCCTTGTATAAGCCCATCCCTTCGTCATAGACTTCGCCCGCGATATCCTTCTTGGAACTCTCGAAGAACCCCGTCACCGAGACCTGATAATCGTTCCGGTTAACCGAGTATCCCCCGTCGAGACTGAAGTCTAACCCGTTCAAACTCAGCCCGATCTTGAAATCGTCCCGTTCCCAGTTGACATCGTACGCAAAACGCAGCGTGATCCATTCGAGCGGCTTCGGGCTAAACTCGAACCCGAGGGTGAAGAAATCCGAGGTACTGATCAGGTTCTTCTCGAAAAATACCTTCGTCCAGATTTCCTTGATATTATAGGAAAGCCCCAGACGGAGGTTCATTTCCTCGTCGAGGTCGTCCCCGGTATGCTTGCCGATATTCTGCAGTACCGCGCTGATATGCAGGCGATTCGCTATCCATGAGCCCGCGAAAAACGCCCCCCATGTCGAGTTCGGGTATATTATCAGCCCGACATCGAATAGTATATTATAGTTCATCCCGAATACGGTCGGCGCGGCAGTACGGAAATTCAACCCGACTGCCAACGAATCGAGGATTTCCTTTCCCCACCCGATCACCAGCCCTTCCTTGGTCGTCCCCAACGCGGTGGTCAACCGGAAGATACCGATACCCATACCCCCGACATACGGGAGAGTCCCGGATATGCCCGCGAAGTTCAGGTCGAGCGAATGCCCGGTAGATACCAGAAAGTTGATGCGGTCGAGACGCGACAGTCCCGCGGGGTTTATGAAGAGCGACATACAATCGTCGGCTAATCCCGACGAGTTCACGACGAACCCGTTGGGGATAACCTGAGCCTGCTGAATTTCGTTCTTCGCGTATACCCCCACAGCCGCAGTCAGGATAATCAGGAGTCCTATAATTTTTATTTTCATCGCAGTTCCTCCGTTTGGTCTTTGATATTTAAAGCTTCAGAATATATAGAATCACTCATGCATGGGTTTTCAGTTCAAACAACCCACTTGAAGCGTCCATATTATACCCCAAGCCCGAAAAAAAAACAAGCATGGGAAAACGAATTCCGTCACATCATTCCAACCCCGCCCGATATTTGAGAGAAATGGGAAATATCATTATAATATCGCGAATTAACTTTTAACAGATTCACAAATATATCTACGGAACGAGAATGAATACCCCCATAGGAACTGAAAATTGAAAGATAATATCTCCCGGAAAGCCGACAGTAAACTACCTCAAGAAAACATAGATGTATCAGTTATTTTCGTAAATTACAACACCGAAAGATTATTGCAAAATTGCATTCAATCGATCCGGGAGCAGACGAATGGGCTAAACTACGAATTAATCGTTGTTGATAACGCCTCGTCCGAAATTTCAGTCAAATTTATCAGGGAAAATATCGAGGGTATTACATTTATCGAGAGTAAAGAAAACCGCGGATTTGGCGCGGGAAATAATTTGGGAATCCCTCACGCGAGAGGAAAATACCTGTTCTTTCTAAACTGCGACACCATTCTCCTGAATAATGCGATCAAGCAGTTCTATGATTTTATGGAAGAACACAAAACCGAACATATCGGGTGTATCGGAACCTATTTAATAGATAAAAATCTCAAGGTTACCAACTCTTATGGCGGTTTTCATCGATTATTTCGCGAGATTTTCAACCGGATAAAAAAAATGACAAGGAAAATCCTTCGGAGAAAGAAATCTTCCCCTGCTTCGACTACCCGGGGGGAAATTAAAGAGGTTGAGGTGATTGTCGGGGCGGATATGTTTGTCTATAAAAATGCTATTTCCGAATGCGGGCCATTCGATGAATCTTTCTTTTTATATTCAGAGGAGAACGATCTTCAATTCAGGATGAAAAAAATAAACTGGAAACGCATGATAATTACCGGGCCAAAAATTATCCATCTCGAGGGAGGTAGTCCGCAAAACGCATTTAGAAAATGGAATATTTCTACCGTCAGCAAAATAAAATATTTCAGGAAGCACGCGTTTATACTATCCTATTTATGCTATAAAACGCTGGTGCTAACCTATATATTATTTATGATTTTTATGGATATCTTCAGAAAAAAACACACCATGAAGGAAAACACCGGTTTCTTAAAAATGTGCGCGAGCGAGAAATATTTCGTGTAGAGCATGAAATATTTTTAAAAAATGGCCCCGGGAAGTTATACCGATTTCGCGGTGATTCCAAACTGGACGTACTTCATGTCCCTAAGAAATCCGAAGAGGAAGAAGTTCAGTATTTTGAGTTTCTTGTTTTTATCCTCGTTTATTCCATTCAACCTAACGATTTCATAGCCGCACTCGTTAAAAGTCCTGACAATACTCTTTTCGGTAAAAAACCGGTAATGAGTATAATCAAGAATACCGGCGGAAATATACTTAAACTCTTTTTTAAATAATATTTCTTTGATATTCCTGTAAAACCGGAAATTAGGGATAGACCCCGCGATATATCCTCCGGGGATTAAGAGTTTTTTCACTTCCTGCAATACCCGGTAATGGTCGGTGAGGTGCTCAAGGGAATCGTTAAAAATAACGCAATCGAAATAATTTTTCGGCAGATTTTTTAGCTGGGATTCGAAATCGCCTGTTAAAACCTTATCCAGACGGGTCGCGGCCACTTTAGCCGGTTCTTCCATCAACTCGGCACCCCAAACTTCGGCGTTATTGCGCTCTTTGATGATCGCCCCGAAACCGCCCTGCCCGCACCCCACCTCAAGAATCTTTTTACATTCGACCGGGACAAATTCCAGCACTTCGGGACGATTGCCCATGAAATAATCATCGAATTTTTTTGAAAGGTCCATCTAACTGTCCTGTTTTTCTTTATTATAAAGTATCTTGTGGAAAAGCACAAAGAAGATTATAATATATCTTCTTTCAGAAAATTATAAAGACTAATAGCGGATGAACTATGGGTAATCAACCTTCGATTTCTAAAAACTATATTTATAATACCTTATTAACCGTCCTGAATATCATCTTTCCTCTTATCACATTCCCCTATGTCGCAAGACTTTTAGAGCCCGACGGTATCGGAAGAGTCAACTACGCGCAGTCCATAGTCGGGTATTTTATTTTATTAGCCAGCGTCGGAATACCCGCCTACGGTATCAAGGAGGTTTCAAAAGTCAGGGGAGACCGTGATAAACTGAATAAAGTGTTCTCAGAATTGTTTATCCTCAGCACCATCTTCACGCTGGTATCCACTCTCGCTTATATCGTTCTCTTCATGTTTATCGATAAAATGAAAAACGACTCCCTCTTATACATTATCCTGGGAGGAAATTTAATTCTCAATATCTTCGCGATCGACTGGCTCTACAGCGGGATCGAGAATTACAGATATATCACTATCCGTAGCATCGTTTTTAAAGTCGTTTCATTCGGACTGATCTTCATCCTGATTCATCAAAAATCCGATTACCTCTTTTACGCGCTGATTTTCGTGATTGCGATCAGCGGGGCGAATATCCTCAATATGATCAACAGCCGCAGATATGTCAGCTTCAGCTTCAGGAATCTGGATCTACGGCGGCATCTGAAACCCGTATTCCTTCTTTTCTTCGGGGGGATTATCGCCAGCGTATATAAAACACTTGATACAATTCTTCTAGGCGGTATGCAAGGGGACGCCGCCGTTGGTTTTTACGCGATCAACGGGAAAATTGTCGCCATGTCTATGGCCCTCATCATGTCCCTCTCCAATGTGCTGATACCGAGGCTATCGTTCTATCTGAATAACCGGATGCAGAAGGAGTATAACGAGCTCGCTTCCCGTTCACTGAATTTTATTTATTTTCTTTCCTTCCCTGCAATCGTGCTTTTAACATCCTTTTCCTACGAACTGTTATTCGTATTCGGCGGCGACAAGTTTTTAGCGGCAAGCCTTGCCCTAAAATTTCTTTCTCCTATCGTTCTACTCACCCCGTTATCGGCTTTCTTTGTTTTCCACGTCCTTTTACCGAATAACCAGGAGCGGAAAATGATGCTCGCGACATTAGCCGGAGCCGTAGTGAATTTTACCCTGAATATGATTTTTATCCCGATGTTTTCGTTTAACGCTACCTGTGCCGCCATGTCGTTATCCGAGGCGTCGTTTGTTATCACGTTATATATATTATCACGGAAATACCTTTCCATCCCATTATTCTCCCGGGGCAGTATCAATTACCTGATAGGCGCCGCGGGGATGCTGGGTATTATTTTCGTATTCCGGCTTTTTATCTCCAATACCCTTCTTCTATTCATCCTAGGAACCGCGACCTCCTCGGCGTTCTATATACTTCTGCTTTTGTTGATAAAAGATGAGTTTATTTATAAAATTATCGGGAAGGGTAAAAGTATGCTGCTGAAAATATTGAGAATAACGCCAAAAACGAAAGATTAAGGTTAACTGTTTCGGTTATCTACAAATTACCAAGCAAAGAGGTTAAAATGCAAGATTATAAAATCGGTATGGTTATACCTATCTACCAGACTTCCTTTATCCGGAACACGGTAAAAACTATTCTTAAAGAGAATCACCATCCCGATTTGGTAATTTGTATTGTCAACGACGGGCAAAAAGCGGTAGAAAATTATCTCGCGAAATT
Organism: Spirochaetes bacterium GWF1_49_6; assembly: GCA_001829395.1. GTDB lineage: Bacteria > Spirochaetota > Brevinematia > Brevinematales > GWF1-51-8 > GWF1-51-8. Next base: position 2,223 of record MIBD01000083.1, on the reverse strand, counting down.
CAAATGGGATGAAAGGGTGCATATTTTAAATCTCCCTGAAAACCGTTGTTTCGCCGGGGCGAATAACGCCGGGTGGCGTTATCTGATCGAGCAATTCCCATCCATAGAATTTCTGGGAACTATCAACGATGATACAACTCCCAGAAAGAATTGGCTTACGGAACTTCATCAGGCATTAGTCAGACACCCCAAAACCGCGCTCGCCGCTCCGACTATGGAGACGCGGGAAGGGTTTTTTAGAACTTTTGAAGATTCTGCTGTTTATAATTATCAGGATGCTGTAGTCACTATGATAAAACTAAAAAACACAATTGACCGCGATACCTTTGTTCCGGTTGTCGGAGGATTTTGTTTCCTCGGCAGACGGGAAGCGCTCGAACAGGTTGGATTTTTCGACGAGGGGTACCGCAACAGCTGCGAGGATGTGGATTTGTGTCTCAAGCTCCTGACTGCGAACTGGAGACTTGTCGCTGCCCCCGCTTCCCGCGTCTATCATTTTGCCGGTAAATCGCGCTACATGAAAGGCACCAGTACGAACGGAGATTTGTCGCATAATCTCCTCGAAAAGAAGTGGGGATTCGACCTCCGAAAATTCAATCAAATTGATGAAGAAGGATTTTTCGTCAAATGACGAAAAATCAACGGCATAACCTCATCTATATAATTTCTCAGTAGCCGGGATTGTTTTTATAAAACACTGCGA
>MIBD01000083.1:0-1495 GCA_001829395.1 Spirochaetes bacterium GWF1_49_6 | reverse complement strand
CGGGTATTTCAACGATCACGAACTGGGCGGGGATATTATATTCGCGAAGGGACTCCGGCTTAACGGGTGCGATGTGACCGAGTACGATTATCTCGACCTGATGAGAAAAGTCGGACGCGCCGCCGCGGATATGCGTCTTTCCGAACTTATTCCCGGGAACGACCTAATTTTTATCGGGAAGGGGCATTATCTCGAAACAGGTACGATCCGGCGGATCAAGACGAGCGGGATTCCCGTCGCGCTGTGGTACGGGGATATCCGCATCCCGATCGAACCCTGGCTGAAAGAAATACTGAGTTCCGTCGATTACTTTTTTATGTCCTCCGGCGGCGACCTCTTGCGGGAGTACAAACGGCAGGGAAATCCATGTATCGCGGCATACTACTTCAACCCGTCCGACCCGGATGTCACGGAAAAATATGCCGGCCTCATTCCCCCCGAGCGCTATCCCATCGTCATGAGCGGCTCGCCCTACGGATTTGCCGATCATGAACGTTTAGCCACAGTAAGGTATCTGCGAAAACGCCGCGACGTCCGTTTCTACGGGGGGATCGAGGAACTCGTATGGAAGACTAACCCGTTCTCACGCGTGTTCCGTAAAGCGCTGAAGGTGCTGAAGCTCGCGAAATCCTCTGAATGGGTGCGCGGGGAAAAGTATATCGCCGCGATAAAAAGCGCGGACATCGGCGTCGGCGTCAGCGCGTTCCAGCAGATCGATAAGTATACCAGCGACCGGATGTCGCATTACCTGACCCTGGGGATATTCTATCTGCCGTGGAAGTTCCCGCGCATCGAAGAATTATTCGAATACGGCAGGGAATTGGTCTGGTTCGAGGGAACAATCGACCTCGATAAAAAAATAACGTATTATCTCGCCAATCCCGAAGAAAGACTGGTTATCGCGCGGGCGGGACGGCGGAAAATGCTCGAAGAATACAACACCCGTAATATCACCGCCATGATGCTCGATGTGATAAACACCGGAAAGTCGGACAGATTCCCGTGGGTGGAAATTGTTTCTTAATCCGGTCAAATAAATATTTATTATTTTATTTCACTTTACAGACGTAATCGCGGTATTATAAACAGCATGTTATAATATATTTAAAATATTTAAAATATCTATCATAAACTTGATATTTTTATTATCAGCGAATAAACTATAATCAATCATAAAATATATTAGTAAAGGGTATGGAGGTTGAATTATGAAAGGGTTTATGTTAGTTTTCATGGCATTTTTTATCGCCGCATCATGTAGTACCGCTCCGGAGCCGGCTCCCGCAAAGGACACTTCCGCGCCGATTCTTACTTTACTCTCCCCCACTAACGGTCAACTGGTGGGCGGGGTGTATTCGCTCTTCGGTACGGTGAACGATCCGCAAAGCGCGGTCACGGGTGTGTATGTCAAAGTCGGTGACGGAGTTTTTAACTCCGTATCTATCGATAATGTCGTATGGAGCACGAATATCACCCTGCCGGTTTACGGGCCGGT
>MIBD01000082.1:7516-14485 GCA_001829395.1 Spirochaetes bacterium GWF1_49_6 | reverse complement strand
AACGGGTGATATAGTCCCAGACCGTTTTGTACGGAGTATGGAAGATATGCGGGCCATAGAGGTGGATGAGCACGCCGTACTTATCGTAGCAGTCGTAGCAGTTCCCGCCGATATGGAGGCGTTTGTCCACAATCAGCACCTTCGCGCCGCGTTGGCTAGCCAGCCGTTCCGCGAGCACCGCGCCCGAAAAACCCGCCCCGACGATGATATAATCGAATTCCATAATGACTCCTTCGGTGTATAACGTGTGCCTCGGCTTCCTGTCTGCCTTCGGTAGAAGGCACGGCGCTCGGCAACCGGATTATTATATTACGCAAGCCGCGATTTGGCAAGGAAGTTATGTGAAACTTATACCATCGGTAATCCGTATAATCTGCGTAATCCGCGTGAAAATAGGGTGGAAACATGATACCCGATCTCACACGGATTTCACGGATAAAACTGATAAACGCGGATTGTATAGATGAACAGGGAACACAATATACTCTTAATGCTATATTGACAGTAGAATTAAGCATTTCTCCATTTATATACGTTATATCTTGATACTCCGAAGGTACTCCGCGTCGTTCTCAGGTATCGACGGATTGATGAACATCCCGGTGCCCAGCTCGAACCCCGCGGTACGTGTCAGGCGCGGGACGATGGTGATATACCAATGGAAGAACTCCGAATTACTATAGCCGCGCGGCGCGGAACGGATGATAAAATTATAGTCGGGGTCATTGAGACCGATATGAATTTTCCGCAGCGTACCGCGAAGGACGTATGCCAGATCGGTGATATCCTCGTCGGTAATATCCCCGAAGTCGGAACTATGCCGTTTCGGGAACACCCATGTATGGAACGGCGAGGCGGCGGCGTAGGGGATAAACGACACGAAGTCGGGGGTTTCGAGCACGATACGTTCCCCCACCTCCAGCTCGTTATTGAGCACCTTGCAGAACACGCATCCCCTGTGCTCCTCGTGGTAACGGATGCTTTCGTTCATCCGCGTCATCACGTCTCGTGGGATGACCGGCACTGCGATAATCTGCGAATGCGGGTGGGGGATAGACGCCCCCGCGTGGACGCCGTGGTTCCTGAACGGGATAATCGTCTCGAGGTAATCGTTCTTTTTCAGCGCGAGATAACGTTTGCGGTATGTCTCGATAATCAGTTCGACGTCCCCGATATCCATATTCGCGATCGTTTCGTTATGTTTCGGCGATTCGATAATCACCTCGTGATGCCCGATCCCGTCCATCCAACGGAAAAATCCCTCGGTATAGACATGAATGCTATCGGTGGGGGGTTCGAGGGCGGGGTAACGGTTCGCTACCACGCGGACACGCCACGGGCCTGTCTCGGGGACGCGGAGGAACTCCTGCTCCTTGTGGCTTCTGGGATTGTCGCAGAACGGGCACTTATCGTCATGCTCGGGCAGGCTGTCGCAGTCGGGGATTTTTTCCTCGCGGAGCTGTTCGGGACGTTTCGCGCGTTCGGTGGCGATCACCACCCATTCCTTCAGGATAATGTTCTGGCGAAGCTGGGGCATACGGCCTCCGGGGTAGTTAAAAGTTGAAAGTATAAAGTTACAAGTCATTTAGATTATTATAGGAAGCGTGCGGGAATTTGGCAAGCTGATTTGTTTTTATTGTTGATAAAACGATGTTTATATCATATAATTTAATATCTTTAAGCGGAGAAAGCTCATGAAGCGGATATATGTGATTGCAGTGCCCATATTGCTCTTTATAACTGTTTCCTGCGGACAAGGTATGTGGAAAAAAAGCGGTGGGGCGGCGGTAAAGGATATTGCCATAATCAAGAAAACAAATATTATTGAAACAATGTCGCAGGCGGAAATGTTCGAGGACTTCAACTACCTCGTAAAAAACCTGAATGAAAAACATATTATGATTAGCATACTGAAAGATTATTATAATTACGATGTCAATAAGGAGTTCGACAAACTCAGGAATACGATCCAGTTTATTACGAATAAGAAGGATTTTATTATACTGGTGTACCGTGCGTTGGTCGCGTTACAGGAGCATCATTGTCCTTATGCAGTATCTCATTTACCATATATAAGCGCATATTCCGACTATGAAAAAGCAGAATTAAAAAAGATTAACAATAAGTACCATTGTTGGGTGCCCAATTATTATATGAAAATAAAAATCCGCCTCCCGATCCTATATTACAACGGCGAATATGTCGTGTATAAGACATTCACCAACGCGAATACGGTTATCCCCAAAGGCGCGACCGTATTGAAAATCGACGGCCAGCCGGTCAGCGATTATATCCGAACCCTCCTAATTTATAAGTATCTCAACTGGGACAGTAGTAAAAAGGTGTTTTACGACGATTATTTCTATCTCTCCGATGCTTCCTTAAAAAATTCGAAATTTTCCCTGACCTTTAAAGCAGGAAAGAATACCCTACAGTCTGAGTTCGACAGTAATCAAAAACTCCAAAAAATACCCAAGAAAGAAGAAGACTACCCTAAGATTTTCTATTTCACTAACATTAAAACACTTTATATTCGTTTCCCGAAGTGTAATGACACTGAATACTACAAGAAAAACATTCCTCTCTATAAAACGAACGATATTAAAAAAGTAATCGTCGATATCCGCGGGAATCAGGGGGGAATACCACTCGCTACATTTACACTTATTAGTTATTTAATCGGTGATCCCTTTACATATTCAGGCTCAAAGGTAGTTTTACACCAAGAATCAAATTACAGTAATTATAAACCTATGAGTATATATAACGAATTGGCCTCTGTTGAACTTAATATAGAATTTGAAAAAACGTTGAAAATCCTAAAAAACATTCTGGTTGATATATTAGATTTCAAAACTACAATATTTCCATCACCGGAAGGATTGAACTATCCGGGAATCATATATCTCATACATGACAAAGATCTATATTCCAGCGGTATTGTTTTTATGAATATAGGATTAAATACGGATAAAATTCTAACTGTAGGAATGCCTCTCGGATGGCCGAATAACGGGATGGGCGGAGGTGCTTCCTTCGACACGCTGCCAAATTCTAAATATCTCTACGGCTTCATTTTAGATTTCGATGTTTCCGATATAAAAAACTCCGATTCTGTTTATCATAACGAAGTCGAGCAGTTCGTACCGTACACGTTCGACGAGACGGTATACCGTGAGACAAACGACGGGGATTTATACTCCCCGGAGTACCTCACGAATAAGGATTCGCTCGTCAAATGGGTACTCCAGCAAAAATAAACTGAGTGAGTATTTTCCGTCCCGCTCACGCACATCTGCTTGCATTCCGCATAAGCGGGATGTGCCCGCGGGACTCCTCGCGTCGTGCTAATAGTCGTCCCGCTCACGCACATCTGCTTGCATTCCGCAAAAGCGGGATGTGCCCGCTTGTCTACCTTCGGTAGAAGGTAGGCGGGACTCCTCGCGTCGTGCGTATTGTCGTCCCGCTCCAGCACATCCTTGTGCCCGCGGGACTCCCCGCATCGTGCGGGTCGCTTGATATTTCCCCGATTCCGTGTCAGACTATTAGATAAACATTTCCCGGAGTTCCGATGGCACGCACACTTATTCTCACCCTGCTCGCGTTAACGCTTGCCTCCTGCGCGGCCGAGCCTGTCCCGCCCAAGGATAATACCCCGTCACACCCGACCAACGCGTTATGGATGGTGCTGGTGTATCTCGACGGCGACAACAATCTCGAGGCCGACGCGCTCAAGGACTTCAACGAGATCGAGGCCGCGAGCGCCCTCACGAATACCAATATCATCGTGCTCGTCCTGTTCGACCGCGTTTACGGTTACTCTATAGCCGACGGGGACTGGACGGGGACGCGCCTCTACCAAGCGGTGTACCAGAACGATACCCCCGATAACACGATCGTCTCCCTGAGGTTATCCGGCATGGGGCTTTCCGCGGCCGGAGATTCAGACGAGCTGAATATGGGCGATCCCGGCACGCTCGCGCGGTTTGTCGACTGGGCGAACGCAAACTATAACACCCAATATACATTCCTCGTCCTGTGGAATCACGGCGACGGGTGGGAATGGAATACCAACCTTAACACGCTGGGGGTCGCTTATGACGATACCTCCGGGGACGACTTTATCGGCAATAACCAGTTCGCGCCCGCGCTCGCCGGTAAGGGTATCGACGTGATCGGGTTCGACGCGTGCCTGATGGGGATGCTCGAGACCGCGTATGATCTCAAGGATGCCGCGGACTATATGGTCGCATCGGCCGACCTCGAACCCAACGGGGGATGGAAGTACGACGACTGGCTCGACCGTTTCGACCAAAACCCCACCCCGTCGAACCTCTGCTACAGTCTCGTGATGTCCTACTCGAATACATGGAAAGACCTGCAATATACCACGCTCGCTGCGTACGACCTGCGGCAGGTTACAAATGTTTTCGCGAAGTTCGAGGCGTATGTTTCCGACTTAATCGCCGCAACCAACCTGTGGATAAACCCCACGCATACGAATATCCCTACGGCGATGATAACCACGCTCACGGGGACGGTCGAGCAGTATTATTATCAAGCATACGGCGGGTATATCCATCTCGACCTGTACGACCTCGCGCAGAACTATCCCCTGCCGTCGTCAACTGATTTAATGTCGGCTATCGACAGTATGGTCATGGCTCATTATCAAAACCCACTCGGCGACATCTTTGCGGGGAATCCCCGTTCGCACGGGATCGCCCTCTATCTCGGTACGTTCTACCAGATACGTTCGCCCTACGGTAAACTTCATCTCTATGACGATTTGGACTACACCTACGGCGGGGTGGGGAATTTCCTTTCCGGTTCGCTGTGGGACGATTATCTCCGCGCGTTGTATGTTTTCCCGCATTTTATGTGGATAGGCGCGGGGACTACGAATAAGAGTCTCGCTCTGCATACGTATGACTACTATCAGATACTGGTCACCAATACCGGCACGCTCAGCCTGACCCTCGACGTACCGCCGAGCTGCGACGACAGTCTCTTTCTCTATCATGGGGATATATTTTCCGCGAACCGTGTCGGCAGTTCGGAAGCAATCGGGTACGGCGTGGACGAGACGATTATTATAGACGCGACTAATACGGGATGGTATATGATCGAGGTGCTCCGTTACGCGGGCACGAACGTGTCGGAGGAGTACCAATTGAATATTTCCGGGTCGGCGGGGATATATTGATAGGCAACTCGCAACAATATATTCCATAAAAAACCGCCCCGCGCTTTCACGTGGGACGGTTATTCGAATTCAGGTTCTTTATTACGGATACTGCACGTCGATAATCGCGCTGGAATTAACTCCGGTTACCGCAGTATCTCCGACAGTCGCGGCGCTGTTTACCCCGTCATTCGTCGTATTTCCTACCGTTGCCGCGGAATTACTTACAGAAGCGGAAGAATTGTTCACAAAGCCCGCACCGGACAGGTTCCCGTTCACATCGGATTTGAATACCCAATAATCGTACAATCCCGCGCCAAACGATTGGGTTAACCCAGCTACAATATATTTCCCATCTGATGTCGTTTTAAAAGACCTGAATGTTTCCGTATTTGTTCCACCGTATGTTTTTTCCCATGTTACCGCTCCCGTACTGTCGAGCTTGAATAACCATAAATCGGAATCGCCTGCTCCAAAATAATAGGTTTTTCCGCCGATCAAATATCCACCGTCAGACGTTTGCATCACTGAAATAGCTTCATCGTTAAGTGTACTTCCGTAGGTTTTCTGCCATGTGATTGCGCCGGTTCCGTCAAGTTTGAGTATCCACGCATCATAATACCCTGTACCATAGGACATTGTTTGCCCAGCCAGAACATAACCGCCGTCGGACGTCTGCGCTACGGATTTAGCATGCTCTTGATTCGTTCCCCCGTATATTTTCTGCCAGTTGGTACTGCCCGAACCGTCGAGTTTGATTATCCACGCATCGAAACCGCCCGATCCAAAGGAATAAGTGCTTCCGGCGATAATATACCCGCTGTCGGATGTTTGCACCACCATGTTGGCATAATCATTATTAGTCCCGCCAAATGTTTTTTGCCATGTGATTGCGCCGGTTCCGTCAAGTTTGAGTATCCACGCATCGGAACCGCCCGATCCAAAGGAATAAGTGCTTCCGGTGATAATATACCCGCTGTCAGACGACTGTGCAATCGAATAAATACTATCATAATTTGTCTCACCAAAGGTTTTCTGCCATGTGATTGCGCCAATTCCGTCAAGTTTGAGTATCCACGCATCGGAACCGCCCGATCCAAAGGAATAAGTGTTTCCGGCGATAACATAACCGCCGTCGGATGTCTGCGCTATTGAACTGACAAAATCATTATTCGTCCCGCCGTAGGTTTTTTGCCATGTGATTGCGCCGGTTCCGTCAAGTTTAATAACCATAATATCGAACAATCCCGCGCCAAACGATTGGGTATAACCCGCGATAACATAACCGCCGTCGGATGTCTGCGCTATTGAACTGACATAATCAGAATTCGTCCCGCCGTAGGTCTTTGCCCATAACGCGACTGTGTTTACTCCGTTATCCACAACCAGTGCAGTACAGGCAGAAACAATGCCTGCGAAAATCAATAACAAAAAAAGCCCCTTCTTTCTTTTCATATATCGCTCCTCTTTTAAAGATTTCTATTCTAAAACACCTCCAAAAACCATATTTTTATTGTAGTCCACTTTTTATAATAATGCAATAATAATAACGAGTTAATAAAAGCTGATATTGAATTAAATGCACCCGCAAACCGGCACAAATATATAAATTAATGGGTCAGAAACCGAAAGGATTTATAGATTGGCATGTATATGAAAAATAGTTCGCTGGAACGAAATAGGTAAACTCTTTTTAGTAATTTAACGGAATCTTGCGAAACCCGCTAGGAAATGCTAAAATATTCCCTCGTGGTTATTTCCAAAGACTTATTTAAAGAAGCGGC
>MIBD01000082.1:6852-7415 GCA_001829395.1 Spirochaetes bacterium GWF1_49_6 | reverse complement strand
CAGCTGGTAGAGCAATTGATTCGTAATCAGTAGGCCAGCGGTTCGATCCCGCTCGGTGGCTATTCCTTTATCTCTCCGTTATCCCCTTTCGCGGCGCTTCTCTTTTTTCCGCCTTTTTTATCCTCATCCTTCGGAGCCTGTATCGAACGCACCTGATCGCGTCCCATACTTTTCGCGAAATAGAGTCCTTCGTCGGCGATACGCGTGCATTCGTCGAGGTCCTTACTCCCGTCGCAGTATGCGACACCGTAGCTCATAGTTACTTTCAGGCGCTGCCCGTTATTACGGATATCCAGCTCGCGGAGGTAATGGCGGAGACGGTTCGCGAAAAGGGCGGCGTTCCTGAGATTGGCGTCGGGAAGGAGGACGATAAATTCCTCGCCGCCCCAACGGCAGACAATATCGGTGCGTCGAAGCCCGGCCTGAATCGCGGTCGAGACCTTTCGTAATACGTCGTCGCCCGTGGCATGCCCGAAGCTATCATTGATCGTCTTAAAGTGGTCGATATCCGCGAGCACGAGCGAAAATTGTGTTTTATAGCGGCGTACCCTCGCTAGCTCCAG
>MIBD01000082.1:6531-6642 GCA_001829395.1 Spirochaetes bacterium GWF1_49_6 | reverse complement strand
CGATACCCAGGATAATACGATCCATTTCCCGTTCTCGGATAGCACCTGATCGCCCAGGGTATCCCGATGATCGATAGTCGAGAATGAGAACAATCCATTGGAGGAGTAGAA
>MIBD01000082.1:4949-6478 GCA_001829395.1 Spirochaetes bacterium GWF1_49_6 | reverse complement strand
CCTTCTCCATACCGATCAGATCGAGGAGATCCTTTGCCCGGTAATTGACCACCACTATTCCGGTAAGTATATTATTATCATTAAAAACCGGGACACCCGTCCGAAGCATGGGGTTATAGAGGATTTCGATAGCTTTATTTTCAATATTTAGATCCAGCATCGAAAGGTAAATCTGCTGAACGCTGAGCTTCACGGTATTACTATAATAGTAGCGGTTTCCCTTATACTGGAGTTGATTATCGGGCAGGATAACCGGATTATTATCGATTAACTGCACCCTGATTTTTTCCATCCCGTCCAATCCGATTAACCGGATTTGTTCGTATGATTTTTTTATACTGGAAAATATTTTCAGGCTTCTTTTTAATTGAATAATCCCGGAACCCGAAATGTTTTTCCCGATAAGAAAATCCCTGACATAGGGAAGGTTGGCAATAATAAAGGTATCGTCGATAATATCTTTTATTCTCAGCGCCGCGACATCTTTTATCTTATCCGTCAGATACTTCTCGCTAATTTCCATATTAGTCGAGATATAGTTTTTAGAATTGTAATATAGAAAGGTAAAGATCGATAATGTGATAATAAATATCGGAATATAAATCGGGATAAGCCCGCGTATGACCGGGTTTTTTAATAATGATATATTGAACTTATTCTGATTAATTATAACCGGGTTGTTTTTTTTCATAATATAATTATAGCATGGCAAAGAATAATATACAAATGGAAAAAGATTAGGCCGTCCCCATGAGGACGGCCCGAATGATTATTTCATATTCGCGGCGAGTCGTTTTTTCAACGCGCCGGTGAAGGGAAGTGTCAGGAAGCAGATAAAAAACGCCGCGTAAAGAAGCACTATCAGCGCGATCCCCATATTTTTTCCGACTATCGTCATATCGCTGATATTCTGGAGGATCGCCACAGCCCCGGTAATCACCCCGAATATCGCGGAGAATATGATAAGGGTCTGCAATGTCGTGAAGAACACGATGCCCTTCTCGATCTCGCTTTTATCGAACGGCGCGGACTCCTTCGCGTACCGGAACGCGTTACCGATCTCCTTCGGGCTGAAGAATGCCAGCGACAGCAGAAGCGCAAATCCCGGCACCAAGACTAACGATGCTATGTCCAGATAGATCAGCATACTTTCCAGTTTTCCGGTCGCTAGGAAAAAGACACCGACGACCATTACAAAAAACAAGGTCAGGAATATCCAATATCCTTTTTTCATATATTTCCTCCTAGAGTTTTATATTTTTCGCTAAAAACTGCCTCGCTTCCTCGAACTTTCCCGGTATATCGTACATCACGAAAAACTTCGCTGAGTTTTCGGACAATTTAGAAGGCGTATAGGTTCCGGTCACGACCACCGCGAGATAGATGAGGCAGATTAAAAGCCCCGCCGCCGATATGACCTGCCCCAAATATGTCGGACGTTCTATCGGTACGTTCGGAATGTCCGGTTTGACGCGCTCGAACTGATCGCGAAGCCCCGCATCGTCGTACTCCATCCGATTTATATCCGC
>MIBD01000082.1:3645-4912 GCA_001829395.1 Spirochaetes bacterium GWF1_49_6 | reverse complement strand
TGACTCCCTCCAAATAATCCGTTAACTTTTTCCTGATATCATGCACCTTCGATTTCAATGTCCCCTCGGGCGTCCCGGTAATATCGGAAATCTCCCGATAAGGCATTTCCTCATAAAAACGGAAGTACGCGATTTCACGGTCGGTATCCGGCAGGCGCGAGATGAAATATTCGGTACGTTCGTTCAGGTCGCCCGATACGGCGATCGACTCGGGAGTGCCCCCGCGCGCGGCGAATATTTCCTCGTCCGCGATCGGTACGGTTTCTACCCCGCGTTTACGGTACGAGTCCCGGCAATGATTGCGCGCAATGGTATATACCCAAGTGCTGATTGCGTACTCCGGGGAATAACGGTCGAGGTTTTCGTATATTTTCAGCATAACCTCCTGAAGCATATCCTCCGCGTCGGAGGAATTCCCGGAGATTTTCCTGATAAAATACAGCAGCTTTTTCGCGTACTCATCCCATATCCCCTCGAACAACCCTTCCCTGTCGCGTTTAAGCAGCAATCCGTAAGTTCTGAGTTTTTTTATTATCCTGCTCATCCAATATCCTTTATTCCTGTTCGTACTAATATTATACGAAAAACCGCGCGCACGGTTGGAATTTTTTTTGGGCAGTTCTAAAAACTCAAAGTAGTTTTTAAAAAGTATTCAAAAAAACAATCTTCATTTCTTTCTGATCGGCCAGAAAGAAATGAAGCAAAGAAAGAGCCGCCGCGCGGATAAAGCTTACAAGAAGATCCGGTAAACCCGATTCGGGCGTAACTCGCCTGACAAGTCCGCGGAAGAACCCAACGGGTTCTGCGTCGGACATGCGCCCTTTGTCGGATTTACCGGCAGTAAAAAGCGCTTTATAGTGCGCGGACGAAACAGCCGAAAAATATCATTCTTTAGCATATTTGTATTTGACTGTTCACCCCCGCCGCTGTGGCGCGGTTTTGCTAAGTGAAACGGACAGAAACGCCGTCTGTTCGAGCCTTGATTTTGATATCTCACGGGAAGTTTTTAGAACCCCCTACTATTATACCTTATCAGCGGCAAATCATCGAATATTCGTAAAAAATCACCGAATCCTCTTGACTCCTCTATAGATGTATATTACAATTACTGTATAATGAATTGATGGGGTTATGATGAAAAACGATGCGATGAAGGAATTCAGGAACACCCTTAGGGTGCTCGAACGGGAGATTGAACGGGCTATCGCGGGACAGAGCGAATGCTGCGGGGTCAGTTTCGCTCAATGCCACACGCTCCTGGAATTGG
>MIBD01000082.1:1182-3635 GCA_001829395.1 Spirochaetes bacterium GWF1_49_6 | reverse complement strand
CTCTCAGCCGGACGCTCGATAAAATGTTCAAGGACGGCCTGATAGAGCGTCAGGAAAACCCCGGCGACCGGAGATTCCTGATTATCACTCTTACCGAACAGGCAAGGAAGATTCTCAAGAATATCAACGGCACCTGCAATGCTTATTACGGCAGGATGTTCGACACTATTCCCGTGGAGAAGCATGCGATAATTATGGAAAGCATCGGGATACTTGCTTCGGCGATGAAAATATTAAGAAAGAACGATAATTCACTCTGCTGTAAAAAATAGGAGGTTTTCATGGGATGCGGATGCAAAACGCCGGAATGGATAACCGGCTCCCGTTTTACCAAAGCGGGGTTGATTCCTGTAGTCTCTACTAAACTTACCCGCAAAGATAAACTCGGCGAAATAATGGTGCGTCTCGGTATCAAGCGGATGAATTATCCGGCCGCGCCCGGGATTTACGCGGTAGGCGCTCCCGATGAGAATTCCGACGTATTCGTTACCGCGAACTATAAACTCACATTCGATCTGCTCCGCAAGGAGTTGGACGGCCTGTCCGCGTGGATACTCGTGCTGGACACGCACGGCATCAACGTGTGGTGCGCCGCGGGTAAGGGCACATTCGGAACGGACGAACTGATCTCGCGGATAGATAAAGTCAAGCTGAAAGAAATAGTCTCGCATAAACGCCTGATACTCCCCCAGCTCGGAGCGGTGGGTGTCTCCGCGCATACAGTCACCCGCGAGACCGGATTTAAAGTTTTGTACGGCCCGGTGCGCGCGTCGGATATCCCCGCGTATATCGCGAATAATTACCGGAAGACCCCGGAGATGCGTGAAGTGACTTTCGGTTTCACCGAAAGGCTGGAACTTACGCCGCTTGAAATAGTCGTGAGCCTGAAATATTGCCTGATTGCGGTGGTTCTGATAATCGTCGCGAACCTGCTTCGGTATCAGCGGTTCGACCTGAGTGTTTTTAACGGCGTCCTGCCGTTCACCGGGGCTATCCTGACAGGCGCGTTCGTCGTACCGTTACTCCTCCCGTTTATACCGTTCCGAGCCTTCTCGGTAAAAGGGTTCGCGCTCGGTATCGTGGGAACACTCGCCCTGATTTTTCTATCGCGCGCCGCGCTGGCCGACAGTATTATCTATCTGCTGTTTCTACCGGCGATTTCGTCGTTCTTCGCGATGAATTTCACCGGCTCCTCGACATTTACTTCGATGGCGGGAGTAAAGCTCGAGGTACGTATCGCGACCCCTTTGATTATCATATCGATTGCGGGCGGTGTTGTGATGGAATTGCTCAAGACCCTGAGAGTATTATAGGAGGTCTTCCATGAAATACGCCTATCTGAAGAACGGCGAAAGCCTATTAATAGACGACGATAAATGTACCGGATGCGGGTTCTGCATAGACGTCTGTCCGCATGCAGTCCTCGATATTGCTGACGGAAAAGCAATAGTGATCGAACGGAGATTCTGCATGGAGTGCGGCGCATGTAAGCTGAATTGCCCTGCCGGCGCTATCGAGGTAAACAGCGGGGTCGGATGCGCGTATGCGGTGCTGAACGGAATTATCAGCGGAAAAAAGCCCGCCTGCGGTTCCTCCGGCGACTCCTCCTGCGGATGCTGTTAAAATTGCCCGCTTTTTCAATTATTTTACACTCTTTTCTATACTTTAACCTCTCAAATTTGAAAATAGACGGGAATAACGTTATAATAATCGGTTCAAATAATATCGAATAAAGTTAGGAGACCTAAATGGATTACAAGGTAAAAGATATCGGATTGGCAGACTGGGGCAGAAAGGAAATCGAGATTGCCGAGAAGGAAATGCCCGGCTTAATGGCCGTCCGCGAGAAGTACGGGAAAGATAAACCGCTCAAGGGCGTCCGCATATCCGGTTCGCTCCATATGACCATCCAGACCGCCGTTCTGATAGAAACTCTCACCGAGCTCGGCGCGGATATTCGCTGGTGCAGCTGCAACATTTTCTCGACGCAGGATCATGCCGCCGCCGCTATCGCTAAAAGCGGTGTCCCGGTGTTCGCGTGGAAGGGCGAGTCTCTCGAGGAATACTGGTGGTGCACCCGTCAGGCGCTGTCGTTCCCGGGCGGGAAAGGCCCCGAAATGGTGGTCGACGACGGCGGCGATATCACCCTTCTGATCCATTGGGGATACAAGACCGAGAACGATCCCTCGTTTATCAAACGAACACCCGGCAGTAAGGAAGAGGGAATCATCCTCCAACTGATCGCGGCTATCCTGAAGGAAGAACCCAATAAATGGCATAGCACGGTGAAGGACTGGAAGGGAGTTTCGGAAGAAACCACCACCGGAGTTCATCGCCTGTACCAGATGATGGAAAAGGGCGAGCTTCTCGTCCCCGCTATCAACGTCAACGACTCGGTCACCAAGTCCAAGTTCGACAACCTGTACGGCTGCCGCGAATCGCTGGTCGACGGT
>MIBD01000082.1:0-1128 GCA_001829395.1 Spirochaetes bacterium GWF1_49_6 | reverse complement strand
TACGGCGATGTCGGTAAGGGTTCCGCAAAGTCCCTGCGCGGATTGGGCGCGCGTGTCATAGTCACCGAGATCGACCCCATCTGCGCGCTTCAAGCCGCGATGGAGGGCTACGAGGTTACGACTGTCGAGGACACCCTCGGCGAGGGCGATATCTATGTCACCACCACCGGGAACTGCGAAGTCATCACAATCGATCATATGAAGAAAATGAAGGATCAGGCGATCGTGTGCAATATCGGGCATTTCGACAACGAGATCCAGGTCGACCAGTTGAACGATTTCCCCGGCATCAGGAAGCTGAACATCAAGCCGCAGGTCGATAAATATACGTTCCCCGACGGGCGCGCGATATTTCTGCTCGCGGAAGGACGCCTCGTGAACCTCGGCTGCGCGACCGGGCATCCGTCGTTCGTCATGTCGAACTCGTTCACGAACCAGACCCTCGCTCAGCTCGACCTTTGGAAGAACAAAGATACTTATAAGCCCGGAGTATACCGTTTATCGAAGGCGCTCGACGAAGAAGTCGCGAGACTGCACCTCGCGAAGATCGGCGTGAAGCTGACGATGCTCTCGAAGAAGCAGGCCGACTATATCGGCGTCCCCTCGGAAGGGCCATATAAGCCGGAGCATTACAGGTACTAGAATTAACTTTTGGATATACTATGGAAAGTGTTTATTTAGAAACCACTATTCCGAGCTATCTTGTTTCTAAACAAAACAATGATATTATTGTTGTAGGACATCAACTTATAACGTCGGAATGGTGGGAAAAATTCAGTTCTTTTTTTCACCTGTATATTTCTGATTTAGTGATTCAGTAAATTCAGAGAGGTGACGTATTATACTCCACTCAGAGGTTAAATTTAATAAAAGAAGTACCCGTATTAAAAATTAACGATGCTATTATGGAGATTTTAAAGAATTATCAAAATTTCTTCCAGTTTTCCCAAAAGTTAATTAATGATTTTTTTCATATAGCCTATACGGTATACTATGAAATAGATTATTTACTTACATGGAACTGCAAACATATTGCAAATGCGCATATGAAAAATCAACTAAGGCGATACAACGAATCTATGGGGCTTTTCACGCCAAATATTTGTACGCCCGAAGAGTTGCTCAATC
>MIBD01000081.1:5849-8072 GCA_001829395.1 Spirochaetes bacterium GWF1_49_6 | reverse complement strand
CGCAAAGATTTCCCTGAGGTATATTGTTATCTGGGGTACGCGCAAATCCACCTGAATGACTATAAAAATGCGCTCATCAACCTGAAAATTGCCATGACCATGGAGTACGCCGATCCGTCGGTGTATGTAGGAATATCCGCGGCATATCTCCGTATGAAGGATATTTCAAAAGCAAAGGAGTATTTACTGAAAGCCCAGAATGCCGGATTAAATATTTCAGCAGAAACCTTTACTGATTTTCCTTATAGCGGTACAATAAAACAAGCCGTAAAAGAAATAGTAAAATAAAAATACTTATCCGGGGAAAACGATGCTTATTAACAAAATCGCGGAAGCGCGGAATGTCAAGAGTTTTCGTGAACTGATTGACGGTTTCGACGGGGACAAGCTTCATCTCCCCGCGCTGATAGGTAAAATCGACGACGGTTACTGGACGATCACCTATGGACAATTCCAGGACTATGTAAAATCTATCGGGAACGCCCTGTTAAAAATGGGTGTGAAGAAGGGCGATAAAATCGGGCTGATCGGGGAAAACCGTAACGAATGGATTATTTCCTATCTGTCCGTCGTCTACATCGGGGCGATTGTGATACCGCTCGATATACTCCTCTCTGCCGACGAACTGATCCACATTATTAAAAATAGCGACGCGCGTATGATTTTTACCTCGTCAACCTATCTGATGAAGTTGTTCGAGAAACGTCCGATGATGAAAAATATCGAGAAGTTTATCGTATTCGATAATGACGACCCGCAAATGCTCGCCGATATGAATAAACTTATCAAGGACAAGAAGGAGAAATTAACCGCCGCGAACTTTTCCCCGCGTATCGATGAAATCGCCGAATGGGAAAGCGAACAGGCTATGCCCTATAAAAATCATGAATTCCCGAGTTTTTTCGCGCTCTATCATACCGGGAAGAAACTTCTATCTAAAAGCATCAACCTATATAAAAAAGTTCCTATCGATCCGGGCGATATTGCCGCGCTGATTTTTACCTCCGGGACAACAGGCCTCCCCAAGGGGGTGATGCTGACTCATTACAATCTCCTCTTCAACGCTGACGGCGTGCAGATGAGCACGAAAATCACGCCGGACGACCATTGGGCGGTGCTTCTCCCGTTACATCATACCTATCCGACTATGATGGGAATTATCTGCCCGCTTCTGTCCTATAGCCGGATTATCCCGATCGGATCGCTCAAGACCAATGTGTTTATCCCGATCTTTCAGGACACCGGGGCAAGCTGTATACCGGCTGTGCCCGTATTGATTGAAAAGATGTATAAGGGAGTATTCGCTAAAGTCAAGGCGAAAGGTATCCTGACCAGTATCATATTTCACCTGATGTTCGGTATCAGTAAAATATTCTATAAACTCTTCGGTGTCAAGATCGGGCATGCATTATTCGGAAGCGTGCGGCACGGACTAGGCCTGCAGAGGCTCCGTTTCTTCGTATCCGGCGGAGGCCCTATCCCGAAAGAAGTGATCGACGGGATGGAAATACTGGGGCTGGTCACCATGCAGGGCTACGGCCTATCCGAAACATCGCCCGTAATATCCAGCACTACTCCAACATTGAATCGCGCCGGGTCGGTAGGACTACCCCTGATTAATATCGAGCTTCGTATCGATTCGCCCGACGAGAACGGTAATGGGGAGATCTTAGTGAAGGGCGACAGCGTAATGAAGGGTTACTATAAGATGCCCGACAAAACGAAGGAAGTTATCGACGGGGACGGATGGCTGCATACTGGAGACCTCGGGCGGCAGGATTCCGACGGGTATGTTTTTATCACCGGGCGTATCAAGAATATAATCGTTACACGGGGCGGTAAAAATATCTACCCCGAAGAAATAGAGAACCACCTGCTTCAAAGCGAGTATATCTCCGAGGCCGTGGTTATTGGGAAGCACGACGCCGATAAGGGAGAGATTCCCTTCGCAATCATCTACCCGAACTTCGAAACCCTCACAGCGGAGGAGCAGGAATTGAATAAAAATTACACCGAAGAGGAGATCGAAACGATCATCCGTAAGGAAGTGCAGCGGCTTACCCATGACCTGCCGTCATATAAAATTCCCCAGGGGTTCAAGATCAGCCCCGAGGAGCTACCCAAGACTTCCAAGCGCACCGTAAAACGATTCCTTTTTACCGATAAAAAATAACGGAGAATATATGCTGAAAGATTTGCTGAAAAAAAACCGTAGTTACCGCC
>MIBD01000081.1:4262-5825 GCA_001829395.1 Spirochaetes bacterium GWF1_49_6 | reverse complement strand
CAAAAGAAACCCTCGCCGGATTAGTGGAGCTTACCCGTTACTGCCCGTCCGCGACCAACCTGCAGCCCCTTCGATATTACCTCTCCGTCGACCCGTCGATAAATAGCATCCTTTTCGATAACACCGGATGGGCGGGACTTCTCGGCCCGTCGGGGCGCCCGCAGGAAGGAGAACGCCCGTCGGGATATATCCTGATCCTCGGGGATAAACGGCTGACGCAGAATTTCTGGTGCGACCACGGTATCGCCGCGCAGAGCATCCTTCTCGGCGCTGTGGAAATTGGCCTCGGCGGACTGATTATCGGATCGGTCAATCGGGAGTCCCTCTCCAAAGCGTTGGGTATCCCAGAGTACTACGAGATAATGCTATGTATTGCGATAGGCAAGCCGGTCGAGACGGTGGAGATCGAGGATATGCCGTCCGACGGCAGTCACAAGTACTGGCGCGACGAGCAGAAGGTACATCATGTCCCCAAACGCCCGTTGTCGGAACTGATTATCGATAAGTTTTAGTCCTATAATAGCTTGGTTCGTTCCACTATCAGGTCGATATCCTCATGCAGGACTATTTTCGCCCGGTGGTCGTATTGGGTGGGTTCGGCGTTGATAATAACAAGCATCGTATTGTCGGTGATATAAGACGGCAGTGTCGCGACCGGATATACCGACAGCGATGTCCCGAGAGCTATCAGCATATCGGCTCTCTGTACTTCGGTCAACGCTTTTTCCAGCCCGTGCACCGGCTCCCCAAAAAACACGACGTCCGGCTTCAATGCCCCCTTACACGCGTCACAGACCGGCACGTTACCCTTGCGGATAACCGATACAATCTTCTCGCTCATCGGGAAAACTTTCCCGCAGGAGATGCAGTAAAAATTCGAGAACGAGCCGTGAACCTCTATAACATTCGTGTTCCCGGCCTTCTGATGGAGGCCGTCGATATTCTGCGTGATCACTGTTTTCAGCCGTCCGATGTCCTCGAGCTTCTTCAGGAATAAATGTCCCTTCGTCGGTACCGCGTTGGCATAGGAGTCCACCATATCGGAAAACAGCTTGTAGAAATCCGCCGGATTCTGCTGGAAGTAGCTGACTTCGAATATTTTCTCACCGGGGATATCCTTCCGCTTATAGATACCGTTCGGCCCGCGAAAATCCGGGATACCCGCATTGGTCGATATTCCCGCCCCGGTCAGGGCGACAATATACTTGGATTTCGATAGCGAATCCATAAAAAGATCGAGGCCTTCCAATAACATTTATTTCACCTTCAAAAAGATTCTTTTTCCAACTTTAACCACTCTTTCCTGACCGCCCGCGAGATTGATCTCTTCGGTAATCTTTTCCGCGTCTACCGATACCGCGTTCTGCTTAATCAAACGGCGCATCTCGCTCTTCGACGGTACCAACCCGGCGGCGATCACGATATCGACGATACTCATTTCGCCTTTGATAACATATTCGGGCATATCGTCGGGAAGACCCTTTTCCTTAAATACCCGCTCGAACTCGAGAAGCGCTTCCTCGGCGTCCTTCATGGAATGAAGCTGGCCGACAATCGCCTGCC
>MIBD01000081.1:0-4221 GCA_001829395.1 Spirochaetes bacterium GWF1_49_6 | reverse complement strand
ATCCGTTTCTCGAATTCCCTGATCTGCTCTATCGTCACATCGGTTAATAGTTCGAAATACTTCGCGATCAGGTTATCCGGTATCGACATCACCTTACCGAAGATGTCCTTGGGCGACTCGGTCACCCCGATATAATTACCGAGCGATTTGCTCATCTTCTGCACACCGTCCGTCCCCTCGATAATCGGGACAGTCAGGATTACCTGCGGTTCCTGCCCGTATGCCGTCTGAAGGTCGCGCCCGACCAGCAGGTTGAATTTCTGCTCGGTTCCGCCGACTTCGATATCGGCATGGAGCGCAACCGAATCATAGCCCTGTATCAGCGGGTACATGAACTCCACGATGGATATTGAACGTCCTTCTTTATAGCGTTTCGCGAAATCGTCGCGTTCTAGCATTCTCGCCACCGAGTATTGCGACGAGAGCTTGAGTACGTCGGCGAATTTCATCTCGGAGCACCATTCGCTGTTAAAGACGATCTTCGTCTGAGCGGGATCGAGTATCTTGAATATCTGCTGTTTATATGTTTCCGCGTTCCTGAGTACTTCCTCGCGCGTCAACTGCTTCCGGGACTCGGATTTCCCGGTGGGGTCGCCGATCATCGCGGTAAAATCCCCTATCAGGAAATACACCTCGTGCCCTAGTTCCTGGAACTGTCGAAGCTTACGGAGGGGAACCGTATGCCCTAAGTGAATGTCCGGGGCGGAAGGATCCGCGCCCCATTTTACTTTCAGGGGACGGTTCTCTTTTACCGAACGTTCCAATTTCTTTTTCAGCTCTTCTTCGGGGATAATCTCCACCGCGCCGCGTGCTATTATCTTCAACTGCTCATCGACACTGAATTTCATCTAAAGCTCCCGGTACATTAATATATTTTCGCGCTTAATCCTTTTCCTTGAGCCCCGCATCGAGCGCGGTCATAATTATCCCTTTGCCTTTGGTCTTAACCACATCCATGATATTCATGGCTTTATTCACCATCTTTTCGAGCGAATTATCCATCTGACAGCTGATTGCCATACTGACGCTGAGCTTGATTTCTTTGCTCTTATACTTGAAACTCCGCTGAAGTACTTTTTCACGGATATTTTCATAGAAGGTGACCAGTTCCTTTTCATCATGGTATTCGGTCACCACACAGAGAAGCTGAGCGGAATAACGCGCGATCATATCGGAACGGCGCTTCAGACTCTGGTCGTACACGTTGGCGATAATCTTCACCACATTATTCGCGAAATCCGCGCCGTAGGTATTCGTGAACTCTTCATAGTCGTCCACCTGTACTACGGTTACCGCGATATTAAACTTGTTCCTCTGCGCGTTGGAATGCACAACATGCCCCAATTCGTACAGGTAGCTCCTGTTGAACAACCCGGTATCCAGATCGAAATACGCGACGCTTTTCAAGCGGTGCAGCATTTCCATATTATCGAGATTCATGTTTATTCTGCAGAGGAATTCCTCACGGTTGAACGGTTTCTTTACGTAGTCGTTAGCCCCGTGCTTGAGTATCTTCGGTACAATGTCCTCGTTGGATTCGCCCGATAGTATAATGATAGTCACTTCGTCTTTGCCATGCTTGGCGCGGATTTCATTCAATAGCTGGAATCCGTCCATCTTCGGCATATCGTAATCCGCGATAATCAGGTTGATATCAGGGTTCTCCTGATATACCTGCAGCCCCTGCGCGCCGTCCTCAGCCTCGAGAACAATAAACTGCTGGCTTTTCATCAGGCGGTCGAGAAACTTCCGATGGAAGGAGGAATCGTCCACAATCAGCACCTTATGATGCATGTTCCTGAGTATCCTGCGCACTGATATTACCAGTTCTTCGGCATACCCCTGATCGCGCTCTATGATATAATCGACCACGTTTTTAGAAATCAAACCCTCGCGTATTTCCTCGTCATACGATGCAGTCAGCACAATAACAGGCAGCCCTAATTCGAGACAGTAATCTACCGCCTCCGCGTTCATCGCATCGGGCAAAACCACCCCGGCGATAGCCATGATATATTCCCCGGGCGATTTTTCAAGAATCTCCTTCGCTTCTTTGAACGATGCGGCAGTATCGACAGGGATGTCGGTGGAATCGCTCAGCTTTTTTGAAACATTTTTCACTACCGTCAGGTTGTCATCGATAATTAATATCCTTTTCATAGACAATCCTCTTATAGCCCCATCCTCGGGGTATTTTAAATTTTCTGTAAATTGTATACTGATCGAATAATTCTTAACCGGCGCTTTCTTAATTTATATCTACAAATAACCATAATAGTTTAAGGGGAAATCCCCTTCTTGTCAAAATTATCCCCCCGCCTGTTTTTAAAATTGATATTCCATGAAAAATGCTTTACAATATACCTCAAATCTTTTCGGGAGTACAAAATGAGCAGGGAGTACGTTTTCGCGGAAATCGAGAAAAAATGGCAGGAATATTGGGAAAAGAATAAAACATTTCAAACCCCGGAAGACCTAAATATCCCCCGCGATAAACGGTTTTATTGCCTCGATATGTTTCCCTATCCGTCCGGCGCCGGCCTGCATGTAGGCCATCCCGAGGGATATACCGCCACCGACATCGTCTGCCGTTACCTCCGCATGAAGGGATATAACGTTCTCCACCCGATGGGATTCGATTCGTTCGGTCTCCCCGCGGAGAATTACGCGATTAAGACCGGCACCCACCCGAGGGAATCGACGCACGCGAATATCGATAATTTCAGACGCCAGATAAAATCGCTGGGCTTCTCCTACGACTGGGACCGCGAGGTCTCCACCTGCGAGCCGAATTACTATAAATGGACGCAGTGGATATTCCTCCAGCTTTTCAAAGCGGGTCTCGCTTACGAGGCGAATATACCGATCAACTGGTGCAACTCCTGTAAAACGGGTATCTCCAACGAGGAAGTGAATAACGGGCGCTGCGACCGATGCGGCGAGCCGGTGGTCAAGAAGGATATGCGTCAATGGATGCTGAGGATTACCTTATACGCCGACCGTCTCCTCGAAGACCTCGATGGGCTGGATTGGCCTGAGTCCATCAAGCACCTCCAGCGTAACTGGATCGGGCGTTCCGAGGGCGCGGAGGTCGATTTCACTGTGAAAAGCACCGGCGACACCCTGAAAATATTCACGACCCGTCCCGATACATTGTTCGGCGCGACTTACATGGTTTTAGCGCCCGAACATCCGTTAGTAGCGAAAATTACCTCTGCCGGACAGCATCAGGCAGTGGACGATTATATCTCCAAGACGAAGACGAAAAGCGACCTCGAGCGAACCGACCTCAATAAAGATAAGACAGGCGTCTTTACCGGAGCCTACGCGGTCAACCCGGTCAACGGGAAGGAAATTCCCATCTGGATATCCGATTACGTGCTGATCTCCTACGGTACGGGGGCGATAATGGCGGTGCCCGCGCACGACCAGCGCGATTTCGAGTTCGCGACCAAGTTCGGGATAGATATTATACAGGTGGTTTCCGCCGACGGGAAATTGTTCGACAAGCTCGAGCAGGCGTATGAAACCGACGGTCTCGCCGTTAATTCAGGCGAGTTTACCGGGATGACGACCCCCGATTTTAAAAAAGCGATTACCGAATGGCTCGAGAAGAAGGGTATCGGTAAACTCGCGGTCAATTATAAACTCCGCGACTGGGTATTCTCCCGCCAGCGGTTCTGGGGAGAACCGATACCGCTTATTCATTGCGAAAAGTGCGGTACGGTGGCTGTACCGGAATCCGAACTCCCGCTCGTACTTCCCGAAGTAACGACCTACCAGCCCACAGGGACAGGGGAATCCCCCCTCGCCGGTATCGACGAGTGGGTGAATGTGAAATGCCCCGAGTGCGGCGGCCCCGCCAAACGCGAGACGAATACTATGCCGCAATGGGCGGGCTCGTGCTGGTATTACCTGCGTTACCTCGACCCCAAGAACGAGAAGGAATTTACCGCGAAGGACAAGCAGGATTACTGGATGCCGGTCGACCTCTATATCGGCGGCGCGGAACACGCGGTGCTCCATCTCCTCTACTCCCGTTTCTGGCACAAATTTCTGTTCGATAAGGGGCTGGTCGGGACTAAGGAACCGTTCATCAAGCTCCGCAACCAGGGCATCATCCTCGGCGAGGACGGGCAGAAAATGTCCAAATCGCGGGGAAATGTCATCAATCCCGACGATATTATCGCGGTGTTCGGGGCGGATTCGATGCGGATGTAC
>MIBD01000080.1:13578-14704 GCA_001829395.1 Spirochaetes bacterium GWF1_49_6 | reverse complement strand
GCGCGGTTATAGCGGAACAATTTCCCCCGGACGCGGTCATGCTCGATCTGGGCGCGGGTACGGGAATCCACACGCTCAAACTGGCGAAATCCTGCGGGACGGTCTACGCGTGCGATATTTCCATGAATATGCTCGCCCTTCTGGTCAAAAAAGCCGCCGGCCTGCATTTATCGAACATCGTACCCATCCGCGCGAACGCTCTCCGCCTGCCGTTTCCGGATAATACGTTCGATTCGGCCATCGCCATCCATCTCCTGCACCTGATAAAAAACACCGACACCGTAGTCAGTGAAATATTCCGGGTACTGAAACCCGGCGGCGTCTTTATCACGACACTTATACACTTCGATAACAGTATCCCGTCGGTGTCCAAACGTATCGACGAACTGTATATCCGGCTCGCGAAGGATAATAACATCGGTTTAGCCGATTCCCCCGGGTGGGGCAAGGAGGAACTCAACCCGGGGCTGCGGAAGATATTCCCTGCCGTAGAGATTATATCCGATCCGAGGCTGCGTTTCACCCTGCCGGATAATCCTCGTCGGGTTTGGCGTCAGATCGCCGGCAGGACGCGCTCCTCCCAGCTCGAAGTGGATCAGGCGAAGCACGAACTCGTTATTGATAAGCTGAACGAAC
This sequence comes from Spirochaetes bacterium GWF1_49_6, assembly GCA_001829395.1. Taxonomy (GTDB): domain Bacteria; phylum Spirochaetota; class Brevinematia; order Brevinematales; family GWF1-51-8; genus GWF1-51-8. The sequence continues at coordinate 14,068 of MIBD01000080.1, read as the reverse complement.
TCTTGACCGGGGAATTCGGCGCGGATTTCCTCGATTCGCGGAAGGACAGGAATTTGTATTTCGATCTTGTCGTATGTAAAAAATAAAACCTTGTTCTATTCCACCGTTTTCAGTTGACTCTGTATTTTTCCGTGTTAGAATATGTATATTGCCGGGGGAAGTACTATGAAACTATTTCTTTCCCTGCTGTCCTTTACGTCTGTGCTATTCTATCTTTTTCTAGCCGGATTCGCCCTTTTCAGGGGATTGAAAAACCGTGCAAACCAGCTATTCGCGTTCTTCGCCCTGCTTCTCGCGATATGGGCGCTCAGTTATACGTTTATCTTCTCTGCCGTAGAAAAGAATATAGTCGTCTGGTGGTATCGTTTTTCATCGGTCGGGTGGACACTCGCCTCCGCGGCCGGCTTCCATCTCTGGTTCGTCCTCACCCGCCGTCATGCGAAAAAGTTTCATATTCTTCTGCCCATAATATTCTACGCGCCCGGTATTG
>MIBD01000080.1:13269-13512 GCA_001829395.1 Spirochaetes bacterium GWF1_49_6 | reverse complement strand
GGCGCGAAATGGTCAATTCCCTTTCCCCGTGGGTGATTACATACAATATCGTACAGATTTTATTCGCGGCGGGCGGTATCATCATGCTCCTCCGATGGCAGGGGCGGAATAAGAACAGCGTAAAAATCCGCATTCAGACCGTGATTATGATTGTTTCTATCCTCATCAGCACATTCCTTACCTTTTTATCGAATTTCTTCTCATCGGTATTCTCATGGGATATCCCGCCGCTGGGGCATGTCT
>MIBD01000080.1:8147-13239 GCA_001829395.1 Spirochaetes bacterium GWF1_49_6 | reverse complement strand
TTTCCATCATTAAGTACCGCCTGATGAATATGACCTCCGAAATCGTTACCGATGAAATTACCTCGAAGATGATGGACATCCTAATCCTCGTCGATCCGCAGGGTAATGTCCTGAAGGTCAACCACAGCGCCGAGGAACTTCTCGGATACACGCAGGCCGAACTGACCGGGAAGGCGTTTTCCCCGCTGGTGCACGAAAAAGACCATTTTTTCCGCCTAGTCCTCAAAGTCCGCGACGAGTTTACCCCTCATTCCAACGAGATTCAACTGATAACGAAAAAGTACGAGCTTATACCGGTAATGATGTCCGTATCGCTGATTAAGGATAGTTTAAGCGATAACGCCGGATTTGTCATCGTCGCCCACGATATCCGCGAAATGAAAACCCTGCAGAAGGAAATCGCGAATAGGAAAAAAGCCCAGGAAGAATTACGGGTAACTTATGCCGAACTTGAGAAAGAAAAAAATAAGCTGAAGATACGTAACGAGATATACGAACACGAGCTCTCGCTCGCCCATTCGATCCAGATGCAGTTCATCCCGAAGAATTCGCCTTCCCCTGACATCGCATTTTATTACAACTCCCTCGAGGAAGTGGGCGGCGACTTTTTCGACATGGTGCGTTATCCCGACGGCAGTATCGGGATATTCCTGAGCGACGTTTCCGGGCATGGCGTACCCGCGGCGCTCATCACATCGATGATAAAAAGCGTCACCCTACAGTTCTCGGTACTGATCAACTCCCCGGAGGAGTTCCTTTACCTGATGAACGATTTCCTGTTCGGCCTGACCGGCGGAAACTTCATCACCGCGTTCTACGGGATATACGACCCCGCCGAGCATAGCCTTTTATTCGCCAACGCCGGGCACCTTCCGCCGTTAGTGGTCACCCGTGATAACGTCACCCCTATCGGGGTAAATAAAAAAGGCGTGCCCCTAGGTATAATGAGCAATACGGAAATTCAGCAGGGCGAGAAGAAGTACAGGAACGATAAAGTGATGCTCGAAGAGGGATCGAAGGTCTATCTCTATACGGATGGTCTGTCGGAAACCATCAACGTGAAAGCCGCGGCGGATTCGAGTGAAGATTTCGGCGAGAGACACCTGAATAATATCCTCCGCGAGTTTTCCCCGCTTCCCATCAACGTGTTTATCGACCGCATCGTACAGCGATTGATCGATTACCGTGGTTCGGGTGTTTTCGAGGACGATATCTGTATGATCGGGTTGGAAGTGCCGATATCTAAGGGCGGGGTGAAGAAAGGAACGGGTAAAAAACAAGAAAAACGAAAACCGATATAGTACTAGTAGACGGATCCTTTACGAACCCGCCTACTAGCGGAGGTGCGATATCGTTTTCGTTTGCACAATAATATTACGCAATATTACGCGTTATGTCAAGATTTTTCAAAATTTTATTTTTGCAACCAATATATAACAAAAATACCACAATATAGGGAACTAATTATGAATTACGATGATTTTAGATGGGCGAAAGAAGTACTCGGAATATCGATTCCGACGACTTATAAGAAGATTAAAAAGATTTATAAGGACACGGTCAAGCAGGTCCACCCCGATTCGTCGGAGCTTTCCCCGGAAACCGCCGCCGGGGAAACCGCCAAACTCAACAAGGCCTACGATATCCTCAGGACATACTGCGAGAACTACCGTATCGACTTCTCGGAGAAGGAATTTTACACGCAGGTGGACGAGGCGGTGATGCATAAACGTTTCTATCAGGATATTTACAAGAAGAAAACCGATTAATCGGGTATCTCATCCATTGCCTTTTTTTCCTCTTCGGACATCTCCTTCTCAAGGTCTTCGTGCTTCGGGACCTCTACTACGACCGTACCGGTGAGGAAGTCATGGATTCGCTGGTGATAGACTGGATTGACGACGAAGATCAGGGGAATGTATAATAACTGCCCCGCCAGAAAGAGCAGGAAATACCGCAGAATGCACATCAGTATATTGAGTTTCCGGTTCGACGCGTCGATAACCGCGATTTTTAAGAGCTTCATACCCAGCGTCTGATTCCCGCCGAACCACATGAGCACAAAATAGGACGCCTCGACTATAATCATCGCGATCAGCAGAAGATCGGAGTGCCCCATGAAGAAATTCGTCATCAACTGGTATTGCTGTTCGAACGTGCCCTTCATCTCGTAAATCGCGTTGATTTCGTTGGAAAAGACAATCCATATCATCGTGATTTCTATCGTCTTCAGGAACGCCATATCGACTATATAAGCTAAGATACGCTTCCATACGGGGGCGAAATGCAGCAGAATGGGCTGGTTATCTTTTACCGGGCTTTCCACGGGTTGTTCGTTCATGTTCATTGATATCTCTTATATTTTTTCAATCGTATTCAGTATACTCAGGTATTTCTCGCGGGTTTTGTCAATAATCTCCGATGGGAGCGGCGGCGGCGGCGGAGTCTTGTCCCATTTCAGAGTGTTCAGGTAATCCCGCAGGAACTGCTTATCGTAGCTCCGGGGGCTTTCGCCTACCTTGAACGAATCGCCGTCCCAATAACGTGACGAATCGGGCGTCAGTACCTCGTCCACCAGTATCAAAGTCCCGTCCTTATCGATACCGAACTCGAACTTGGTGTCCGCAAGGATGATCCCGAGGCCTTTCATAATATCGCGGGCTTTGATGTATATCGCGATCGCGTAATCAATGATCTGTCTGCCGGTCTTTTCGCCGACCACCTCGAAGAACCTGTCATGGTCGATATTCTCGTCATGCCCTGATTCCGCCTTATCGGCGGGGGTAAATATCGGTTCGGGGAGTTCCTGCGCGAGCTTGAGGCCCGACGGGAGCAGCAGTCCTCCGGCAGTCCCGCCTGCTTTATACTCGCTGTAGACGCTTCCGAAAAGGTGGCCGCGTACGACGCATTCCACTGGGAGGCGGTTCACCTTCTTCACTATCACGGAGCGTTCCGCGATGCCGGGATAATTCGCCAGATACGGGAGTTCGTTCGCAGGGTTCGTGCTGATCAGGTGGTTCGGGAGCATCGTCATCTTCGAGAACCATTTATTGGATATCCGGTTCAGCACCCTGCCTTTACCGGGGATACCCTCGTTAAACACGACGTCGAACGCGGATATCCGGTCGGTGGTCACAATCAGCCACTGGTCGGGGTCGATCTCATAAATATCACGCACTTTCCCGCTGAATAATTTTTTCAGCTCCTTGATATTTGTGGTGGTAATGGCGTTCATAATCTCCCTCATTGAGGTTTTTAAAGAAGTATTATATAATACCCTGCAAATAAAATCAATTCTACGGATTTCCAAATCGATAATGTTAAAAATATCTGACGGGGTGATGCCGGATGACTCGTACGGGAACCGCGGTGTATTACAGTATCATATTTTTCCTCATCGGGTTCTCGCCGTTATTCGCGAAGGTCAATGTGGGGTCGGTACATATCGTCATCAATAACGAATTCGAGTATGTCTGGACAAATAAAAACACCCTGCCAGAAAAAATCCCCGGATGCCTGACCGATCCCTACACGGTCATCACCCTCATCTCGTTTTCCCCCGGAAAGTTCTATAACGACCATATTTTAAAGTGGCAGATATTACGCACGGTTTCCCGCCTGACCGCATCAAAGTATTACTCGTCCGTCGAAGCGAATATCCTTCCCGACGAGACCGACCCGGAAACCAGCCATATTCTGATCTATCTCACCGAAGCCAAACAGGTGCGTATCGGGGGAGGCCTCGCCTACGGTTCGCTGATCCTGAATAACCTCGCGGGGAAACCTTTCGATCTGCGCATCGACCTGGGGTATAACCGTATCGGGGCGGAATTCAAGATGAAATACCTCGCGTTCGCGCCGTTCCATATCACCCTTTCCGCATACTATAAGAATAACGGGATTACCCCTTCCCCGGTCGCTAATTATCATCTATACGATCTGAACGCCAGGTTCGGGCTGGAATTCCCTATCGACTGGATCGCCGGGTTCGATATCAACCTGCATCATATCATTCATCCATCGGTTAATCATGCGATACCGGCGGGGTTTATCGGCGCGATGGAGCGTACCGAAATGGTACTTTCTCCCTATATCCAGTATTCTTTCAGTGACGGAAAAGACCCGATACGTTCGGGAGGATACCTTCTCCTGCGGATGAAGGCGTTTCTGCCGATAGAGCGCGATGAAACGCTATTCAGCTTTCAGGGGGTTTTGGCGATTAAGCGGATATTGACGGGATGGAAGCACTCAGTGAATTTCCAGATATCCGGCGGCGGCGCGACAGGGCTTTTGCCGTATAAGGAAAAATTCGACCTCAAGGGAACTCTCGATCTGTCGGTACGTTCCCCGCAGGAGTACTACCGGTACTTCGCGGAAAACTACGCCCTTTTTAACTTCGAGTACCGCATTCGTATCGTGGAATTCTTCCTGCCGCCCGTGTTCGCTACCCAGCTTGACGCGTTCGTCTTCACCGACATTGGGATATCCTCCCCATACGGCCATGCATTATTCGAAAACAACACCCTGATGGACGCCTACGGATTCGGACTGCGGGTATCGCTCGACGACCCGTTCGCGGTGAACGGTACGTTTTGTTTCGGGTGGAACCGCTTCGGTGAATGCCGCGTGGTTCTTTGGGGGACGTCGGGATTCTAATCCCCGCTTAACAGCTTGAAATTGCACTCGGCGGGGTTCAAGCCGCCTTTCTCCCATAAGTGGAAACCGTCCCCGCGGCAGTAGGGATACACCCCGCATTCGCCGCACTCGCCCCGCTTCATCCAGCTCCGGTCGCGGAACACCTTAAAACGGTTCTCCCACACGTCGATTACATCGTCCGTACGGATATTGCCTTGCGTAAAGTCGGAGGATACCGCCGCGCATCCGGTGATACTCCCGTCGGCGAGCACGGTGAGGGTATTAATACCCGCGAAACACTGCGCGAAAAAGCTCCGCACCTCGAGCTCGTAATCGCCGAGGTATCCTATCTCGCAGAACGATACTTTCGGGCTTTGCTTCTTATCGGTATAACGTTTCCTGATAAAATCCATGAGGCTGCGGAACTCGCCGCCGTTGAGGAAAAGCTCAGGGTAGT
>MIBD01000080.1:8018-8139 GCA_001829395.1 Spirochaetes bacterium GWF1_49_6 | reverse complement strand
CGCCCGATAGGGAATGTCTTGAACATCCGCCATGAAGGCACGCCGATCGATCGGAACAACTCCTCCATCTGCGCGAGCTCGCCGAGGTTCCTTTTATTGACCGTGGTGATCGGCTCGACAT
>MIBD01000080.1:7218-7986 GCA_001829395.1 Spirochaetes bacterium GWF1_49_6 | reverse complement strand
GCCGCGAGGTACTTCAACACCGTGTCGTCCATCGTCATCCCGTTCGTCATCATCGTGACCTGAAACCCCATCTCGGTGATATTCGCCATCAGGCGGTAGAGGTCCTGCCGGACTAACGGTTCTCCGCCGGTGACAGCGACCTTGATTCCCTTGGGGTCGTAGGTTTCCGCGACACGCCGGAATACCGACATCCATTCGTCGAACGTCAGCTCGCCGGGGGGAACCTTATCCGCGCCGCAGGAACTCCCGCAATGGAGGCAGGAGAGCTGGCAGCGGCGGGTGACTTCAACCTCCAGCCAGTACATGGGGTGATCTTGCTCGTTCTTTTTCCAGTTATCGAGGAAGGCGTCGTGAAGCCGTTTTTTTACCCATTTCAGCATACTTTTCCCGTATTTGTTATTGTTCTTTCAGATTCAAATCGATATCGAAATCGACCGTGGCATGAAAACGGACATATTCCACATCCATCAGAAAATTGGTGGACAGGTAACGCCCTCCGCCTTTGATTAAAAAGGTGACGTTAGAAAAATAATAGTCCTTGAAGGCGAACCCGCCGTCCAGCCCGGTCATAACCGTATTTGTCGAGTTGGTAATAATCATCGATATTTGAATCAGTGAAACCCCACGCCCGGTCGACATATCCTTTACCTTCCCGGTAAACTCCATTGTGGCGCGCGGGATGCACCCGGCGGCGATTACCGCCATGAGAATTGTAAAAACTACAATAAGCCTATGCGTAGACTTCATCAGCACCCCTTGTTTATTTAA
>MIBD01000080.1:5371-7165 GCA_001829395.1 Spirochaetes bacterium GWF1_49_6 | reverse complement strand
GTATTTCTAAAGTATAAGACCCGTTTACGGGGCCGTTCAGCGAAACAGGGAAATTCGTGGAAATATAGGAAAAGTTCGCCTTCCCGTCGACATCCCCGGCGAATACCGTAAAGTCCCGGAAATAGGAATTCACTTCGAACGCGCCGTGATTCGTGGTGCAGGTAACATTTGTCATACTTTTTTCGATGAGCGATATCCGAATCCCGTCGATCTCGATGCCTGACAATTTACTTTTTACCTTGCCCTTCACCTTGAACCACACCGGCCCCATATACGCCGCAGCAGGGATAACAAACCATTGGCATCCGCCGAGAATCAGCCCGATGAGCGCGGTAAACCAGTAACGTATCCGCATTCTCATACATCCCCCTGAGGGTAATCCCGTTCGAACTATCCGTTCGTGTTCGTCGTCATCAGAATATCGATATTAGTGTTGTAGTAATAAGGTAATGACGGCACAGTCATACTGAAATTCGTGGGCAGGTAAGCCCCGTTATTCGTCCCGTCGTTATCGTAGGCCAGAATAGTAAAAGTCCGTTCCGACGAATAGAACGCATACGCGCCGTCGGCCTCCGAGGATAACGAATTCGTGACGCTGTTTACGATCAGGGATAGCCGGATATCCGCGATAGCCTGCATGGTATCCCGGTTTTTTACTTTGCCGTTGATATAGACCTCGGGCGGCCCCATATACGCCGCGGCATAAGCAGGCGCAGGTGCGCAGGATAAAACGATAGCCGACCCGAAAAAGATACTGAGTATCGAACTGAACCATCGCCGAAAACGTAACTTCATACTTCCCCCTTATCATTCGCTCTATAGGTCACTTTTAATAACCGTCTTTTCAAGGCGGCAAGGAAGTGACTATTGGGCGTATAATAAAGAATATTGAATACTATTGTGATAAATGTAAATCGTTTTTAGAACCGCCCTATTTGTATTATATCCTCATTTTCATGGCTTTGCAATAGATTTTCTCATCCCGATAAAAGTTACTCAACCCCGTCATCCATATACCAACTTCCCGCTATTTTCGATTCAACATTCGTAAAAAAATTCCGAAAATAAGATAAGCGCTTATTGAAGGAGACATGCCTCGTATGAAAAAGAAACCGGCGATTTTATCCGTCTTTATCCTCATGTTATCATTCGGATTCCTTTCCGCGTCCGACGAATTCGAGTTCATTAACCAGATGACCATCTCCGATAACGGGTGGAAAATCTATCGTCTCGATAATCTCGTGCCCAGTATCAAGGGCGGGAAAAAGGTCTATATCCTCAAGGAGAACCAGGTCACAAACAGCGAGTTCCTCGACCTCTACCTCGATTTCGAGAAACCCCTCCAGTCCCTGCCGAACTATAAGGTGATCGCGTCCGAGTACGAGACCAACCCCTACGAGAACAGCAGCGGAAAACATTCCGGGAAGTTCTACTTCTCCGGGCATCATATTTCCCTTCTGCCGTATAATACGTCCATGTTCTCCCCCGGTAAAATCCCCGGGAGTTTTACCATCGAATTCTGGCTCTACCTTTATAAAGGATACGATAACCAGTATGTGATGAAATACCTCGGGTATAACCCGTCGGACGAATGGGATAAGAATACCTACGGGTTCTCCATCTATGTCCGTAATAAAAAGGTGATCTACGATTTCCAGAACTTCTTCTGGTCGATCGATAACGAGCCCCACTCGCTCCTCATCCAGGAAGAGGACCCGGTCATCCTGCATAAATGGGAGCATCACGCGATCTCCTATAATATTATGAACGGGCAGATATCCACCTACAAGAACG
>MIBD01000080.1:3043-5303 GCA_001829395.1 Spirochaetes bacterium GWF1_49_6 | reverse complement strand
GTCAAGGACGAGCTCTCCACCCCGCTCGTGATCGGTAAGAACGCGTTCTTTTCGCTCGACGACCTGAAAATCAGTTCTATCGCGCTCGATAACTATAGCCTGAACCGTTTCGAGAACGACCCCGGTATCCTGATTACCGACGTCTATAAAATATCCGATAATATGGCCACCCTCAAGAAGCTGGCGTTTCAGGCGGGAGTACCCGGCTTGTCGCACCTCAAGTTCGCATACCGTGTCTCATCGAGCTATTTCCTCCCGGGCGATCCGGTGTTGGAGTGGGTATATGTACAGAATAATATAGCATCATTCCCGACCGAATATGCGCGCGGAAAGTACATCCAGTTCAAGATATTGGTCTACCCTTACGAGGACAACCAAAGCCCGATATCGCTCGATTCCATCAAGCTGAGTTACTCGATGGACGCGTCGCCCCAGCCGCCCATGCTCATGTCCGTCGTTCCCGGGAGCGGTACGATTAAGCTGACATGGATGCCTACCACCGAGGACGATGTTATCGGGTATGAGATTTACTATGGGACGCATGAAGGGAATTATCTCTGCGGCGATTCCCAATCGGGCAAATCGCCGATATTTATACCGTTCAAACAGAGCGGAAAGCTCAAGACTATCGAATATATCCTGCAGGGGATGCGTAACGAAGTGCCGTACTTTATCGCGATCAAGGCGGTGGACGCCAACGGGAACCGCAGCGTATTCTCCAAGGAAGCCTACGCCCGCCCGTCGACCGTATATAACGGCGCGGGGTACAGCATAGGCCAATAATATGAATTTAGATTGATTGCTTCTACCGCGCTTCAAAAAATCTTTGCAGCGCGGCATCGCAATGACAGATTATTTTTTACATTGCATATTAACTGACAATCCCTAGAGCTTGATCTCCGTCCCGATACCGGCCTCGGTAAATAATTCGAGCAGCAACGCGTGCTCGACCCGCCCGTCGATATAATGAACCTTCTCCGCGCCGTTCTTCAGGCAATAGAGCGCGGCGTCGATCTTCGGAATCATTCCCTTGCCGATCTTTCCGGCTTTCTTGAGCTCCTTGATCTGAGCCTCGTCCACGCTTTCGAGGAAGCTCTTCTCGTCGCCGTACTCGGCATATAATCCCTTCACGTCGGTCATATAGATGACCCGCCGCGCCTTCATAGCCGCCGCGATATGCGCCGCCGCAGTATCGGCGTTCACATTATACGTTTTCCCGTCCGATACTCCGAAACCCACCGGCGAGATGACCGGGATAAACCCGTCGCGTGTGAGCGAGAGCAGGAGTTCGGGATTGACCTTGGATATTTCGCCGACCTGTCCGAGGTCGACCGACGGTTGTTCGCCCGCCTTCTTGACCGCTTCGATCAGCATCGCGTCCTTCCCGGAGATGCCCACCGCCTTCCCGCCGTTCTTATTGATCAGCGATACGATCTTTTTATTAATAAGGCCGCTCAGCACCATCTCGGTGATCTCCATCGTCTCGTCGTCGGTCACCCGGTGCCCGTCGATAAATACCGCTTCCTTGCCGAGTTTCTTCATCATATCGGTGATATGCGGCCCGCCGCCGTGTACGACCACGAGATTTATTCCTACTAATTTCATCAGTATAAAATCGAGGATGACCTTTTCCTTCAGCGTCTCGTCGTCCATCGCGCTCCCGCCGTACTTGACCACTATCGTACTGCCGTAGAACTGGCGGATATACGGCATGGCCTCGGTCAGGACGCGGGCTTTATCGATCTCGTTCTGCATCGTCGTCTCCTACTTTACAAACTGTATCTTGAAATATTCCTTCTGGTACTCGATAGGATTGTCTTCATAGAGCGGGCTGGCATAGAGGAATATCGCGTAGATCACATCGCTCTCATACTCCCCTATCGGTGTAGGCGTACTGTCGGAGTCGAATATGTTTTCCACCCATCGCTTGCAGAGTATCTTATCATCGGTCTCCCCCGTCTCGTTAAAACGGTTATCCTCGGCGGTTTCGTAGTAGAGGTACTGCGCGTTTTTCCCGGTCATCATAATATCGAAGTTCGGATTTTTATCATATTCCGCGACTCCCATAAACTGCGCGATGGGCTTGATGATCGTCCAGATGGGCTTCTGCTTGGAAAAACCGTTATAGAGAAACGGATCGAGATTGAAGTTCGCGAGCACTGCTTTAGTCCCTTTAAAGGCGAAGCAGATTTTGAACGGTTTCTTTTGCAGTTTGACGATATGGTTCTTCACCGGGACAACCTGATCGAACTGCTCGAAC
>MIBD01000080.1:2802-3018 GCA_001829395.1 Spirochaetes bacterium GWF1_49_6 | reverse complement strand
CCATTGCTATGGGTACAACTTCCTTCTTGCCCTTCGCGGGAGAAACACCATAGAATAAAAACAATATGAACGGTATCAGCATCATCTTTTTCATACAAACTCCTCACGCTGAGCGTGTTCTATCCCGATATCCACCCATAGCTTCTTTCATCCGTCAGCCCGTGTTCAGGTAATGTCGCTATATGGCACGGGTATCGCAGTTTATAAAAACTATAA
>MIBD01000080.1:383-2795 GCA_001829395.1 Spirochaetes bacterium GWF1_49_6 | reverse complement strand
ATTTTAGATTTTTAATAAAGTATCATTTGTAATTTTCATTTCAATTCTATTTATTATTTCCATGAGTTCAACTTTAATTTCTGCATTTAATCCGAGACATTTTGCCAATCCTTTTGTATCGGTACTAAATCTATCTTTCAGATTAATATTTTGACCGTCTCTTTGAACTATGGAATATGAATGAAACTGTAAACTGTCCCCTATCAATGCAGGATTATTAATACCTTGAAAAGTGAATTCTTTCATCATATAGTTAAAAAATATATCTTGTACAATAAGAACTAAATGCTTTCCTAAATGCTCGAATGTCTCTACTTTATGAAGTAATTGCATAAGAATTGTTTTTGCAGTCATTTTCCAGTTCATTCCATAACTTTTTTCCTCTATGAGTTCCGCAATATTAATTCCGCATTCTTTTAAGAATTTTTGCCTTTCTGTCCAAACCGTCCCGGTAATATCTAAAGTCTGAAATTCAATTCCTACAAAATCAGATACTTTTCCATTCCTGATCGACGCAATAACATAATCGACGCTACCTCCGGGAACGGAAATTTCAGAAACAATATGAATATCATTACCCGGTTGATGTAATTGAAGTAAATGGATACAATCCATGAATACTTTTCTATTTTGTAACAACCTATTCGGGCAAATAATAATCGGTAAGTTTTCTACGCCATATAAGACTGTACAAGTTCCAATTGAAACATTAGGTTGGCTTTTTCTAATTTTATAACAACGCTTATTTGAATAGGGACAAATCTGCTCACGAAATATTTTTTCCCAATCGATATCTTTTAGTGAAGTATTCACACCAAAAAGTTCTACAATTTTATGCATTTACTGCCTCGAACAAAGAAGGTTCACCTATACGTTCTTCTGCAATTTTTATGTATTCTGAGGAAATATCTACCCCGATAGATTTCCTACCTAAACAATACGCTACATTCATACTTGTGCCTGTTCCCATAAAAGGATCTAAAACAATTCCGTTTTGTGGACATGTGGCAAGAATAGGGATTTTACATAAATCTTCGGGATATGGTGCAAAATGTGTGTTTCTATTCTGAGTATCCTCAGGAATAATATTCCATACATCTTTTGGTATGCTTCCATTGGGATGGTATTTTAAGAAATAGAAACCTTTTATCTTTAACTCCTTAGCTCGGCCGGAGACTTTTTCACGATCTGAATGGGTTGCTCTTTGTTGTCCTCTGATTATCATTCTAAAATCGGAAATGATTCCATCATGTACATCTTTTAAAACTTTTTCAAGTTCGATAGAAGCATTTGTCTTTTCTTCTAAAGTTAAAGATGTTGACAACTCAATCTGACGCTTATATCGTATCCCGCTAACACCTGTTGCGGATATCACAGTACCATTTTTTATTATAGCTTTTTTAGGTGTAGATCGAATTGAATCCGCATTATAATAATATTTCGGTTGTTGGACAAAATGAAATAAAACCTCATGAACATTCCCCAGTTTATCTATTGAATTGTCCATTCCACCTTTTACTTTGTTCCAAATTACTTCATTTCGCAACATCCATCCTTGCTCATCTATCATTCTTATTGCTAATCGCCAAGGTATCCCAAGTAGAGTTTTATTCCTATATGTATCGCCTATATTCAACCAAAATGACCCGGAAGGTTTTAATACTCTTTTTATCTCATAGAATATTAAAAGTAAAGAAGAAATAAATAGATTATGGTCGTTCTCAAGTCCAATTCCACCAGAGTTATATTCACGTTTTCCCCAATACGGAGGACTAGTAATAGCCATGTCTATGCAGTTTGGAGGAAACAGTTTTAATACTTCTAACGAATCTCCGCAGATTAGTAGGGGTCTAATCGCTACATTTTCTATATACTTTTCGACTATCATATATAATTTCCTCTTAGTATCCTATATTGCATCTTGATAAAAATACATTCATTTCACCGAATAAATTATATCTAATCATCCTAATCAATGTCAATAAAACTATTTCTATAAAATAAATCTCGCCTGACGTACCGCGTTGCACCCGATAGACACCGCGACAGGTAATGTCGCTATATGGCACGGATTCGTCCTGACCTGCACGTCCATCACCGTATCAGCGAACCTTAATCCCTGAAACCCTTTCCCCTTCCGGTTGACCGCCGTCTTAATCATCCCCGCGATCTCCCGTTCTTCGGGCGTCATCCCTTCCTCGCCGATCGTCCGCAGGAGCACCCGTTTCGACCAATGCACCGCTTTCTCGAACGTCCCTCCGATACCGACACCGACCAGATACGGCGGGCATCCCTTCGACCCCGCGGCCAGCACCTGCTCGATCACCCATCCCGCGATATCGTCCTTTCCCATCGTGGGGAGAAGCGCCGCCATGCGGGTCAGGTTTTCCGAACCGCCGCCCTTGATCATAA
>MIBD01000080.1:0-311 GCA_001829395.1 Spirochaetes bacterium GWF1_49_6 | reverse complement strand
GTCGTGTGAGCGGGTCGGCTATCGACGCGCGGAGAAACATCGACGAATACCCCTCGGCGGTCATTCTGTCGGCGGATTCCTGAATATCACAGTCGATCAGCGTATCCACGCCGATACGCAGGTAAAGCTGGACATACCCGGTATCCTGACATACGCCGCGTCTTTCCGCGCACGCCGCGATACTGTTATCGATAAAAATATTGATCGTTTCCTTATGGGTATCCTGAACCGCATCGTCGCGGAGACGCTTGAAGTACGCAAGTACGTCCGGGCGAAGGTTGAAATTCGCGTGCACGAGCGCGTCCCGGAAC
>MIBD01000079.1:15951-20099 GCA_001829395.1 Spirochaetes bacterium GWF1_49_6 | reverse complement strand
TGTCTCCCTGCCCGCCGAAAACCCCGTCGTTATTATAATCCAGCATCGAGAATGTGAGATCGAACATATAGGAGATCAGCAGCATCAGGTTCGCCTCGAGACTGTCCCCGGTGATAACCCCGTCGCCCAGTCCGTTAACGATGCCGTAGGGACTATTGAGTATCCCTATAATGGATTGATAAAATTTCTGGTTCGGATTGAGTAGAATCGCCTTCTGCCCGGCGGGAGACGCGATAACGGTGAAAAGGTCTTCCGCTTGGAAGTTAGTGTTATTCAGCATTTCCGCGGAGAGGGCCATCATAAAATCGGGAAGGAAATGCCAGAACGCGGCGCGGGCGAATCCGACTCTCGCTTTCGAGTTGCCGGGGTCGAGCACCAACGCATTGGAGTAGGCCGACATAGAGCCGTCATAATCCCCGTCGTTATAGAGCTGTTGTCCCTTCTCGGTGAACGACTGTGTGTTGAACCCCGTAAAGGAAGGGTTAGCCCATTCGAAGAAGTTACATCCTCCCAATACCAGAGTAATCATCGACAACGCTATCAGATAAAAAGCCAATACGCGCGGCTTAAATGAAATTCCCTTACCGTTATTCATAATCGTTCCTTATCAGGGATTAGTTTCCCTCGACCGATTTAGTAACAGTCAATTCGGCCGGTTGGGATATTTTGTTACCCAGTTCGTCGGTCACTGAAACAACCACTTTATAGGTAGTATCGAGCGCGACCGGTTTCCCGCTGTCATCCAGCATATCCCATTTTACGTTCTTGGGGGGCATCCCGGTTCCGTCGAACTTCTTGACCTGCGTTCCGGCGGCATTCATGACATTCATAGTCCAGCTGATAATCTCATAGCGGCTTTCGACGTCTACCTGTAACATTACCTGAGGCATCTTGGTTTCGTCTTTTACCGCGATAGTTGCGGGATTGACCTTGAAGGTAACTATCGGAAGCTGGCTTGCGATCTCATTCTCCACTTCCTTCTTGACATCGTCGCCCTGGTTGACGGGCGGATGAGTGAGAACTAACGCGATATAATCGATGACATGGGATACCTTTCCCTGCACCGACGACAGCCAGTAAACCTGACCGTTATCGCGGTTATAGAGCTTGAGATTGATGACTATATAACTCTTCCCGAAATTCTCGTTGAAACGGAAGTACTCGATATCCCCGGTGAGAACCGCGTTCGCGGCCTGCGTCTTGTTGATATCGTATGCGGTGACAACACTCTGGTTGACGCCTTCGACATTCAGCGTACCGGTCTGGTTCTTGATATCCTTCGCGATTTTTATACTGTTCGGGAGCGAAAATTCATAAATAGTGACGTTATAACGGGTCAGGTGCTTCTTGAGCCCGTTATTGAACAGGATTTCTACCTGTTCCTGGGGGGCGCCGTTCAGGATAGCCATAGCCGCGCTGAAATTATCGAATAACAGCGCAGAAAACTGCTGGCCGTAACGGTATACGGGGCTTGCCGACGGTTTCATGTCGGAATTAAAATCGTACTGCTTCAGGTTGAAA
Organism: Spirochaetes bacterium GWF1_49_6; assembly: GCA_001829395.1. Classification (GTDB taxonomy): domain Bacteria; phylum Spirochaetota; class Brevinematia; order Brevinematales; family GWF1-51-8; genus GWF1-51-8. The sequence continues at coordinate 18,578 of MIBD01000079.1, read as the reverse complement.
GCAAAAAAAGTAACGGGTAATAATACGATACCTAAAAGTATCCCTAATCTTTTCATTTTATCCTCCACCGCTATTTTTAAAACGTTTTATACTCGAATGAAAAATCCCAACTGATCGACGCGCTTCCCACAGGCGCTACGACCATATTAGCGTAGACACGGAACCCGATAAAAAACTCCTGCGCAAGAGGGATTTGTAACCCGATACCCGCCGGAAACGCCATAGACGAAAAATCTATCGGGAAACGGAAGCCCGTGAATGCATAGAAATCGTTCAGGCCGAAGTCCCCGATAAGGGGTACGTCGAAATGAAAGAACTGTCCGGGAAAGAACTCTCCGTGAATGCCCCATTGCAGGGCGGTAACAAAGGGGTCGAAACGTAAGTAGGGTTTGACGACTAAACCGTCGATATCGAATAATTCGAACGAAGGAGCGCCCATGATGTCATAGGGCCCATAGGCAAATTCAAAACCGGTAAATTTTACAGTATCGGCAAAAAGAGAATTGCCGGCAAGCGCAAAGATTAAGACGAGACAGCCCGCCCATTTTTTCATAATCCGCAACCCCTATAGGTTATCGTAAATTAGTATAGCACGAAATCAGAATAAATCAAATAAAAAGAGACTGAGAAATGTTTCAATAATTTCAATTTTCGTATATAATAGTTTCGAATATCATTCAGGAGTGGAAAATGCGTAGTGACATGGTAAAAAAAGGCGCTCAGCGCGCCCCTCACAGATCGCTTTTTAAGGCGATGGGCTTCGATAACTGGGAATTGAAACGTCCTCTCATCGGTATTGCTAACTCGTTTAACGAAGTGATTCCCGGACATATACATCTCAATCAGATTGCCGACGCCGTCAAGAAAGGCGTCTACGCGGCGGGCGGTATGCCCGTCGAATTCAACACGATCGGGGTATGCGACGGTATCGCGATGGGGCATCAGGGTATGAAATACTCCCTCCCTTCCCGCGAACTGATCGCCGATTCGGTGGAGACGATGATACAGGCGTACCAGTTCGACGGTCTGGTACTGATCGCCTCGTGCGATAAGATTATTCCCGGTATGCTGATCGCCGCGATGCGCATGAATATCCCGACTATTTTCGTCAGCGGCGGGCCGATGCTGCCCGGGTATGTCAATAAGAAACCCGTCGGACTGGATAAAGTATTCGAAGGGGTCGGGGAATTCAATAGCGGGAAAATCACTGAAAAGGAACTGGAAGGTATTGAATGCTCTGCGTGTCCCGGCGCGGGTTCCTGTTCGGGTATGTACACCGCGAACACGATGAGCAATCTCGCCGAAGGGCTGGGCATTGCGCTCCCGATGAACGGTTCCATACCCGCTGTTTATGCCGAACGCATCATGCTTGCCAAGAAAACAGGATTAAAGATACTCGAACTGGTTGAAAAAGATATTAAGGCACGCGACATAATGACCAAGAAGGCGTTCGAGAACGCTATCGCGCTCGATATGGCGCTCGGGGGTTCGACCAATACGACGCTCCACCTCCCCGCAATCGCGTACTACGGCGATATCGACCTCCAGTTAAAGGACTTCGCGCCGTTTACCGAAACTACGCCGCATCTGACGACGCTCGCTCCGGCAGGCCCTCATCATATCATCGACCTGTACTACGCGGGAGGAGTTCCGGCGGTGCTGAAGGAATTATCGAAAAAGAAACTCGTCCATCTGGATACCATTACCGTCAACGGCAACTCGATGGAGCAGACGCTCAAAGATTTTGCCGCATTCAATAAAAACCCCGAAGTCATCCGCCCGATCGAGTCTCCTGTGCATGCGTCCGGCGGCCTAGCGGTGCTCACCGGTAATCTTTGTCCCGACGGCGCTGTTGTCAAACAGGCGGCGGTCGACCCGTCGATGATGAAACATAGCGGTCCCGCGCGCGTGTTTAACAGCGAAGAAGAGGCAAATGAGGCGATTATGGGGAAAAAGATTAATAAAGGCGATGTGATCGTCATCCGTTACGAAGGCCCCAAGGGCGGGCCGGGTATGCGCGAGATGCTCAGTCCTACCTCCGCGATCGCGGGTATGGGTCTCGATAAGGACGTAGCGCTGATTACCGACGGGCGTTTCTCCGGCGCGACACGCGGCGCGTCTATCGGGCATATTTCTCCCGAGGCGGCGTCCGGCGGCCTGATCGGGCTGGTCGAAGAGGGGGATACGATCGAGATTGATATCGATAATAAAAAGCTTAACCTGAAAGTTGCCGATAATATTATCGAAGAGCGGCGCAAAAAGTGGAAGCCCCTCGAACCTAAGATAAAAACCGGATATGTCGCCCGTTACGCTGATATGGTCAGTTCCGCGAACTTGGGGGCGGTGTATCTGAAAAAATAACCGGATGGTTAAATGAAGAGATTTCCGGCCTATTTAATTTTCATACTTGGTCTCTCGCTTGTACCCGCAGCGCTATTTTCAGGAAGTAAGGCTTCGGACGCCTATTATCAGGCGTATATTGCGATGGACGCCGGGAAATACCCCGAAGCCGCCGATTTATTCACGCAGGCTATTTCCCAGAAGCCGGAGTTTACCGACGCGTACTACGGGCGCGGGTTCTGTTATGAGCAGATGGGAAAATTTGCCGACGCAATGAAAGACTACAA
>MIBD01000079.1:13690-15910 GCA_001829395.1 Spirochaetes bacterium GWF1_49_6 | reverse complement strand
ATAATCTCGGGGTTGTCTACTTCAAGCTCTACAACGATAACGAGAACGCCGAGAAGAACTTCAAGAAGTCGATGGAGCTGTCCAAGACCAACTCGCTGGTCTATTACAATCTCGGATCCATCTATTATAACCAAAAGCGGTATGACGAGGCTATACGTTTCTTTAACGAGGCAATCAAACTTCGTCCGGCTTATGTCGAGGCGCTCAATACGCGCGGTCTCTGCTATTTCTGGCAGAAGGACTATACCAAGGCGATCATGGATTTTTCCGCGGTGCTGGTATCCGAACCCAATAATCCGGCGGCCTTAGTGGGGCGCGCCATATCATGGGTATCGGTCAATCAATTCACGGACGCGAAAAAGGACGTCGAGCAGGCGCTTTCCCTAGACCCGGGGAACCGTTACGCCCTCAACTGCATGGGCGCGATCTACCTCGAGTCGGATAGTTTCGATACCGCGCTGGGATACTTTAATTCCGTGCTCAGTCAGGACCCGAATTTCGACGATGCCCTGTTCAACCGCGCGCTGGTCTATTTCCATACCGGGAAGTACAACGACGCGTTATCCGATATGGACCGTCTTTCCCCGGTAATGAAGCAGTCCGCCATCTATTACCAGCTCCAGAGCCGTATCTATTTCGAAAAGTCCGATTACGGGAAAGCCGCCGATGACGCGAAGAAAGCGTTGGAGATCGACGGAACCCTGACAATACCGAACTATATACAGGGACTCTCCGCATATTTCAGGAACGATTATCCGGCGGCGGCGGGTTTCTTCACGAAGTATATCGAACAGATAAAAGATGAAAAATCCGCGATAAACGCTTTATATTTGCGGGGATTGTGTTATCTTAAAAGTATGAACAGTCAGAACGCGATCAGCGATTTCGGGAAAGTGGTCGACCTGAACCCGAAGCATATCGCGGGGTATATCGGATTAAGCGATGCATATAATCTACAGGGTTCCGCGAACGCCGCTATCGGGAAGTTATCGCTCGGGCTGAACGCGAACCTCGGTTCGGGGCTTCTGTACTACACGAGAGGCAATATCTATATCGATACCGGCGATTATGAGAAAGCCGGCTCGGATTTCCAGAAGGCCTTCGAGTTGGGCATACCCGGCGCAGATAAGAAGAGCATGGAAATCAAAAAGTATGTGGAATACCTGAAAACAGTTACTAATACACCCGGTACCAAAAACTGAGATAAAATTTATAACACGTCCATAAGAGAGTGATTATGGCTCGTTATATCCTTTCCATCCTTCTGACGTTTTTAATTACCCCATCCATCCTCAGTTCCCAGGACCCTTCCGTGCCCGGGCAGGCTATCAAGTATTTCCAGCAGGGCGTTAAGTATATGGACGTTTGGGACTACGAGGGCGCGATCCGCGAGTTCCGTAACGCGATCACGGTCTATCCGGTCTATACCGACGCTCATTTCTATCTGGCGTGGGCGTATGATAAAAAGGGCGATAAGGCGCAGGCTTTTACCTACTACGAGACCGTACTGAAGATAGACCCCTCTTACGCGAAGGCATATATCAACAGGGGCGCGATCTACGCCAATACATACAAAGATTTCCCGAAGGCGGTCGCCGACTTCGAGCATGCGATTTCCATCAACCCGTCCCTCCATGAGGCCTACTATAACCTCGGGGTGATTTACCTCGAGAAAGACCAGTACGACAAGGCTTTACCGTATTACAATAAGGCGATAGAGCTTTATCCCATGTACGAGAGCGCCTATTATAACCGGGGCTACCTATATATGAAAACCGGCCAGCTCGATCTGGCGCAGAAAGACCTGACGAAGGCGCTGCAGATCAATCCCAAGAAGGCCTCGGCGTATGTGACTCTAGGGATGGTGTATTATAAGAAGTCCGAACCGGATCAGGCGATGTCCAACTTCAACGCCGCGCTTTACTTCGACCCGAAGAACAGTTCCGCATTCAGCGGCATCGGCACAATCTACTCCGATAACGGGTATTTCGACGAGGCGCTCGCGGCCTACGAACAGGCGGTGAAATGCGATCCGAAGAGCGAGGTCGCGTGGAACAATAGGGGAAATATCTACCAGACCCTCGGGAAATATGCGCTCGCGCTGACGGATTATGAGACCGCGCTCGGCATTAAATCGAATTACGCGATAGCTATTATCAGTAAGGGAACGCTGTACTTTGAAACGGGGAAATGGGACGCGGCTCTCGCCTTATTCGATAA
>MIBD01000079.1:13406-13627 GCA_001829395.1 Spirochaetes bacterium GWF1_49_6 | reverse complement strand
CCGGGGAGAATTGCCCGCCGCGTCGGCTGGTCTTTCAAATGCTGTCGCGCTGTCGCCGGATAACCCGTTATTCCTCACTGTTTCCGCAAGAGTCTTCCTCGCCCGAAATATGACCGATAACGCGATACTTTCCGCTAAAAAAGCACTTTCCATCGATAAGTATAAATACGACGCCTATCTGGCGCTCGCCGACGCGTATATCAGTAAAGGGGATAACTCTC
>MIBD01000079.1:7793-13332 GCA_001829395.1 Spirochaetes bacterium GWF1_49_6 | reverse complement strand
CGAAATGCTGGAACAGCGCGGACGGTGTGCCCGATTCGCCGAAAACATCGTTGATACCGATACGCATCACTCTCGACGGGTATTCCTCGCTCAGGATTTCGCAGATTGCGCCCCCCAAACCGCCGATGATAGTATGTTCCTCTAGGGTGACCACGAGACGGGCGCGTTTCGCGACGGAAACAATCAGTTCTTTATTGATAGGCTTGATGGATGATACATCGACGACAATCACCGGTATCCCTTCGCTCTGGAGCTGTTTTCCGCACACTAACGCCTCGTACACCATATTCCCGGTAGCGAACATCGCCACCCTCGCTTCCGGCGCGTCGATGAGGATATTCGCCTGTCCGGCGTTAAACTCGTAACTCTCGTCATAGATAATGGGAGTTTTCGGGCGGCTCATGCGGATATAGACAGGCCCGTTGATACGCGCGGCCTCCTTGACAATCTTCACCGCCGATACTGCATCGGATGGAACGAAAATATGCATATTCGGGAGCGCGCGGAGGATTGCCACATCCTCGATAGCCTGATGGGACAATCCGTCCTCGCCGACCGAGATACCCGCGTGGGTAGCGGCTATTTTAACGTTCAGGTTCTGCGCGGCGACGGCGTTACGAATCTGCTCGAAGGGACGAAGTGTCGCGAAGATAGCGAATGTGCTCACGAATACGATTTTGCCGCTCAACGCCATTCCCGCCGCAAATCCGATCATATTCGCTTCGGCGATACCCATATTGAAAAAACGTTCCGGGAATTTTTTCGCGAAAAGCTCCGTGCGGGTCGATGCGGAAAGATCGGCATCCATGACCACTATATTATGATTTTCAGTACCCAGTTCGACTAATGTTTTTCCGTATGCATCACGGGTGGCCTGCATCTCCGGTTTCTTTTCTACCTTTCCCATGCGATTCCCTCCGAAAGCCAATCCTCCAATGATTCGATACACCCTAGTTCTTCCAGCGCTTTTTCGACTTCCTCCAGCGAGGGCGCGACGCCGTGCCATGAAGCCTTGTTCTCCATGAACGAGACGCACTTTCCCTTGATGGTATGCGAAACTATTCCGGTAGGGGCGCCTTTCCCTTGATTGGATTTGAAGAATTCTAACGCTTTTTCTATCTCATCGGGGTTATGCCCGTCGATTTCCATGGTTGCGATATTGAACGCGCGGAGCTTATCGGCGATAGGGTCGACGTTCATCACGAGCGAGACCGGGCCGTCTATCTGGAGACCGTTATTATCGATAAAAATACAGAGATTATCGAGCTTGAACTGGGCGGCGGCCATCATGGCTTCCCAGACCTGCCCCTCCTGGATTTCCCCGTCGCCGAGCATGGTATATACATTATACGGCTTGTTATCCGTTTTCCCCGCGAGCGCGATACCACCCGCGATGGAGATACCCTGACCGAGCGAGCCGGTGGAGGATTCCACACCGGGCAGCTTGCGGCTGTCGGGATGCCCCTGCAGGGGACTGCCGAGCTTACGCAGGGTTTTCAGTAACTTTGGGGAGAAATAGCCTACGCGGGCGAGGATGACATATAACGCAGGCGCGGCATGACCCTTTGAAAGGATGAAACGGTCACGTTCCTCCCACATCGGATTCGCGGGATCGTACTTCATGACGTTCAGGAACAAGTAGGCGATGACGTCTATCGCGGAAAGAGAGCCGCCGGGATGGCCGCTTTTTGCCTCATAGAGCATGAGAAGTATATCCCTGCGAAGGGTGGTCAGTTCTTTTTCGAACTCTTTCCGCTTTTGCTCATCCATTGCCGTCGCTCCGGTTTTTAAAAATTCAGGCTAAGATTATAATGAATAAACTGTTAAAAGTAAAGTTATCTGGAAATGCCGATACTTTAGCCTGAGCTCCGTTTAAAGAACATTCTGGAAAGTTTTCCGTATCTTCCCGTTCGAAACGAAATAAGAATTCAGCGCGGGATTTTCAAATACGATCTCAAGGAACTTTTCAGAATCGAAACGGTGGATTTTTACACTGGAGTGGTCGTAGGAAAAATCAAATCCGTCCGCGAAATGGTAGTTTAGGCTGGGGTAAGATTTTTTTACCTTGATGATTTCCTTATAGAATTCCAGTAAAGCGGAGTTTTTTATCGACCAGTCGATCGGGTCGCGGTCGAACAGACTGGGAGTATTTTTTATACCTACTTCCTCGCCGTTATAAATCAGCGGGATACCCGGCAGGATGAATTTCAGTACATTGAAGGGTATCAGAAAATCCGGAGTAAATGTTTCAACCGCGCGCGGGGTATCGTGGTTTTCCAGAAAAATCATCCTTCGCGCGTATTGGGGATAGTATTGATACTGGGTCTGGACATACTCGAGGATTTCATAGAACGGGTAGAAACCGCGATTGATCCGGCGCAGGGTAAGCATCAGGTTCCAGTCATAGGTGAGGTCGAATCCCACGGGGTAAAGTTCGGGATTATCGGCCTCCGCGAGCATGAAGATATTCTTTTTCAGCGCCCGGATGCGCGCGATCGCGGATTGCCAGAAATCGAGCGGCACGAGAAACGCCACATCGCAGCGGTAGCCGTCGATATTAAATTCCCTGATCCAGTACTCCATCATCTCGGTGATATATTTTCTCGTCGGGGCGTAGCTATAATCCAATTCCAGCACGTCGGTCCATCCCCACGCGGCATTCTGCTGTTCGGTATGATGCTTATAGAACTTAGGGTCGATATCCTTCATTACCGAATCGGGTGAGGTATGATTGATTACCAAATCGATGATAACCCGGATATCCATCGAATGCGCCGTATCGACCAGACGCTTGAAATCTTCCTTCGTACCGAACTCGGGATTGACCGCATAATAGTCCTTGATCGCATAGGGGGAGCCCAGAGTGCCCTTACGCTCCTTGAGTCCGACCGGATGGATCGGGAGAAGCCATATTGTATTCACTCCCATCGCTTTGAGCTGCGGGAGTTTCTCGGTCACCCCGTTAAATGTCCCCTCGGGAGAAAAGTTCCTGATAAAGATGCTGTATAGGACAACCTGATCCAGCCATTTCGGGGTATGAGAAATCATTTTTTTCGATAGCGCGGGAACAGGAGAATCTTCGATCACGTAGGCATACTTCCAAACACCTAATGTTTCAGGCTGGATACGTTCGAATTTCAGGATAAGGGTATTTTTATCGGAGATCAGTTTGGAGACTTCCAGTACCTGCTTTCCCGCGGTATTATAAAGCCGTCCCGCAAATTCCCCGTTCAGCCATACCTTGCATTCGTCTACACCGAAAAATATCAGGTAGACGAGGGTTTTAACGTGTTTCGTGAAATCGAATTCCTTTTTTAACCAGCCGCGTTTTTTATCTTTAAACGGCACATCAAATAGGAACGCCGGGGAGCGATAATCGACAGTCTCCTGGGGATAATGTTCCGGGATAAACCATTCCTCTTTTTCACCCAAATTATTTTCATCGAGAGCGAGAGCCCATAGACCCTCCAGTCTAACTTCCATTGTCTTCTCCGTAGTGTTCTCCCTCGTCCAGTCGTGTTTTTAATCGTCCGATGACCTGATCGATGATAGTAAATGAGTACCCGTTGCGGGAAAGCATCGCCTTCATCCGCGTGAAATCGTCCCTGTTGTATCCGCTTCGAAATTTCCGTTCTATAAACTCGACGGCTAAATCGGTCTCGTCGTTCTCGGTATAAGCCGAATTGAGGATATCGTCGATTAATTCGGCGGGAATCCCTTTCATCTTCAACTCGTTTTTTAGCTTGTTTCTGCCGATTTTTCTGGAACGTATCCTGCTTTCAGCCCATTCATACCCGAATGCGGTATCGTTAATATAACCCTCGGAGTTCAGAAATTTAATTGATTCGTCAATATCGCTTTGGGAAAATTTCAGTCCCTTCAGCTTGAAACGGATCTCTTTTTCAGTTCGGGGCCGAAATTTTAGGAAACGCCCGATCCGCTTGATGGTTTCTTCCACCCCAGGTTTCATAGGCACCTCGTGAAATATGAAGAGTATATCGTGAATTTAAAAATTTGTAAAAAAAACAGCATATTATCATATACAAAATAGTAATATAATATGCGGACAAAAAAACGGGATAACAAATAAAATATTACTTCACAAAAAAAGAAATTAGTGATATGATAAAAACACTTTGAAATAGGGAGGCTAATTATGGGTAAAATTTATGAACCCAAAATGATCCGTAATATTTCTATCTCCGGGGCGCCGAATGTGGGTAAGACCACGCTCGCCGAATCGATGCTGTTCTCATCCGGTGTTATAAAAGAAATGGGAAGCGTCGACCGAGGAAACACAGTAATGGATTTTGACGAGGAAGAAATTTCAAAGAAAATGTCCCTCCGCACATCTCTTGCATATACCGAATGGAAGGGGATTAAAGTAAATATTCTCGATACCCCCGGTATCCCCGATTTGGTCAGCGACGTACGCAGCGCGTTTCGTGTTACGGAAGGCATCGTATTCGTCGTCAGCGCTACCGAGGGAATCACCATCGATACCGAGAAAGACTGGCATTTCGCGGACGATTATAAAATCGCACGTCTCGTCTTTATTAATAAAATGGATGCCGAGGGAGCGGAATTTTTCACCTTAGCGGATTCATTGAAAGCAAAATTCCGCAAGCCGGTCATACCTATCCAGCTTCCGATCGGTTCGGGAAAGGACTTCAAGGGCATAGTCGACATGGTTAAGATGAAGGCTTTTTATTTCGAAGGAAGTAAAATCACCGAAGCTCCGATACCCGCTGAAATGAATGATAAAATTGCGCAGTATAAAGAGATACTTTTCGACGCGGTTGCCGAGACCGACGACACCCTGATCGAGAAATACCTGAACGGCGAGGAGTTATCGCCCGAAGAAGTGGAAACCGGGTTAAAAAGCTGCACGATGAATAATAAGGTTATCCCGATACTCTGCGGGTCGGCCATCAATACCCTCGGTATTCCGACCCTTCTCGATACGGTAATATCGTTCCTCCCGTCGCCGCTCTATATAGGTGAAATTACCGGCGAATCGCCGGATCATCCCGGCGAGCAGATAAAACGGCATCCCGATATGAACGAACCGTTCTGCGGGTTTATTTTCAAGACCCGCATCGATCCGTTTGCCGGTAAGATTTCCTATTGCCGGATACGTTCGGGTGTGATCAAGCCCGGCGATGAAATAATCAATGTGAATGCGCGCACTAAAGAAAAGGTCTCGCATCTATTTATGGTTAACGGGAAGCAGTTCAAAGAAGCGGAGAAGCTGGAAGCGGGCGATATCGCTGTATTTACAAAAATCGATTCTCTGCATACCGGGAATACGGTTTCCGAGCCACATAAAACGCTGCTCCTGGAAGAAGTACGTCTCCCGAAATCTTCATACTTTGTCGCCATTCATTCAAGCGACCGTAAATCCGAGGATAAGCTGTCCGAGGTATTCGCCACGGTTTCCGAGGAAGATGTAACATTCAAGAAAGAGTTTAACGATATCACTAAGGAAATGGTCGTATCGTGCATCGGCGAGACACAGGCGAGAATCATATTCGATACC
>MIBD01000079.1:5239-7755 GCA_001829395.1 Spirochaetes bacterium GWF1_49_6 | reverse complement strand
GCCGCGTGTGGCCTATAAAGAAGCGCTCAGCCAGAAAACCGAAGCCCAGTATAAGCATAAGAAGCAGTCCGGGGGTCACGGACAATACGGAGAGGTTTATCTCCGTGTCGAACCTCTTGCCCGCGACGAGGGCTTCCAGTTTACCGAGGATGTATTCGGCGGAGCTGTCCCGAAAAACTATTTCCCCGCTGTAGAGAGGGGCGCGATGGAAGCCTGCGAGACGGGGCCTATCGCGGGATATCCCTTAGTCGATGTAAAGGTAACATTATTCGACGGGTCCTATCATGACGTTGATTCGTCTGATATGGCATTCAGGATCGCGGCGTCTCACGCTATGAAGGAAGCATTTCTGACGGCGAAACCCGTTATTCTCGAACCTATCGCGAGAGCGAAGGTATTCGTGAATGAGGACGATATCGGGGCTGTGATGAACGATATCGGGACGCGGAGGGGAAAGGTTCACGGGATGGAGAAAATCTCCGAAGATACGACTGTTATCAGCGTCGAGGCTCCGTACAGCGAATTGCTCGTCTATTCCCCCATCCTGAACAGTATCACCAGCGGCCGGGGTCGTTTTGAAATGGAAATCTCCCATTACGATTTTCTGCCTGAATATGAATATGAAAAGGCAAAGAAACAGGCGGCGGAAATGAAAGAGGAAGAAGAAAGTAAAAAAGTATAAAATAACAGGGCGGTTTCTACCGCCCTGCTTTATTTATTTCTTATTCTGTGATATACTCTGCTAAGTACTTTTTTCAGGCCTAAGGAGTTGAGCTTGACCAAGGTCATCCACGCTTTTTATATAATTTCTGCGTCTTTATTTATTGGTTTATCTATGGTTTTTCCACAAGATACTAATATTGTTGTTCTTCCTACGACAAATACTCTATCGACAAATGAAATCACCAATATTTCCCCGGCGATACCGGAAATCGTGCCCTATCTGATTACCAATATAAGGGTATATACGAATTATTATACCAATGCCGCGGAAAAGGGGCAGATGCAGACAAATTCATATATCTATACGAATTATACGATTAAACCGGTACAAAGTATTATCAATACCCCGATTTCTAATTATGTGGCCATTTCCAACATCGTCATCAGTAACGAAATCACCTTAGATGTGTTTAACAAACCAGTTACGAATGTTGTCACGAATTATATTGCTACCAATGTGTTTCTGCAATATTCGTTCGCAGATTCCTATCCCTCGCTGTATAATTTTTTCAGGGAACTGACATGGGAGGAAATGAATAATTCCCTTGTCGAGCTGCTATGGCCCGCATCCATGTGGGGGGTAAGCATAGGGGAATGGAAGGAGGATACTGTCCCAAAGTGGAAGAAAAAAGCTGAGTGGCAGAATGGGGACGGGCTTATCTCCGATGCGGAACTCACCGGGTTCTCCGACGAGACCTTCGATAGATATATCTCGAAGCAGAAATTTGGCGGGATAAAGTTCACCCAGGAGGAGAGCAGCCACCTTGCCATCGGCTTCGAGCAATGGGATACCAAGATACTCATACAAGGGTGGATTCAACTGAAAATGGGTTATGGATGGACGACGAAAGACGAGAATTTCTCGCTGCCCATTCCCGGAATATCTCCCGGATTTACCATCAATCAAACAATGCGCGTGAACGTCATCGGTAAGTTCGGCGAGAGAATAGAGGTCAATATCAGCCAGGATTCGATGAATCCCGATAATGTCTATGAAATTTCCTATAAGGCGCTGAAAACCGATACAAGTATTCTCCGCGAGCTCAAGGCGGGGAATATATCGTTGACAATCCCCGCAAGCAGTCATTATATCAGCTACAGCGGTTCCAGCCAGGACAGCTACGGGGTAAAGGTCGTATTGGAAAAAAGCGACTTCACTCTTCAAACCATACTCAGTCTCACGAAGAGCAGTAAGGGCTACAAGAAATTTGTCGGGAATAAAAGCGTGACTACATTGGACATCATCGACTTTTCCTATCGAAAGAGGCAGTACTTTATCCTGCCCGATCAGGGATTGGATCAGGGAAGTGTCGAAGTGCTGACGATGACCGCCCAGACGAATATTGCCGACCGTGAGATAGACGGGTTATATTATATCCGCTTGATCGAGGGCAGCGATTTTTACATGAATTACGGCACCGGCGAGTTTCAGTTGAAGGGGTCTCAGGATCGTAATAATAATCTGGTGATAAAATATACCCACGGCGGATTGTTCTTCACGACAAACACCAACACCGAGATAGGCACCGACGCGAATAACGGGGATAAGTTTTTATATCTTTGGAGATCGAGCTGGAACTTCTCCCCTTATCTGCACTGCGGTTATTATTCGCTCGGGCAAAAAAACTTCGATCCTACGCGCGGCTTTTCCCTGAAGGTCTATTACACCGCCGATAAATCCAAACTTGCGGATGTACAGTTCGACGCGTCGGATTACGAGGTCAATACCATAACGGGAATGATCAAGTTCTTCAATGCGCATCCCTTCCCGGATGATACGGGGAAAGTATATA
>MIBD01000079.1:5038-5180 GCA_001829395.1 Spirochaetes bacterium GWF1_49_6 | reverse complement strand
CCGAGCAGTTATATTTTAGTCGACATTCTGGGGGAGCTTGTTTTCAATAATCCCTCGTCGATCAATGAGAACGATACGATAGAAGTGTATTACGAATACCGTCCGTTTTTCTACGGGTCGCAAAAATTTGACATCGCCGCGC
>MIBD01000079.1:4915-5020 GCA_001829395.1 Spirochaetes bacterium GWF1_49_6 | reverse complement strand
CGAAAATCATAAATCTCGGCAGTACGGTGGTGTACGGCATAGGACAGCGGACTCCCGGTAACGCACCGGCTGTTTACGGGGCGCCGTCGGGAACGGTTATCGCCG
>MIBD01000079.1:3206-4826 GCA_001829395.1 Spirochaetes bacterium GWF1_49_6 | reverse complement strand
AAGGATGTTAACACAGTCGGATACGCCTTGATCGATGATTTCGAGAGTCTCGGCGAGACATTCCGGGTGATGGAAAACGAGACATTGTGGATTCTCGCCGCGCCGAGCACGAATTTACCGGGTATCGCATATAATAGCAGGGGAAACCTTCTCTATAAAGATTACCGGAGCTATTACCTCGACGGGAGTTTCAGTCTGCTGAATTACTCGTCATCGCTGGACAGCGAAAAAATGAAGAGTTACTCCGACAAACCCGGCCCGTATCTCGCGTTAGGCGGGCATCTCGATCCCGTAGATTACCCGAAGGTTCTCCAAAGCTCGCTGATCTTCGATTATGATTTCTCGTCGGGAAGCTGGGTAGGCGCGTCGATGAACTTCGCGGGGCCGTCGGGCTTGGATTTCAGTATCTATAACTCGCTGGTGTTCTGGGCGCTGGTACAGAGCGACGATAACGGGGACGGGGTATTCGAGGAGATCGGCAGTCAGGAAGTCGAAGTTTATATCGCGATAGGCCAGCCGAACGAAGATTCCGACGGGGACGGCGTATTCGACAGCGAACTCGACCGCGCGCAGGCGGGGTACGATTTTAATAATTATACGGTTAAGTCATCGGTCGATACCCATGTCGGCCGGGGGAGACTGGGCGAGGGCGACGGGGTTGTCCAGAGCGAGGATTTGAATAGAAACGGCGTTATGGACAGCGCGGATTCGGTAATAGTATTCCCTTCCGCTATCGGGATCACCGATATTTCGAACGCGACGGTCGCGCAGGGCGCGTGGAGGAAATTCACGATCAACCTGAAATCCCTCAGCCAGGAACAATTGGCAATACTCGGGCATGCGTCCGCGATTACGATATATATCAAGCAGAAAAACGGCGTCAAGGGCAGAATCATTTTCGATACCATCGAGTTCAAGCAGTTGAAATGGAATCAGATGAAAATCGACGGCGTCCCTACGGAATTTTCACAGGTATTGCTCGGAGAGCCTGTCAGTGTCTATAACAACGTCCAGTATGCCGATAACCGTTTCTATCAATGGAACTCGGATGATGACGCCGCGCAGGAACGGGAAAAAGTCTTCGATAAACTACACGGCCCACCCGATACGTATTCGGAGGCGAATCAGCGTAACGAGGCCGCATTTGCCATCAATTATTCGCTGAGTAATGTTATTATTAATACGAATACGATTCCCGCGACCGGCGGAAAATTGGGCACGTTTATAAAAAACCAGTCGTATTCGTCTGATATTACTCCCTATAAGTACCTGAAATTTTATATTTATATCCCGGAAAAAGATGAAAACGGGTTGGTCTATAAATCCGGATCGGATACATATACCAACGAGTCCTTCGTATTTATGATCGGGAATTCCGAACAGAGCTACTATAAGTGGATGCTTCCGCTCGACCGGTTATCGCGGGATACATGGCATGAAATCACTGTGAATGTGTTCGAGAGTCTGCGGATTGATGTAGACGGCGTAAAATTCACCGGGAACGAATACCCGATTATAATCGGATACCCGAACCTGAAGGACGTCAATCATTACGAGGTAGGAGTAGAAGTTACTTCTACTAACGAACCATATAATCACGGGACGGTCTGGGTCAACGAA
>MIBD01000079.1:0-3143 GCA_001829395.1 Spirochaetes bacterium GWF1_49_6 | reverse complement strand
CGGCCCGGTGCTGTTAAACTCCACCTATGAGAATAGAAGTCTTAATTTTATTTCTTCCGTCGGCGGGTCGGGACAGAGTATGAACGATAACTTCAATATCAGCCTGAATTCCAGTTTCTTTAAGGAACTAAAATATTCCATTTCATATAACAGGAATTACCAGAGCACGGATACCAACGAGATCAACATCCCGTTATACCTGCAATGGAACAGCGCATCGGAAAAATTCAATCTCTCCATCATCTATAACGAGAATAAAAAATATATTCCGTCCATAGTACACAATTATACTGAAAGTTTCGATAACCGCGTATCGCATAGCCTGATTTCCCTGACGAACGACTATGTGCTCGGGATATCGGACGGGCAGTTCGCGAATACTTTTTCTCTGACCTATAGACAGAATATTCCGATAAGCTCAAAATTTAGCTTATCCCCGGAGTTTTCCGTTCAGGATTCGTCTTACCTGATGGATAAATCGAATTATACCAACGAATCCGTGAAGGACTTTCTTACCAATGCGAACGTATACGCGATGAAAAACCTGAAAAAGAGTCTGACCACCTCGCTGAGAGTCACCTTTTGGGAATTCGCGCTGTCAGGGAGTTATATCAAGACGCAGGAGAAGTATGATAAAATCGCCAACGAGGTCGGATACCGCGCTGAACTGGAAAAATTGAAAGAAACGACATTTTTTGAAAGGTATTTCGATAGAATTGAAAGTATCGCGCAGGGATTTTACTTCGATGAGGAGGACCTGGATAAACAGCGTTCCGACGCTATAGTAGCCAATTTCAGCGGGGCGATAATGAAGAACGCCGCGGAAAAAGCTTTGGGTTTCCTCATCAACGATAGTTTCGCGAAGGATACCTCCGGGTTCGGATATAATTCCGCGGGAGATCTCACGGCGCGTACCGATAAATATATCCTGAAAAATCTGTGGGCATTAAATGTTTTCCCAAAATTTCTAATCTTCGATACAGTCAATTTTGAGTTTACCAGAGTGATGGAAATGTCGTATAACGGGATCGGCGCTGAGGTACTGTATGAGGATGCGTTATCCGCGCTCGGACAGGTTTATTATGTTCAGCCGATTCATTACAGCGCCCTCATTCTCGGGCAGAACGGGCGTATCAACGCGCTCGAATTGGTGAAGAATTTCGCCGAATCCTCTTATAACAGCTTATCGAAACTGGACGATAAATTTAAGGTAGAGCTGATTATCCCAAGATTGGAAGGGATTTGGCGTATCTTTATTCCTCAACGGTACGGATTTTACTCCCTGCTTACCACTCAACGGAATCTCAGCTCGTACTTCCAGAGTTTGGATAATAAATTCGATACCACCTTTAAATTCTTCCTGTCTGAATTTACGAAATCTACGCCGTTCAAACTGGGGGATATGAACACGACATTGTCCTACCAGAATATCGTCAATTATAACGAGCGAAAAATGACCGACAAAGTACAGTTAAACACCTACGAGCAGCTTTGGCTCAGTCAGGAAGTGGATTTAAAGCTGGGATATGTCTTTACCTTCTCATCGGTGTCGTATATAAAAACGCAGGAAGACTTCGAGCCGACCTACGGATTTCCCTCTCAGGTACCCGCATCTTCTCCCGCATCGATATGGGAGCATTCTATCGATGTTTCCATCAACTGGGTCATCAAAGGTCTGAAGGACTTGAAGATATGGTTTATTACTCTAAATCTACGGGATTCCAAGCTGGTCAACCGCGATCAGCTCAAGTTCGCGACACAGGCCATCGAGTATGACGGCAACTCGTTTGTCAGGTACGACCAGAAATTATTCGAGCTTTCCTTCACTCATTCGACAGAGTACACGTTCTCCGAACTCCTTACGGGACGTTTTATCCTCACGACTGTGGTCAATCAATATGTGGAAATTTCACCTGCGGCGGGGCTTGGGGAGAAAAAAATGACTTATTTCGATCCGGGATTTGGGTTGAACCTTTGGCTGGATTTACAGATAAAAATTTAGAATGGGTTAGTCGATTATATCGATAATTTTACCGACGTTTCCGTCGAGCATAGCCCGTTTGTTATCATTATCTTCGGCGCTGTCGTCGCCGGATTCCTTACGTTCTTTCGCTTCTTTTTTCGAGTTCTTCTGCTGACGGTTATCTTCGATTTTATTACCTTCTTCTTCAGAGGGGTTTAACGTATGAACGACTTCCGTCGTGTTTCTGCTGTCATTAGCCATTTTAACGTCGGCGAGATACTGAACCGCTTCTTTGGAGGCGTCGGTTTTACCGAGGGTGCCGGAAATTTCCGAAGCCTTGGAGAAGAGTACCTGTAGGTCTATCGGATTGACATTCATTAAACCTCCGAAAAAAAAGAAGCAGGCTGGTAAGCCGGGTTTTGTTATTGGGACATCCATCTAGCCGCCGTTTTTGCGGCGGTCCCGCAGGCTACCCGTACGCGAACCGTAAAGCGACGGAAACGTACTGCTTGCCCTTGCATGAAGAGGGGTTTACATTGCCGGAATACTTAAGCATTCCGCGGTGGGCTCTTACCCCGCCATTTCACCCTTACCTTGCGGCGGTATGTTTTCTGTTGCACTATCCGTAGCTTTCGCTCCCGGTTATTCGCCGGCTCTTTGCTTTTTCATGCCCGGACTTTCCTCCCGTTCCAAGCCGAAGCTTGTTAGGGTGTTCCCACAGCCTGCTTATTGTATCTCTATACTTTCCGCTATTTGCTTCTTAATCTCATTGATTATTCTATTTTCAATTTTTTCATCCAATATGGAAATTCCCTCATTTTTATAATCGGAGATAATGCCCGCCTTGACGATAAATTCCTTTCGGATTTTAATATCCTGCTCGAGTAAAATCTGGGCGATCACCAGCGAGACCCGTTTAGTAAAAACAAGTTTCTTCTCGCTGAATAAGGGGTTCGCGAAATAATTCAGGCATATATTCTCTAAATCTTCCCTCAGCGCGGCGTCGCCGACCGGGTCGAATCCTTCCGATTTCATTTCGCGTATCACGCTTTTTATTATAGGGGTATCCGCCCCGTTTTTCAACTGTTTTTCGATATATTTTTCCACCCGGAATAAATATTTAATCGCTGGCGAGGGGATTTTCAGGTTTTCGAGATTATCGATCAGGAAGTGCAGGATA
>MIBD01000078.1:7772-8024 GCA_001829395.1 Spirochaetes bacterium GWF1_49_6 | reverse complement strand
ATCCACCGGGTACTGAAACCCGGCGGACTATTGACGTTTACAGAAATCCTCGTCGATCCGGACTACCCCCTTAAAAGCACACTGATCCGCAGATTCACCCCCCTCGGGTTCGCGGTAAAAGAGATCGTAGGCGGATTTGTTCACTATACCATTATTTTCCAGTCACTGCGTGACGGTTTGTCCTCGTAAGAAGTACGGGGGCTGGTTCAGATATGATTCCACTTCTAGAATATTTCGCCGGATCGCGATGTA
>MIBD01000078.1:6269-7737 GCA_001829395.1 Spirochaetes bacterium GWF1_49_6 | reverse complement strand
TATCGACAATTAAGTAATTCCGCGCGGGAGGGAAATATGAAAGAAGCCGATGTGGTAATGAAAGACGGGAAAATCTGGGTAAATATTCATCTCGACGAGCAGTTGAATTTTATCCGCAAGTTCGAGAGCGGTAAAGAAGCGATCGAGTATCTCCGTCAGGAACATATCCTGAAGGAATGCGCCTGATTATAGTATATTTATATTGACGTTAGTTCTATTTTTATCAACAATATTTCTTAAAATCCAACTATTTCTTTGACATATTCAAACCCCGTTATAAAATCAATATGATGAATAAGGGGGTCTTTATGAAAAATCTCTATCATTTAGCGACTATTTTCTTTCTTACGATGCTCCTATCGGTTCCCGCGTTTAGTTTTTGTATCATGGAACTCAAGGCTAATCTGGGATTTATCGGGGGATCGCGGTATGTCTATTCCGGAAATGAGATCTCTCCTTATCCGATAATGACCGATTGGGGCCTCGATTTTCATTTTGTCTATCCGCTCTCGAAAAAATCCGGCGACCATTTTGGTATCGGGTTCGGGGCGAATAGCTCTGCATTCTGGGCCAGTTTTTCCGAGGGATCATATAGTACCTATAAGTATCTTTCTCTTTATACATACTGGCTGAAAATCCCAATTGTTTTTACCTATTGCCTCATCGGAGAACAGGGTTATATGAATTTCGATTTCGGTATTTATTATTCTATCCCGTTATGGGCAATGCGGACGGTCGAAATCAGGGAGACGTCTGTTGATGATGTGAATAAAAATATCACTCCCGAATTGATGAATTCGTCGTACGGCTTGCATTTTCAGTATACCTTAGGGGTCGGGGTCGATAAAATCTATCACGGAGGGCGGCCTTATCCGGGTATCACGGGATTTGGGATAGGCGCGGCTATAGATATCAGCCTGTCAGACCAACTCAACCTGCCGAGTGAGGATTTTAGCGGCTGGAATTTCGGGCTTCTTTTTACATGGCCGTTCTTTTTTAATATATGATTCGCTGATAACCATGAAGATAAGAATAAGGCGGGTTGTATCCGTTGATTCCGATCAATCCGTTGTGAAACAATCAAATACTAAGGGATAACTCTTTGGCTCAGACCTGAATATCGATAAATCCGCCTGAGTTCAGGTTATTCAGCCCGAATGTCTCGCGAACCTGCCCGCCCTGGTCGACTCTCATAGTCTTCGTATTCCCCTTGGCGACACCTTCATCGATCTTCGCGCGTAATTCGCTCATTACTCCGTTTTTAACCAGCGAGCTCTGCAGAGCCGCGGGTGCGTTTATAGTCATACCAGCCTCCGTACCAATTTTCCTGTCCCTCGGAATAATAATACCCTGAAAACGACAGGATGTCAAGAGAAAATTTTTAAAAACGCTAAAGTTTCGAGGGGTTTTAAATAACCTTCATACCTAAAATAATAAAGTTGACAAGCTTAGGAAAAGGAGCTATTTT
>MIBD01000078.1:956-6252 GCA_001829395.1 Spirochaetes bacterium GWF1_49_6 | reverse complement strand
CTGTCGCCAGGAAACTCATTATGTTCTGTTATCATGTTTGGAAAAGTATAGAGATTTGACATTTTACATAGGAGATAGTTATGAAAAGGGGCTTCGCATTTATCGTTTTCATTTTCCTTGACAGTATATTATTCGCAGAGACTAACCTCACTGGGATAGCAGATACCAAAGAAAAAACGAATAGTTTCGCACTCCATTTCAACGCATTGGAGTATGGTGCAACATTTGATAATATCACATATAGTTCAGGTGAAGGGTTTGGTTTCGCTGGAGAGTTATATCTGTCAAGGTCGCTATCACTATCTATAGGTACTGGTGCAAAAACTTTAACCTATATCCATAGTGATTCATTCTTCAACACAAACTTGGTTGATATATTGTTAACACCAATCGTCGAACTAAAAATCTATCCAACCGAATCGTTTTATATAGGCTTGGGTGTCAAAACGACAATTAACCTAAGTCAAGCAGAACTTCAACTCACAAACGGCTCTACGATGGTAGAAGAACGTTTTGCCAAATTCGGTATTTACTTTAAAATGGGATATAAGATGCAAATTAACGAAACGTTCTTCATTGAACCATATACCGGTATAGGTATTCAAATTCAAACTCAGAGCACCAATTATCATCTCATAGCTCCGGGCGTAAACTGGGTTTATCCACAACAATATTCTATATTTTTACTCAAACCAATTGTGGGAATGGGTTGCGGTGTAATCTTCTAAAGTGATTAGCCAAGGCCTCGCTGAAAAACCTCGAGGAATTACCTTTTTAGTTTTTATCACGCATCACGCTCATAATCAGGAACGCCATCTCGAAAGTGTTTGTTCTGATATTCAGAACTTTTTGACATATTTATCAAATCGGGCTATATTTATTTATGAGAATAGTTAACCGGCAGATAACGGATCAGGCTAAACGAAAATACACCGATTGCAAAAAATCTATAAATTGCTGGATAACTGAATGTGAGAAGGTAATATGGAATACAACGCAAGATATTAAGAACAAATATCGTACTGCAAGTTTCCTGCATAACAATATAGTAATTTTTAATATAAAAGGAAATACATACCGTTTAGTGATAAAAGTTGCTTACAAAAATAAAACCGTGTATATTATATGGTTCGGGACACATGAAGATTATCAAAAGAAAGATTGGGAAAAAGCAGACAAAGGAGCTACCGATGAATAGTACAATTCCAAAAGTAATAAAGAATAATGAAGAGTATCAAGAGGCTTTAACCTTGGTCGAAAAACTGATTGATATTGATCCTAATCCTGATAGTAAGGAGGGTATCTTATTAGAAACGTGGGCTGTTCTTATCAACGATTATGAACTAGAAAAATTCCCTACAGAAGCTCCTGATCCTGTGGATGCTTTTATTTTCCGAATGGAACAAATGAATAAAAAAGTAATCAACATAGTTCCTCGAAGCGGCTCAAAAAATACCATTATTAGAATAGTTTATATGAAAAAAACTAATTATAAAAGTATTAGCCGTGTTGTAAATAATCGAGAATCTTTAATAAACGAACGTGTTTGTATAAAAGAAAAAAATATAAAAAATTCTTATTTATACCTGAAAAGAATTAAGCATCACGCATCACGCTCGTAATCAGAAACGCCATCTCCAACGCCTGGTGATAGTTCAGGCGCGGGTCGACATAGGTCTCGTAGTTCTTGCCGAGGTCGGTATGCGTCAGCTCCTGCGAACCCCCGATACATTCGGTCACATCGTCCCCGGTCAGCTCGAAATGCACGCCGGAAAGAATACTCCCCGCCGTGCGGTGCACACCGAACGCCTTCGACAGCTCGTCGAGGATAGCGTTAAAGTCCCGCGTTTTGTACGCGTCGCCGCCCTCGCCCACGCTGATCGTATTCCCGTGCATCGGATCGCAGCTCCATGTGACGCATAACCCCGCCTTGTTCACCGCGCCGATCAACGGCGGTAATCCAGCTTCTATCTTCGACGCGCCCATCCGGCTGATCAGCGTCACTTTACCTGGCTCGTTCGACGGGTTCAGCTTACGGACAAGTTCGACCAGTTCGTCGGGCGTAATCTTCGGGCCGATCTTCACTCCGACAGGGTTCGCGATACCCCGGAAGTACTCGACATGCGCCCCGTCGATCTGCCGGGTGCGTTCGCCGATCCAGAGCATGTGCGCCCCGAAATTATAATACTTATCGTTCAACGGCGACTTACGGGTCATCGCCTCCTCGTACCCAAGTAATAATCCCTCGTGAGACGTATAAAACTCGATACGTCCGAGGCTCTCGGAGTTCAGCCCGCCGAATGTCTCCATGAAGCGGATTGAATCGAGGAGACTGTCCACTCGGCGCTTATACTCCGGCCATCGCGGGCTTTTTTCTATCGAGTAGAGATTCCATGTATAGGGATGGTGCAGGTCGGCGTATCCCCCGTCTATCATCGCGCGGACGAAGTTCAGGGTCGCGGCGGAATAAAAGTAGCTCTTCCGCATCCGCTCCGGGTCGGGAATCCGCGCGCCGAGGGCCGGTTCGATCCCGTTAATGTTATCCCCTTTATAGCTCGGGAGCTCCACCCCGCCGATCGTCTCCATCGGGTTGGAACGCGGCTTCGCGTATTGCCCGGCGATACGCCCGATACGGACGACCGGATGATGCATGCCGTGAGTGAGCAGGACGCTCATCTGGAGCAGTATCTTGATTTTATTGATAATGGAGGGTGAGTTGCAGTCGATAAAACGCTCGGCGCAGTCGCCGCCCTGGAGCAGGAACTTTTTTCCCATCCCGGCATCGGCGATCTCTGCCTTCAGTTTCTCTATCTCGCCGGAAAAGACGAGCGGCGGTAATGCCCCGATATCGTCAAGGGTCGAGTTCAGTTTCTGCATATCGGGATAATCCGGCTGCTGCGCCGCTGGGAAATCCCTCCAGCTATTCTTGCTCCATTTTAGCATAGTCATATCCGCCTCCTGAACCATAATTATAATAGGAAACAGTTAAAATTTCAAAGATATTCCGCAGCCAGTGTCTATATATCAATCATACAAGAGCAGACATGATGTTATAATAGCCACTATACTTGCTTATGATTATATATTAGGCATTTTCTATTTTTCGCGCGCGTTAAAATTTTTGTTATCTATGAAGTATATATAGAGATAAGAGTGCGTAATATTTTGGCACGGCTCTTGCTTATATATAGTGCCGCGAATCAGTACGCGGCATAGATAGAAAAAATACTATTGCATGGAGGTTCTGAGATGACGAACGAGATTCTGCAGGCGGTCACTAACATCGCCGCTCAAGCAGCCCCGGCAGTTCCAGAATTCAACTGGCTTGACACCATTTGGGTACTGATCGCGGGCGTGTTGGTCTTCTTCATGAATGCGGGTTTCGCGTTCGTGGAGACTGGGTTTGTCCGCGCTAAGAACGCGGTTGTGGTGATGGCGAAGAACTTTGTGGTCTTCGGCCTGGCGACTATGGCCTTCTGGGCTGTAGGTTACGCCTTAATGTTCAAGGTGTTTACCAACTTCGGAAGCGGTTTGTTCTTCTACTCGATGGGAACAGCCTACCCGACAGGGCCGACTATCCCTGAAATGGCATTCTTCTTCTTCCAGTTGGTGTTCGCGGGTACCGCCGCGACAATCGTATCCGGCGCTATCGCGGAACGGAGCAAGTTCCTTGTATTCGTGCTCTTCTCCCTGATACTGGTAGCATTGGTCTACCCGCTTGTCGGTATGATGATCTGGAACCCCGACGGATTCCTGTTTAAAGACGGGTTCATCGATTTCGCTGGTTCTACTGTGGTACACTCGGTCGGCGGATGGGCCGCATTAGCGGGTATCATTATCCTCGGGCCGCGTCTCGGGAAGTTCAGCAAAGTCGGCGGGAAGCATAAAGTGAACGTTATTCCCGGGCACTCGATGTCCCTCGCGACTTTAGGTACCTTTATCCTCTGGCTCGGATGGTTTGGGTTTAACCCCGGTTCTATGCTCGCCGTAAACGAGGATGTGATCAAGATCGCGGTGAATACGAACATGGCCGGCGTAACCGGTATGCTCACTGCCACCCTGCTGTCATGGATACGCTTCAAGAAACCGGACTTCGGTATGATGCTGAACGGGCTTCTGGGCGGATTGGTCGCCATTACCGCTGGATGTAACGCGGTAACTGTAGGAGGCGCGGCGCTCATTGGTACTATAGCGGGTGTGATTATAGTATACGGTGTTCCCATGTTTGAAAACCTCGGTCTCGACGACCCTGTCGGCGCGACTTCTGTTCACCTTCTCAACGGTGTCGCCGGTACTTTACTGGTCGGATTCTTCGCGGTTGACGGCGGATTGGTTTACAGCGGTTCTATCGCGATGATATTTACCCAGCTCAAAGGTATTGGTTACACTGCGGCTATCGTTTTCCCGATCAGCCTGATCGTATGGTGGCTCCTCAACGTGGTCTTTAAAATCCGTGTTCCTGAAAAAGAGGAGATCGAAGGCCTTGATGTCGGTGAGATGGGCACTGAAGCCTATGTCATGCATGATAAATAACGGAAAGGAGTAGAGATATGAAACTAATATTAGCTATTATCAGACCGGAAAGTCTGGAATCGGTACGCGAGAAGCTCTACGCTAAAGGCATAGACAGCATGACGGTTATCGACGTACAGGGTCACGGCAAGCAGAAGGGGCACAAAGAACTCTACCGCGGACGCGAATATCAGGTCGAGTTCCTGAATAAGATACAACTCGAGCTCGCGGTGGCGGACGATATGGTCGATCCCGTGATCGAAGCGATCGCATCGGGCGCAAAGAGCGGTTCGATGGGCGCTATCGGAGACGGAAAGATCTTCGTAACCAACCTCGAAAAGGTGCTGCGTATCCGGACAGGCGAAACGAACGAAAGCGCCTTATAAGCGTACAGTAACAGGCAGGGCGTCCCCACACGGGGGCGCCTTTTTTTTATCCCGCTTTTTAACATCCATGTCACCGCGGGACTTCTCACATCGTGTGAGTCGTCCTCTTTTTGGTATCCCATCATGCATGATTCCGATTTCTTTTTTCTACTTTTCACTTGCGAGCAACGATCATTTCAATGGGGTCACTTTCAACTTATTTGGGATAATTAGGGATAGTTTTTCGTCGGTTTTTTCTGTATATACTTTTTGCGACTCCCCCGAACGGGAGAAGTACCGAGCGAAGGATAATAAGGTTCGGACAAACGCCCTTCTACGAATTTTTCCGGAGTAAGAAGCGCTTTAAATCGTGGGATAATAAACAAATAGCCCGTGATGTAAGGTTGTGTCATAGTGAG
>MIBD01000078.1:531-935 GCA_001829395.1 Spirochaetes bacterium GWF1_49_6 | reverse complement strand
CGGGATGCCGAACTATGCGATAAAACATGCTTCGACTAGCTCAGCATGACGACCACTGCGCGGGCTATTTCTCTAACTCAGAAAATCATTCGAAATCGGGTTTAGCCGGCAGGCTTCGGCATCCTGTCTTCGCTCTGCACTCCATCCGTCGTGGATGTCGCAGTAAGTTAGAAATACCTGCCGACCGACCGGCGGTACGTGTCATACTCAGCCCCGTACTGTTTCGCGAGAGCCTTCTCCTCGCCGAGGGTAATCAGGTGCGCGAGTCCGGCGTAAATAACGCTGAGAGTAACCATCGGGAACGACGCGCCCGCGATCCCCATACCGAGGAACACGAGGGTTTCGCTGACATACATCGGGTTCCGCGATACGGAGTACATCCCGCCGGTAACCAGTTTATCCGC
>MIBD01000078.1:157-430 GCA_001829395.1 Spirochaetes bacterium GWF1_49_6 | reverse complement strand
CCCACGCCGCCGGAGAGGTAATCGTCGCCATCTTCACCATATAGCAGATCGTCACCGGCATCGCCGTAGAGGCGGTCGACCGTGCCGGCGACGTTCGTGCCGCCATAAAGTGTGTCGACCCCGGTGTTGCCGACGAGGACGTCGTTGTCGTCACGGCCATAGAGGGTGTTATTGCCCGTGCCACCGATAAGTCGATCCACGCCTGCGCCGCCGTCGAGCATGTCGTCACCCGCGCCGCCATTGAGCGTATCGTTACCGCCATAGCCATAGATG
>MIBD01000078.1:0-147 GCA_001829395.1 Spirochaetes bacterium GWF1_49_6 | reverse complement strand
TCTGCTGGCCGGTGAGAGCGTTGGCGTTGGCATCGCCTTCGAGCACGTCATCCCGGTTGGTGACAGTGATCGCGACGGTCCGCTGGATCGTCAACGGGCTGGCCGACGTGTCGGTCGCGGTGACCGTGATGTTCAGGGTCGCGCCCG
>MIBD01000077.1 GCA_001829395.1 Spirochaetes bacterium GWF1_49_6 | reverse complement strand
CGGAAACGTCACGGTTATCTTACG
This sequence comes from Spirochaetes bacterium GWF1_49_6, assembly GCA_001829395.1. Lineage (GTDB taxonomy): Bacteria > Spirochaetota > Brevinematia > Brevinematales > GWF1-51-8 > GWF1-51-8. The sequence continues at coordinate 17,017 of MIBD01000077.1, read as the reverse complement.
CCGCTAAAAGTGTATGATAACTTAGTTGCACTTTGTGCTTGAATTCGCGATCTTGGATATAGGTCTGAAAGGATTACGGAATTGAACCGTATATGACTGATAATATCAGGTTTCAATCCTTGTTATCTTGGATATAGGTCTGAAAGTGGTTTCCATCGCGCTTAATTGTTTCTTGATGCCGATGTTTCAATCCTTGTTATCTTGGATATAGGTCTGAAAGGACGATTTGCGCGAGCGCGGGATCGGGGTGATCGAAAGTTTCAATCCTTGTTATCTTGGATATAGGTCTGAAAGCGAACCGGAAAAACCAACCGAAGAGAAAAAGGAGGGAGTTTCAATCCTTGTTATCTTGGATATAGGTCTGAAAGAAAATTCGACGCTGATCTACATCGGGACGATCATCCGGTTTCAATCCTTGTTATCTTGGATATAGGTCTGAAAGGAATTTTTCAGATATTGTTAATTTTCGCCAAATTAGTTTCAATCCTTGTTATCTTGGATATAGGTCTGAAAGTCTTGATGTGGAACTTATTGTGCGATAATATTGACAAAGTTTCAATCCTTGTTATCTTGGATATAGGTCTGAAAGTCGAGAATTTTTCACCTGAAAGCGAAACCGTTAAAAAGTTTCAATCCTTGTTATCTTGGATATAGGTCTGAAAGTCTGGGGAAACTATCATTGAGACAACTGTTATCGAGGTTTCAATCCTTGTTATCTTGGATATAGGTCTGAAAGGGCACAAAGACCTTGATAACCGATAGCGCGGTAGCAAGGTTTCAATCCTTGTTATTCTGGATATAGGTCTGAAAGAATACGCTGAACGCAGTACAGAAAACGAGGGCGCTCAAGTTTCAATCCTTGTTATCTTGGATATAGGTCTGAAAGCGAATCTCGCAATGTATAGAGATAGTCAATTCGAGTATGTTTCAATCCTTGTTATTCTGGATATAGGTCTGAAAGACCTGTTTTAGCTCTTCCTCGAACGTCAGCACATCGAGTTTCAATCCTTGTTATTCTGGATATAGGTCTGAAAGTCTGCGCTTCCGCGTTCATATAGTACTGGGTCTGTAAGTTTCAATCCTTGTTATTCTGGATATAGGTCTGAAAGCGAAAACCGATCGAGTAAAAATTATTACAGCTACGCAGTTTCAATCCTTGTTATTCTGGATATAGGTCTGAAAGGCAGGATCGGACATCGTGGTTACCGCTATCGTCGTGAGTTTCAATCCTTGTTATTCTGGATATAGGTCTGAAAGTTCAAAATTTGTTGCTTGCTTGCCTCCCCAACTCTATGTTTCAATCCTTGTTATTCTGGATATAGGTCTGAAAGTACCGAACGCCGCCGACATATCAAGCGCGGTCTTAAGTTTCAATCCTTGTTATTCTGGATATAGGTCTGAAAGATTTTCGTGAATAATATACCTAACTCCATATCCTGTAGTTTCAATCCTTGTTATTCTGGATATAGGTCTGAAAGAGAAATTTCAAATTTGCATTGAGATGATAGAAAAAAGTTTCAATCCTTGTTATTCTGGATATAGGTCTGAAAGTCGGATTTGCTACGAATACGGGCGATTATACGAAAGGTTTCAATCCTTGTTATTCTGGATATAGGTCTGAAAGTGTAATATTTTCGCAGTACCGAATGAAGTCTCAAAACGTTTCAATCCTTGTTATTCTGGATATAGGTCTGAAAGCTCAGCCGTGTTAGCTCCAACCCTCTGTTTTTCGATGTTTCAATCCTTGTTATTCTGGATATAGGTCTGAAAGAGTACACCATCACGAATTAACCTGTTTTTCCGTATCGGTTTCAATCCTTGTTATTCTGGATATAGGTCTGAAAGACGCTAAGGATTCCGCGTACCTTCCTAGCTTTCACCACAGTTTCAATCCTTGTTATTCTGGATATAGGTCTGAAAGATTGGGTTATGAGGAAGAAAAAAGTCATGAGGAGGATAGTTTCAATCCTTGTTATTCTGGATATAGGTCTGAAAGCATCGGGATACTTCGCAGCATCATACACTTCCTCAATGTTTCAATCCTTGTTATTCTGGATATAGGTCTGAAAGCCTATCGTATCCCAGAGACTGGAACATCGATTTGAGAGTTTCAATCCTTGTTATTCTGGATATAGGTCTGAAAGATCCCCGTGATCGTCTCCCAGAACATCGAGCTTTCGAGTTTCAATCCTTGTTATTCTGGATATAGGTCTGAAAGGCAATGCCGAATATGTAATATGAAACTCATATTTTTGGTTTCAATCCTTGTTATTCTGGATATAGGTCTGAAAGAAATTCCGATGTAATTTTCATATAGTCCTCCTATTTAAGTTTCAATCCTTGTTATTCTGGATATAGGTCTGAAAGGTAGAAATCTATGAAGGCACGGGCGCGGAAGTCGGTAGTTTCAATCCTTGTTATTCTGGATATAGGTCTGAAAGAACTCGTACTTATATCCACGTATTTCAGACTGCCGCAGTTTCAATCCTTGTTATTCTGGATATAGGTCTGAAAGCGCGACATTAGTCCACAGAATCTTATACCCTTTCGGGTTTCAATCCTTGTTATTCTGGATATAGGTCTGAAAGAATTCCGATGTAATTTTCATATAGTCCTCCTATTTAAGTTTCAATCCTTGTTATTCTGGATATAGGTCTGAAAGATAACGGTCACAAAATCAACCGGAACATTTCGAATCACGTTTCAATCCTTGTTATTCTGGATATAGGTCTGAAAGCCGCATCGTACACTTCCTCGATTAATGGCATGGCAGTTTCAATCCTTGTTATTCTGGATATAGGTCTGAAAGCTAGATTTTTCGCAAATATATTTTTCAATCCTTCCCGTTTCAATCCTTGTTATTCTGGATATAGGTCTGAAAGTTATCAAAATCAATCGAACCACTGACCGGGCTATTTGGTTTCAATCCTTGTTATTCTGGATATAGGTCTGAAAGTTTTTCACGTAGTTCGGGGAAGCCAATAGCGAACTGGGTTTCAATCCTTGTTATTCTGGATATAGGTCTGAAAGTATGTTTTGGACTAATAAACTATGTGCCGATTGCATAGTTTCAATCCTTGTTATTCTGGATATAGGTCTGAAAGAATTTCGTTTAATTCTCTTAAATTTTTAAGTAATTGGTTTCAATCCTTGTTATTCTGGATATAGGTCTGAAAGAGCGGACGGGTATTGCGGACGGCTTACGGAACTTAAGTTTCAATCCTTGTTATTCTGGATATAGGTCTGAAAGCTTTGAGCCGCATTTCTTCAATTATCGCTAGTCTTCTGTTTCAATCCTTGTTATTCTGGATATAGGTCTGAAAGCTATACCCTGTATAGAGTTATAAAATCAGATAATCGGGTTTCAATCCTTGTTATTCTGGATATAGGTCTGAAAGTCCATTTTTATCGCAACTGTTTGTTACCATTAGAGTTAATATCTAATTGACTCAATATGTTTTTCTTCTTCATAGGTCAATTCCCTTCTTTTTTCTTTTTATTTTTCCACTCCTTACATACTTCCATTCGGTCTAATCTATTGCTATCACACATATTATATCATCAAGACCGGTTTTCGGCAATAAATTGCCGGATTTCGCCTGAGTACTATTACCTGAACAACTCTAAACGCATAATTTCCGGTAGGTGCAGTCCATGCACTTATTCCTGCTTCGCTTCCCTTTCGGGTACATTTCCGCTTGAATAATCTCGAGCATTTCGTTCAATATAACCGCCACCTTCCGGTAATCGTCCTTCGATAACGGAACCTCGACGAGCTTATTGGAACTGCGGGTAAACACGATAAAACCCCTGACCATCTCGGCCTGGTAGATATCGCGTATACACAACCCGTATATGGAAAGCTGGGTCTTATAAGTATCGAATAAAACTTCCTTGTACTCGGCGAATTTATAATCCAGCACGATATATTCGCCGGAACCCGTAATCAACACCTCGTCGACGATCCCTTTCAAATGGTACCTCGGCGATACTAGATAAGGTTCGATTATTTTTTCCTTCACGTCTAACCTTTTCCGGAGATACCCCGCGTTTTCCTCAGCTTTCCTTTCATGAATATTCCTGCCGGCTAAAACCTTTTCCCGTTTTTCTTCATGCTGAGGCACTCTCATCACCTGCATAAAATAAGTAAACCTCGGGCAGAAAAGATGTTCCATCACATTCGAGGGCGTAAAAAATATCTCTTCCATCTCAGATAACCAGCGCCAATATTTCGTCAGCGACCAGCTTTTTATCGAACCCGGCCCCGATCATTCTGACGCTGTTAAAATCGTCCTTCGATACCGGAAAAATATAGATTTTATCTTCCAGCGCGTCCCTTTCTTCCATCTTTAACGCTTCGTCAATCATTTTTTCGCAGAACACGGAAATCTCGTCGGCGTCGTTCTTGTGGATATTCCCGATAAAGACCGATTTCTGGATTCTGTAAAGACCCGTTTTCAGCAGCTTCTTGACAATCTTCTGTCTCCGGCGATTACCCGGTTTCGTGCTTTCAATGTCGTAAACAATGTAAACCAGCATTTTTATAATTCCTCTATATCGATTTTATCGATAATCTTTGCTTCCCCTTCCAGCCATTCGTTCGCCAGATGTCTAAGCTCCAATAGAACCGTATGCCGCCGCGAGATATTCCTTCCCCTGTAACGGATGCTTTCGTCTAAAAAAGAGATAAAATGCTCGATAACAATCTTCTTGGCTTCATCTCCGATCAAGACCCCATTTTCAATCGTCTGAAATTGCGTTTTCCCCAGTTTTCTATTGGAAAAGAGATAAACCGCGCTCTCGTCAGCGTATATACGGACCATTTCCATCGCGTCGAAAACGAAGCTCTTTTTATTATAGTTGTCCGTGTGCATAATCCCTACGAACGGATCGATTCCCGCTAAAATGCACGCCTTCTCCACGACGCCATAGAGTATCCCGTACATATAATTCAGTATGGCGTTAAACTCGTCCTTCGCCGGATTCCGGCTCCGTTCTTCAAACTGGAAAGCGTCCGGCAGAAGCGCGCTGATTGTACGGAAATATGCTCTCCCTGCCGAACCCTCGATACCGAGAAGCGTCTCACGGATATCCTCGATCGCTCCGGCGGTCTCGTCGAGTTTCTTCCGCGCGTCCGCCAGGGTCTCGATCATCTTCCCGATAATCGCGGCATGATGCGGGCGCGTCTTGATTAACCGTTCCATCCATTCCTTCTGGTTCTCGAACTTGCGGCTGATAAAAAGTTTAGCGTACTTCGCGCCAGTCTCGCCCACACTCGCCTCGATCTGTTTCTTTCGTATCAGCGCCGTCGATCCCAGCTTGCTGTGCCAGACGCGGCTCGTGGGATTGCCGTACTTATCCATGAAAACGATATCGATATTGTTATCGTAGCAGAGCTGGATCAGGTCTGTCGATAGCGCCGCACCGGTGGAAATGAAGATACTCTCGACCTTTTTAGGCGATATCTGTTTGACCGCCTTGTCCTTCCCGATCTCGACGGTAATCAGTCCGTCCGAAGTGTGCAGGTACGACCCGTAGGTCGTGAGGAAAAGAAGCATCAGAGTACCTCGACGGAAGAAGTATTATTTTTATCTGTCTCTCTTAAAATTAATCCTTTATTTGAAGAATAATTATCATTAATGTCTGAATAATGTATTACCCCGAAATCATCACTTAAATTATCGTGATTGGAATTGTTAAACTCTTTTTCAGATAAAGATAACTCATAATGTTTAAGCCGTATTTTAATCAGTTCTAATTCATACTTTTCTTTCGAAGTCATTTCCTTTTGATGAATCATTTCCATCTGTCGCATGAAATCTTTTTCCGCAGATTCGTCGCTTAATATGAGAAGCCGGTAAATGGCATAATCATCTTCTATTAGTTTAAATTTATTCACTTTTGAATACTCCAATTCTTCCATCGCCTCGAGTAGTTGTTTGCTCACGGCTTGAAAATCGAATTTATCATAATATGACTTAGAAAGCGAAGAAAAATCTTGGCTTTCGTATTTCGATTGAGTCAAAATTTCTTCAAGGTGTTGGATGAGAACCGGAGAGTAAATATAAGAATCAAAGGTCTTTTCTTTTTCTTCTTCTTTTAAATGTATCAAGTTCAATTCTCCGCCGCATACTCCGAATTCACCGTTACGGTTACATCGTCCTGCCGTTTGTATTACAGAATCAAGCGGCGCATAGTCCCGATATACCGTCTTGAAACTAAAATCCACGCCGGCTTCGACCAATTGAGTAGAAACTACCATCACTTTATTTCCGTTTTTCAGTAAACTTTTGATTTCTTCAATAATGTTCTGTCTATCTATCGGAATTAATAGTGTAGTAAGACAGAATATTTTATAATCCTTATAACTCGGATGATCTTCTAATATTTTGCACAGCGAAAAAGCGCTCTTTTTTGTGTTCATTACAATAAGAGCGTTGTTACCTTTAAACTCGTTGATAAATCCTTTAGCGAACTCCGGAATTGTTTTAGTATCTTGATATATATTCAATTTGACGCGGTTAAATATTTCCTCCTGCATAAAATCTTCGTCGTTTATTATTTCAACCGCGCCGTCCTTTTTATTAAAAATCTCCGGCTGCGTTGCGGTAATCAGTAAAAAGTAACAATCGAAACATTTGCCCAGTATTTTTAAACCCTTACCGATAAGCGGATAATATTTTGGATCAATATTCTGAACTTCATCCATGACAATGATAGAACCGGTTATTCGATGGAATTTTTTCAGAAGCCGGTTTTGAATTCCGAAAATGCTGTGGAAAAGTTGAACGAAAGTAGTGACTACAACCGCGCTTTCCCATGATTCCACAAAAAGAATATCTTTACTATACTCTTCATAGTTGTAATCCTCGGCATCTATACGATTCTCTATTTTTTTTAACGATAGGTGATGATGTTTTATCAGGTAACGCGATGGCCGCTTATCATATTTAGCTTTGCAATTATGATAAATCACTTTCTCAAATTCATCATAGTTCTGCTCAATGATGGAGGTATAAGGCAGACAGTAGATTAATCGCCCCTTTCCTTTATCCAATTTGGATTTAAGACGATTGGCAAAGGCAATTGCGCCGAAGGTTTTTCCAATCCCCGTCGGAGCAGTAATGAGATAGAGATGATTCTCCCGTGAAATCTCCGGATGTGTATCTATGCGCTTTAAAAATCGATTTCGCTGCCGGTTTATTTTGCTATCTGGACTAAACTTTTCCGGATTGTCCTTCCTCAGACTTTCGATAAATGGGAATGGGTTCAATATGTCATCATCAAGATTTCCGTCAAAATAATCGTTTTCCAAACGGGCCGCGTCTTTTTTATCGCTGTCAATCAGGAGGGAAAATAACAGGTTCGCGATAAAAAAGTGAAGGATGTTTTCTTTATCGACAAGCGTTTCGAAACACGTATTTAATTTTTCCCAAATTTCCGTAAAACCTTTTTGGTCGGAAATTTTCCGGAGAACCGGCACCAAATCCATCGGATAGAGTTCCTTGATTTCGGAAAGCCCCGTTTGAAGAATATCGGAAGCGATTTCACTCACATAAGAATAAACCCCTGCTTGAAATTGATTGTATATATCTGAAAAGTCATTCAGAGCGCCATGATGTCTAACGATAACCATAAACGCAATAGCTCGATATACTTCATCGTAATCATCCTCCTTCAATGCCTCAAACGCTGTCAAAGCGGAAATCATCGCATGATTTCCGCGATTATCATTTCTTCGCCCTCCGTTTACACGGCGCTGAAAAAAGCTCGATGCTTTTCCGAGGTCGTGGAAATTTCCGATTTGGTAGGAAAGTTCAGCGAGTTTTTCGTGTGTAATAAGGGATTGAAGATCCAAGCTCAAGTTAAGAATCTCGTCTTTACATTTTTGAGCGACATTTTGTAAATGAGATGTGAGAAGTTTTGGGGGATGATTTCCTTCTGCCAGGTGAGATAGAAGCATAGCATCTCCTTATTCAAAAAAACCGATAACCTTTCCATCCGCTTTATAACAATTCTGAAACTCACCTTTTACAACCTTACCGTTTTGCTCAAAAATAATACGCTCAGATCGAGTCGTTTTTCGGATTTGCTCATTCTCCGTTTTTATCATATCGAGCGGAATATTGTCAGAGCACAAGATAATTCCATCCTCTGATTTAAAAGAAACGACATGGTCTTCACGGCAAATCGAGTGAATCTCGCCGCTTTTCTCCAGGTATTGAACGGAGTCACAGATATGGAATTCGTCTATCTCCGCGATAAACTGCCTCTGCCCTAAATAAATACCATACCCTAAATTTTGCGATTCAATATGTTTTGCGAGGTCTTCAAATGTGCTTAAAAATGAGTCATCGTTTGCCGCAAGATATACCCGATAGCGAATCAAACCTCCGTCCTTCGCGGAAACCACCTCAAGTTTGCATTGAGAATGCTGTGAAATAAGACCATCGATATTGTCCAGATAGTTCATACTATGTATCTTTCTCTTGAGGGGAGTTTCGATACATACTGAGATTCCGCAGACTTTCGGCGAAAAGATCTCATAATACTCATTTCGCGCAATTTCCAGAATCGAGGCAAACATTCCGGCAAGCGCGGTACGGGGCGGAATGTAGTAACTCAGCGAGGAAGAATTCGAGTAAAACTTTCGAAACGCGGCGAATTTTCCCGACAGCCGAAAGCTCATCAACTTTAATATTTTTTTCTCCATCACACCCTCGTTAGAATTTAAATTTGTCGATCTTAATCCCATCGAATCCATTAATTTTCAATTCGTCGTCCGCCCAATAATAAACCGCTTGAATCTGCTGCTCGTAACGATTCAGGTAAGCGCCGAGCCGTGTCAGATCGAGCACGCATTCCCGGATACCGCGAACTTTAAAATCTTCTTTGTCTTTTTCCGGACTATCCAAATCAACAAACTTCAAATCCACATATTCGCGCAAATCTTTCAGGATGACTTTATCGTCCTTCATTTCCACACGGATGTACAATCTCGGAGTCTGACCTTCCTTGGAACGGGTCTTACATAACGGGATTGCTTCGACCATCGCTTTGTCGAACAGCGACAAATCGTCGTCACTCAAACCGGTACCGGCGGCGGTCTTGGCGTTGACTGTGCCGTTAAATGCGATCAGGGAATATTTGACCCGGTAGTCCTTACCGACGCCTTCTCCCGACGAAAAACTCGATGTGATGGTATTGCTGTCGGTGAGTTCCACTTTGTTCAGCGAATAGCCCCAGTTGAATTGAACCGGGCCCGTCAGGTGATCGTTTCCTCCGGTAGCCGCAAAAACCGCGCCGAAAAGACGCACGTCGATCATGTCCTTATATCTACCGTTAATCTGTTTACCCCGCTCCTTTGCGTCCTTTGCCTTATCGCTGACAAAGATATCCTTACCGCAATCCGTTTCGAAATAATCCCGCAGATACCGTTTGAGACGCACGTCGCTGACGATGTTCATACCCGTGTCGTAGTCCATGCGGGGCTTGTTTTCGTTATCCATATCGCCGTTGGGATTACTCATCTTCGCGTCGTAAATAAATAAAATCTCGCTGTTTTTTGTAATTGCCGCCATTTTATTCTCCTTCTTCCGTGATTTTTTCAGGTTCGATAGAATCCGATTTTTGCTTGCCCTGTTTGATGCCAATATACTTGGCATACGAAATACCCGTCAGGATGTAAAACACTACTTCCTCCGCCGAAAGCGGGGAGCTTTCGATTTCCTGCAGGCGTTCGGTAATAGACGCCCATATCGATCCCTCTTCGAAGACTTTATAGATTTCCGCAAATTCTTTGACATGCAAAAGTAAGGAGTGAACCCTTCGCGGTTCTATCCCCTGAAGATTGATCTTCTTCATAAATGTAGAACTTTTCCCGCCTTGCGCATAAATTATCCGGTTAACAAGAACCCCCAATAGAAAAAGACCCTGACGGTCAGGGGCGTTCCCGTAGATTTTCGGATAAGCCGAGAAGAACTCGGCGAAGTCTTTCGGAACTTCTGTCAGCATTTTTGTATCCTCCTTTCTATTTTCATAGTTTTTAAGCATCCCCAAGTCGATAAAGACTTGTAAGGCTAAAACGAACTTAAATGGAGAAAAATCAACGGTATTGGAATCACTTTGATGAAACTTATGATGAACGATTTGTGTAAACTCATTAACAAGCCTGCGATAATCGTATTCCAGGCCATAGAGGAATGTCTCCAAAAATCCTAATAGTTCCGTCCTATAATGAACGGGTTCGCATTTAGGATGCGAGTATTTGGAATGGAACAGGGCGTATCTGAGAAAGCTTAGCGTAATAACTTCGGAGTAATTCTTTTCGTTTTGGCTTAACGTCGATAGTCCGTAGATGTCGCTCTTTTCCTTAAATGCCTCAAGTTTAAGTGTCAAGCCAGACAGCTCGATATTCGAGATGAGCTTTCTGATACGGAATTCATTTTTATTTTGCTCATAAAAAAACAGATCGAATTTAAGGTTTTTACTCCGAGTGTTTTTAACAATTGTGCGCAATTCCTCGATTTCTTTTGTCGCGGGATTAAATGAATCAAGCGCTTTTTGTATCTTTTTAAAAATGCTGGGCTTTGTAAATTCATCTGCATCGTCTCCGGTTTCAAATTGAGGGATCAAGTAACAATCCAAACCGAAAATCTGTCCCGAAAGGTTATTCTGAATATGGTTTTTTCCTACCATGACGGGTTTCAGGCAATCCTCGCAAATTCCGAAGGATGTATTATAAACTCCACCTTTAGTATTTTGAAAATAAAGATTGTTGGTTGTTCCATAAAAATTCCAAATCGGTACGGTTTTATCCGCAAGTTTCTTTGATTCTCCGCAAATGTGGCAATATCCGTCCTTAGCTTTATCATAATATTTCTCAAATACATTTTTATAAAGTAAATCCAGATATTCTTCGGTTGAAGAGGAATCGACTTCAAAGATGCTTTTACCGCAAAAGGTTACCATTGCAATTCGCGCAAATTTAATGTTGAATTTATTTTGAATCAACTTACTAAAAACATCCAGAGGTTGAGGTTCTTTTTTCATTTCCTCTTGAAGAGAGGCTTTTATCGACAGGAAAAGTTCTTTATCGCTTTTATCCAATTTATCAGCATTTAAAATTCCCTCAGAATAAAAACAGTCCCTGTATTCTTGGAGAAACGTTTTTAATTTAGAGTCTTTTTTGCAACTATCAATGACCGCATTCAGGGCTTCGTCTGTAAAAAAATAATAGACTCCATTAAGTGACAGAGCAGATTTAGCGCCTCGAGAACCGAAAATTTCTGATGCGCTGAAAGCAAATATTTTTTCGCGGTTGGCTTCGCACAACTCAAGTCCCGCTTTAATTGATACAGTTTCTTTAGCTAAATCGAAATCGATCACAATAGCTCGCTCAGGATTCTCTCCTTCTTTCGTGTGGCTCTTCGGTAAAATAGTTAGATTCAGCAAAAAGGCCTTTTTACTCTCCGCATCCGCGGTTTGGGAGAAGTCCCCCAGGCTCATTCCTATCTTTTTCAACGCCTCAATCATAGTTTCCCCCTCGCGTACTCCCCAATTTCCCTTAACGCCGGTATCATTCTTCCCCCTCCGCACCAAAATATTTCTCAAACAACTCCCTCGCCTTCCCGAATCCGCCTTCCATAAAGAACACCGACTTCGCGTTATTTTTCGGGTCGGCGATATAGCCTTTTTTATACAGGCGTTCTAGCACGTCTCGATCGAACTCTTTCCACGCACGGTAGGACATTTCCGGACTCCATGGATGCTTTTCGCCGAAAGCGGTCAGATAGAGTAGCGCGAGACAGACCTCATCAACTTTATCTTTGTCGTACGTTAACCTTACTTCCATTTTTTATCCTCCGGCGGATCATACTATATGGGTGATTCCCCCATTGCGGGGACTGACGCAAAAACTTTTAACATTTATATCATTAATAATGATATATCTATAAAATACGTCCAATGGTCACTTCTTTATCTTCGCGTGAAGCGCGGAGGCTTGTCCTCTTTTCCTCCATATTACTGATTGAAAATAGGATTATTAGAAGTGGCCATATATATTATATATACCCGGTTTATTTGTCAATGTTTACAAATATTATTCGTATTCAGCTAATAAATCGTCCAATTTTTCGTACAGCGTGTCGAGCTTTTTCTGCAGCGCTTTATTTTCCGCGTGATTCGCTTCGCCGGCGATAAAACCGGTCAGTCCTGAGAGATCATCGGGGCTGTATTTCACGATGATTATTCCGTCTTTCGACTCCGCCGTCTTCAAACGGGCAATCAGAGAGTTTTCCTCAAAAGCATGGTCGAGAATCAGTTTCCTCTCCTTATCTGTAAGTTTGACCCTAATCTCCGCTTCCCCGCCGGTCGAATTTTCATCATCATCTTCTTCGTAAGTTTCATCGTAGTCCGGATACTGCTCCGGGGCTTCCCCGGCTGACTTAACTAATATCGGAAAGGTTTTACCGACATCTTCCTCGTCCGCTATTCTCGCGCCCCAAACCTTCACGGGAAATTGCCAGCCGTCGCCGTAGTCGAAGTAAAACAGCATCGCGTACCCGGTTCCCGGAAACGCATCCTCGATAATCGTCTTCTTTACGCCGGGATATTTACCCTTCTCGCCCGAATCGGCGAAAAGTTCGTACCCAGTCACGGATTTGAACGGCTTCTTAAAATCGCTGTAGAACCCGAAGGAATGGTCGAAATCGAAACCGATGCTGTCGATAATCGTCTCGGCAAGATCGAATAACGAAGCGCGGGATGGTATTTCGATATATCTGTTAAACGGCTCGTCCGTATCGGAATGAAGCGGAAATACCTTCATCGTCAATATCAACTCGTTTCTCTTCAATTTGCGTTTTTTCATTTATTCGCTCCTGAATTATTTTCTAACGATCATACCGAATCCGATACTTTTCCGTTTCCCGGTCCCGATATAATCCGGTATCTTCATATTGCAGACGAAACCTCCGTAAAAACCGGTCATCTTAGTATTATCTAATGTTACCTCCCGGTGGGTAAAACTTCCCTTGACCATGATCGTCCTATCCGCGCGGATCCCCAACCCCTTGAGGTCGGAAAGAAGGTTATTGACTAACGCGTGATTCAAGTCTAATTTTCCGCGGAGAAACGCGAGATTATTTTTTCCGTTCATGGCGAGCCACGGGCTTTCGAAACGGTACTCGTTAAGCTCGTCCGTCACTGAAAATTCCTCATTCCGCACTTCAAGCGCGCTTTCCATGACGGGATACTCAGTACCGTCTAAAACTATTTTTTCATGCCTGATAAATTCGTTTTGAACCAGATCGGCGCCCTCGTTCAGACCCATGACTGCAAGCCGCTGCTCGACGATTTTAAATTGGATTTTCGGGTAACGGTAGATTACCTTGCCGGACGGCAAGTGATTATGAAAAATGTCCTCTTCGGGATACAGTCCGCCGAAAAAACCCCGCAGCTTTTCCGCCATTCTCGGTTGTATTGTGGCGGGTATCGAAAAAGTCAGTAACGCGATTCTTACTTCGTTCATTTTCGGGTATTTCTCCTTTCTATGCTCGTCTATTGCGTTTTTTCAAGACCGGTTAATTAGAATGAATGCATTTTAGTGTAAGCCCTTAGTTTGAATTCCGCAAGAAATAATTGTAATCAACTTTTCTGGCGGAAAGCCCCCGTCTGCTTCATAATCTTGCCGGAGTAAAAAAATGCCTAAAAACCAAATCCCCGCTTTTCAGGAAATTAAAGTCAAGCTCGCCGGATTGAAGCGTTCGAGGAAATTCTACGATTGGCGGGACGTTCCCGATTTGGCGGATAAACTAAATCTGATATTGGACGACATTTTCCTCGCGGAATTGGCGTCCGAAGACCGAATCCTGCTCGTTAAAGAGTTTTACTGCTGCGATAAGACGGTTTTCAATAATTGCGACGACTCGTCGGGGCAGATAGGCGATATTTTCCGTTATAGCGCGAAGGACTTATTCTGGATGACCGCGTCCCGCATCCTTGATAAAAGTTTTGTTTTTTCGGTCATATCCGGTCTCCTTCAGGAAAATCAGTATAGCGCGCGGGATACTCTGCTCGACGATGTTAAAGGTTCATTATCCGAAAACGAGATGCGGATTCTGATCGACCTTCTATGGAAAACCTACGAACAAAATCCTGCTAAAAAAAACGAATATTCGGACTATCTCCACGGTATCCGTTCTCTCGCCGGTCAGATTCCCGACCCGGAACTGTATGAAAAAATCTGTAAAAAAATCAATCCTGATTTAAACCTTTTCGATATATTAACCATATCCGAAGTTTATCTCAATTCCGGTCAGGCAGAAATGGCTCTCGAATGGATCGAGACTTTTACGATTGAACGGGATTATTTGTTAAAGGAATATTTGAATCTTCTCTTTTCGATTTATAAAAAATTAGGACACCATGATGAAGCCCTCGATACCGCGTGGAGACTGTTCCGTAATAAACCGGATATGGATAATTTCGAACGCATCGTAGGCGAATCCGGGGAGGCCGAACGCGGCAGGCTGATATCGGAATTGAAGGATGAGTTTCTCCGAAGCCCCGAGTTTTCATACGACCGCGCTCTGTTTCTCATCGACTGCGGCGGCGTCGAGGAAGCGGGAGAATACCTTATCGTCCGCCGTTCTGAATTAGACGGGAATCGCTACAGTACGCTTCTTGACTTTACAAAAGCGTTGGAAAAGCGCCGCCTCTTTTTACCCGCCTGCATCATCTATCGTACCTTGTTGGAATCGATTCTCGCCCGCGTGATCAGCAAATACTATCCCTATGCCGTACGGTATCTCCGGAAATTGGATAAGCTCTCGCCGCTCGTCTCCGATTGGCGGGATATTATGCCGCATACGGAATACCTGAAAGAATTATCCGAAAAACACCGTCTGAAAGTCAAATTCTGGTCGCTCTATTCGGGATAATAAGGGCGGCTCCAAAAACTGATAACCATCGCGGCGCGGAATAATATTAAACGGTTATTTCAGGACGCGGATTGAAGTCATCCGACTAATAAGGGTAAAAACGGGTTGAATTTACATAAGGGCAGTTCTCCCCTGCGGGGACTAACGTAAAAACTCTGATTATTCTAACAAATCAAAGTATAATTGATTATAAAACGACCAATGGTCACTTCTTTATCTTCGCGCGAAGTGCGGAGGCTAAAACTGAGTATTTAGAAGTGACCATAAAAATATTTCTATACCGCGTCATACCCTCTCTTTCTTATTCGCACTTTCCTGAAAGTACTCCCTCAGGTACTCTGGGAGCTTGTCGATAGCCAAACGAATCTGCTTCATCGTGTCCCTATCCCTGATCGTCACCGTATCCTTCAGCTCGGCCTGCTCGCCCTTCCCAATCGTATCGTAGTCCACGGTGATGCACAGCGGGGTGCCCACTTCGTCATGCCGTCTATAACTCTTTCCGATATTCCCGCTGTCTTCGAAGAAAATTCTCCCGATGCCCAATTTGAGGAGGGAGGCTTTGATTTCTTTCGAGACCGTTACGATATCGGGATTATTCCTCGCTAACGGGATAACCGCGACTTTTATCGGCGACAAATGGGGTTTGAGTTTGAGGACGATCCTCTGCGTACCGTTCTCCAATTGTTCCTCGGTATATGCTTCCGTCAGCACCGCCAGTACGCCCCTGTCGACACCCGCCGACGGTTCTATCACAAACGGGACGATCGGCGGATTCTCCTGCCCGTCCGTAATCGTCAGCTTCGCGATAGAATCCTCATTCGCGTCCACCCGCGCCGTCAGGTTCAATTCGGAGGAGTTTTTTGAATGCGAGCCCAGATCGAAATCCGTCCGGTTCGCTATCCCCTCCAGTTCTTCCAGCCCGTGGGGGAAACGGTAGAGGATATCCACGGTCGCCTTGGCGTAATGCGCGAGCTCCTCCTTCGTCTGATAATACAGTTGAAGGTTATCGCTGGTCAGACCCTGATTCTTCCACCATTGCACGCGGTCGTCGACCCATTTTTTATGCCATTCCTCGTCCGTGCCGGGACGCACGAAGAATTCCATTTCCATCTGCTCGAATTCTCGCACCCGGAAAATAAAATTCCGGGGGGTGATCTCGTTACGGAACGCCTTACCGATCTGCGCGATACCGAAGGGCAGCTTTCTCGAGGTCGAGTCGACCACATTCTTGAAATTGCTGAAAATTCCCTGCGCGGTTTCAGGGCGCAGGTAGGCGAAATTATTTTCATCGGCGATAGGGCCGACGGTCGTCTTGAACATCAGGTTGAAGGGCCGGGGCTCGGTCAGGTTCGACCCCCCGCAGCGCTCGCACTTCCCGTTCTTTATCTGGTCCGCGCGCCAACGGCTCTTGCAGTCCTTGCAGTCGACCATCGGATCGGTAAATGTCGCTTCATGGCCGGAGTGCCTAAGCACGAAACGGTGGGTCAGTATCGACGCGTCGAGTCCTTCGATATCGTCCCGTTCGTACACCATACACCGCCACCATGCCGTTTTCAGATTATTTTTCAATTCCACACCGAGGGGGCCGTAGTCGTAAACACCCTGCAGTCCGCCGTAGATTTCCGAACCCGGGTAGATAAAACCGCGTCTTTTACAAAGCGATACCAATGAGTCCATCGTTTTCGCAGGCACTTGAGAGCCTCCCTATAAAATATATTATTTTCACCTGTTTCCTTATTCCTATCAGAACATAAGGGCAGTTCTCCCCTGCGGGGACTAACGTAAAAACTTTGATTATTCTAACAAATCAAGGTATAATTGATTATAAAACGTCCAATGGTCACTTCTTTATCTTCGTGCGAAGTGCGAAGGCTAAAACTGAGTATTTAGAAGTGACCATAAATTATATCCCATTTTCCCGAATATATAAAGAATTTTTCAAGCCCCGCGTTAATCGATTGAGATACATTCGTCCGGCGGGGTAATTTACAGAAAAAAGATTATTCTTCCGCTGTATTGGCCCCAATTAATCAAGCAATTTTTAAGCATAATTTTTCCTGATTCTCACGGTA
>MIBD01000076.1 GCA_001829395.1 Spirochaetes bacterium GWF1_49_6 | reverse complement strand
ATGATGCTGCTGGATTTGGGCTTTATCGCCTCGCTCATATACGGCGTGAAAAATATTATCGATAAGTCCCCGCTTCTCATTATCAGCAGCGAGGGTATTTCAGGGAGATATATCCTCCCGTTGTCCGAGATGCTCCGATGGGAGGAGATCGACAAGATATTTATCTACCCGTTCCGTTTCCAACGGATCATCGGGATAGAGGTAAAGGATCCCGAATCGGTACTGATGCGGATGCCGGAGGCAAAGCGGCGGATGGCGAAATGGTCGAGAAATATGGGGTATCCGACATTTAATATCTCCACCGGGCTTTTTAATTTCAAGCCCGACGAATTTATCGAGATACTGGAAAAATTCCGAACCGAAAAGCTGGGACAGAATAAATGAGCTCCGACTGTATATTCTGTAAAATCGCCGCCGGAGAGGAACACGCCTGCCGGATTTTCGAGGACGATATTTCCATCGCGTTTCTCGATATGCGTCCGGTCTTTTACGGGCATACCCTGCTTATCCCTAAAAGACATTTTACGACGATTATGGAATTTCCCGACGATATGATCTATGGCTTTTTCAGCAACCTCAAACTGTTATCCCGCGCGGTCGAGGACGCGATGGGTTCGCAGGGGATATTCAACGCGATCAACAACCGGATCAGCCAGAGCGTCCCGCACCTGCATATTCACATCCTCCCGCGGAGTAAGGGGGACGGGATGCGTCATTTCCTGTGGCCGAGGAAACAGTACGAAAATATGGACGAGGCGATGAAGACCGCCGAGAATATCAGCCGGACGATCGAACGGCTGAAAAATGCGCCTACTGATTAGGGTCCGGCTGAAGCCCGCTTAACAGAAGGGTAAGAAGCTGATGGAACTCGACGGGGTCTGTGAACGATCCCGTGAGTGTAATCGCGAGAATGCCTTCTTTTACCCCTAACATACCGCAATATCCCAGACTGCTTTTACCGTCCTTTTTTTGATAGGTCCCGGTCATCGCGAACCCGTACATCTTCCCCGCTTCCTCTTCGTAATAATCGTCCGGCGCAAACTCGAGCGAGAATGTCTGCCGGAAGTACCATTCCAGAAGCCGGTACTGCGCGGAATTGTTCGTGCCGAACCCGTTGGAAGAAAGGGTTTCGAGGGTCAGGATGGAGTTATTCTTCAGCGATTCGCAGAACAGGACGCCGCCCTTAGGGGAAGCCTTCCAGCCCTGCGGCAGGTCGATAGATATGCCCCCCGCCTCGTAGTATACCGTCTTGAGATGGGCGATAGCGGGCAGAAGCAGCAGCAGGAGCGCGGCTGTAAGTGAACGGGTCAGACAATTTTTATGCGCGGTCATTCGGTAAGCTTGATGGTATTGATGATCGACGGGAGTTGGCTCTCGAACTGCCGGTACTCCTCGACAGGGCCGATAAATATCAGCGAAAGATACCCGCGCGCCGTTCGGAGTACCATCGCGCGTCCCGCGAGATACACGGTCGGGGTTCCTTTGGTCTGCCCGGTGAACTCGATCTGGTAGAAGTCTATACCGTTGACGGTCAACGGCTCCTTCGCGGCGATGGTCGCGGACATGAGGGAATTCGTGATGGAGTATACAGTTTGCTTGATCGCGAGATCGCGGTTGATCATCTCGAGCGAGGTTTCCGCGATAGGGGAGATATACAGTGTAATCTCCGTACCGGAAAGCGCGGCCACCATGTCACGGGAGCCCTGAGTTTCGATCTTCCAGTCCTCCGATGGGAATGTGATACTGATCCCGGCGTCCTTCAGGTTGACCGCCTGAGGAGCGGCGCAGTGGGTGAGTAATAAAAGTCCGGTGATCGATAGAGCGATAGTCTGAAAACGCATGGTTTCCCCCATAAGAATAGTAGGATGCCCCCCATTAAAGTTCGGCAGCTTATTTTATTTCCTTTAGATTTTTATTATAGTGCCTGTATGGGGTACAAAAAATAGGGAACGGCATAACCGTTCCCTATAAATGTGATCGCGGATGCGAATTATTTAATCTTTTTCAGGCTGCTGACAATCTCATCCATAATGGCTTCGTATTCGTCATAACCGTCTTCCAGAACGTCGATGGTCACGATAGAATAGGTGTCGCCCGCCATAATTACGAATGAGGTACATACCGCTGTGCCGTAGCTCTCGTCATCGTAGGTATAATCGACATAGTAAATATCCATTCCGCCTACGGTATCGAACCCGGCTTCGCCGGCTTCATAATCGCTGCCGATATCATCGGTAATATAGTCGAGTATCAACTGCTTTCCGGCATCTTCATCCTCGGCATCGGCGGCATCGGGGAACTCTTCGATGAAGAACAAGGCTACATCGCCGGGGGAATATGCGGAGAGCTTAGCGGAAGTATTCTCGACTTCCCAATCGGACGGAATATTTACCTGTAAATTACCGGATTTGAACTTGTACGACTTCGCGAACGCGCCGACCGCCGTGAAAACCAAAAAAGCCATCACACCCAAAAGCACTCTTTTCATATAGGTCTCCTTAAAGTTAAATTACCTTACAATAATCTATCACTCATCATTCAATACTTCAACTTTTTTGAAAATATTTATTGCGCCCACGGATGCAGTGTTCCATCGTACGGCACACGAATGACTTCAATCGACCCGCCGATCTTGTCCATGATCTCCTTGTACTTTTTCATATCGGGCTGAAGGATATCCTCGACATAGATACTGATCCCGTTATCGGTATCGATCGCTATCGCGCGGCAAACCGCTGTCAGATTGGCGTCCACCTGATAGTTGAAGCTGATAATCATCGCGTCCTTTCCGTTGAGCTTTACCGTCTTCGCATCCTTCACGGTGAACGAATAGAAACCGGCGTCCTTCAGGAATTCGGACAACGCCTCTTTACTATCGAGCGATTTGATATTGAGATAATCGTCCTGATAGGTAAATATCTTCAGGATGACCGCGCCGTCAATGGAAGCGGAATAGAACTGGTAGTCGTTCTGCGTGGAACCGTAGGGCTGGTTTTCAGTGGAGAAGTTATCAGGCACCCAAATCTTGAGTCTCGAGGTATTCACCATGTAGAATTTGCCCTTCACTTTACTGATGTCGATACCGCTATCGATGACAGGGGCCGATTTCACGTCATAGAACTGTACGCTCGCGAGAATTCCCTCGATAGCGTCCTTATACGGGTCGGCTTCTTTACGGATTCCGTCGAAAATGACCATACTGATACCCTTACCGGTGTCGATCGCATGCACTGTGACATCGATCTCGCCGAATGAAGTATCCGAGTAGGTCATCAAGAACTTCATCGCGTCCATTCCGCCGACTTTTTCCTTGCCTTTATCCTGGAGCTGATAATCCATACTCGCATAGTAATGGTCTTTCAGCGACTTATCCACTTCCTTGAGGAGATCCGCGCTTTTCTTATAGTCCTTGAGCGACTTATCGTTCAGGGGAAGCACGTATAAGATGATCGACGAATTCGGAGAATAGGACGTCAGATCGGACTCGTACGAAGATGTGGACCAATCGGATGGAACAGTCATCTTCAGGTGAGACTTCGCGTGCTGGTATTCGCCGGGAGTGGTGTTGACAGTGACGTCGCCGCTATCGGTATACTCGGAGTCGTTGAATTTAACGCTTGCTAGAATATCGGCGTTGATCTGCTCGTACTCGCTTCCGCCCTCATCCAATACATCGAAGATGACGGTAGCGATACCCTTTCCGGTATCTATAGCGTAGTATTGGCAATGGATATCGCCGTAGGACTCGTCGTAGTAACTGAACGGCAGAGATACAGCGGGCATTCCGCCGACAGTCGTTATTTCCTTTTCGTCGAAACTCAACTCATAGCTATATGCTTCTTTCGCGAAATTTTTAAACTCGTCGAGAAAATCCTCTTCGGACGAGTAATCGTCGAACGACTTTTTATTCATCGGTTCGACATACAGCAGTACCGTATCGTTAGGAGAGTAGCCCGAAAGTTTACCCGGGGAGTTATCCACTTCCCAGCTTGCCGGGATCTGCAGTTCGATACAGGAATTGCCCGCTATATAAGACTTACTGCCCGATACATCGACTGTAGTGTCGCCGCCCTCGGCGGGGCCGGAGTCGTTGAATTTAACGCTCGCGATAATATCGGCGCTGATCTGCTCGTACTCGCTGCCGCCTTCATCGAGGGTATCGAAAATAATAGTCGATATCCCCTTTCCGGTATCGATACCGTAGTACTGGCAGGAAATATCGCCGTAGGACTCGTCATGGTAGTTAAACGGAACCGAGACTGCGGACATTTCGCCGACCTTCGTTTCCTTGAGCTTACCGAATGTCAAATCATAGCTATATTCGCCCTTCGCGAACTTTTCCATATCCTTCTTTATATCATCCTTCGACTGATAATCGTCGAACGACTTATCGTTCAATCTATCGACATAAAGGATTACCGTATCGTTGGGGGAATACCCGGAAAGTTTCCCGGAATATTTATCCACCTGCCAATCGGTAGGTATATTCAGTTCGAGGTAAGTGCCCTTCACGACGTAATTCTGGGTGTCCTTCGAGACGATAACAGTATCGCCGCCGGACGCCTTCGTGAGACTGGCGAGCATCTTTTCCGCAATCGGTAAGTACTCGTCAAGCCCTTCCTCGAGAATATCGTAAGTGAATGCCGCGATACCCTTTTCGGTTTCCAGCGCGATAGTCATCGAGATTGCTTTCCCGTAACTACCGTCGATATAATCATATTCGATCTTATACGCCTTCATCCCGTTAATTTCGGTCTCGCCCTTGGTTTTTACCTCGAAATCGTCGCCGATATCGTCCGCGATATAGTCATGCACAGAATCGTAGGCTTTCTTGCTGAAATCGCTCCACGATTTATCGGAAAGTTTTTCGACAATAATCAATGCCACATCGCCGTCGGAATAGGAATCGAGACGGTTGACATCGTTTAGGGTATCCCACGCGGTAGGTATCCAGACCTTTAAGCCTGATTTCGCATGGGTGACCATTTTCCCTTCGATTTCGGCAGCCTCGGAATCCTCGGAGTACTTGACGCCCGCGAGAATTTTATCGATAAGCGCTTTGTAATCTTCTTTCCCTTCCGCGAGCATATCGACAGTCAGCATGGCCATGCCTTTCTTAGTCTCGACCACGATCAGCATGACCTCGGCTTTCCCGTACTCGCCGTCCACATAGGAGAATGTCCAATAATTTGCCTTAAACTCTCCCACGGTAATCGCGCTGTAGTTCCCGAGTTCGAGATCGTCCCCGCCGTATTCCTTATCGATATAATCTTTCATCGAGGTTTTCAGGTCTTTATCCCCGCTGAGTTCGAATGGATCGACATAAAACAGTACGATATCCCCGGGAGAGTAAGCGCTCAGGGTGTTTTTCTGCGCGGTCACCTGCCAGTCGCCGGGGAAAGAAATCTCAATATGCGCCCCGGAAACCGTATATTTGTTCATCGATTCCGCGCTGTCTGTTTCAGCCATCGGGATACATGAAAATCCGCGCATATCGTATGCGGATTCTTTCGAGGAACCGCATTGCGAGACCGCACGTACCCTTTCGGCAAAACCGCCGTTCAAAGCGCATAAAACTGATATTAATGCTGTTAAAAATATCTTCATCACAACCTCCCGGGTTATGAAATAGTGTACTTCAACTGAAATAATTACTTAACTGCTACGCTCGCCTTGATATCGCTCAAAGCTTTCTGGTAATCTTTTAGCCCGTCTTCGAGTACGTCGAAGGTCAGCATGGTGATACCCTTACCGGTCTCGACAGCATAGGTGTAGCATACGGCCTTACCGTAGTCGGCGTCTTCATAGGAATAATTAAAATAATAGGAGTTGATGCCGTTTATTTTCTCTTCCCCTTTCTTACTCACCTTATAATCGGGACCCAAATCGTTCTTCAGGTACTCATTCATCTTGCTTTCCGCTTTGGCCATAAAGTCTTTCCATGATTCTGAGGAAAATTCCTGTATCTGGAGAAGAACTATGTCGCCGGGGCTGTAAACACGGAACAGGTTTTCTTCTTCGCTGACTTCCCAATCGCCGGGGACAGTAATCGCGAGACCCGCATACGTCAGCTCTTCGCTCTTAGAGCCGTCTTTGGTGGGGGTTACATCCCCGGTTTTCCCGTCGACAGGAGTCGTGCCCTTACCGTCGGTCTTGTCCTTTCCACCGCACCCTAACGTAACCAACCCAATCAACACTAATGCAACAATAACGTGTCTTTTCATAAAAAACTCCTTAAAATATTCTTCGCATATTATAGAGGAAATTTAAAAAATTTCAAGATAATTCACAGAGATATTTACGGGGTTTGAGGAGGAAAGTAACATGGATATGCGGAAATTATCCGAATTATTGAGCGATTTGCCGGGATGGATCGACCTGCCGGAGTATGAGAAATACATCGACCTCTTTATCAGGGAAACGTCACCCATGAATGTTTTTATATCGCGGGAGGATATGAAAAAAGTACTTTTACGGGATCAAGTGCTTGCCGCGCACTTCGTGACAAACTACGTACTGAAGGACGATTAATGTCAGGGCGTAAGGATATTCGTGATAGTAATCTGCACTCCCTTTCCGCCCATAGCCCCTTTGATCATCGCGATATTACTGCCGATGGACGGGAGAAGCTCCTTCTTGGGGGCGATATGCCACGCGAGTTCGTAGCATTCCTTCGCGGATGCGAGACGGTTATCCAGATAACAGGCATACCCCTCGGCGAGTAACCCGTTATACAGCAGGATTTGGTAGTTCAGGCGGAGGAACTCGATCGCGTCCTTCTTTAACTGGGTAAATATCTCCATCGGGCCGAACATCGTTTCGTATTCGAACGCCTCCCGCAGGCAAAGGATGTCCTTTTTTACCGCGGGGATTTCGCCGTCTGCAAGGGTTTTATTGATTCTCGCGGCCGCGGAGATATACTCGTACTGCGTGATTTTCGCTTTGTTCTTCGCGTAGAGGTCGTTGAGTCGCTGGAACACATCGGGCTGGATATTCGCCGATAACGACATATATCCCGTGATACGGATGATCGCGCCGAGGAATAATCCGTTCTTTTCGTACTCGACGCTTTTCTGGAGAATTTTATCCGCTATAGCTTCGGTCTTGGCTTTTTTCAGTTCCGCGATGGACTGCGAGAAGAAGGAATAATCCTTATCGATATAATACACCATAAAGCAGGTGAGGGCGTAATTCTCATAGTCGAAGTTGCTGAAGTAGACCGACGAGATATTCCGCAGGTATTTCGACGTATCCCGCAGGAATTCGAGGGTTTTCAGGTAATACTGCGGGAGATGGCCGCTTTTTTCAAAGGAATAAAAATTCAATATATCGTCATAGTACGACTGCGGGAGATTGGTGATCCCCGTGTTGTCCGTATAATAGCCCCAGATAGCCGGGCCGAGGGATTTCTGCGCGTACTCCTTCCACCCCGGCGCATCGGAAAACTCCTGCGCGGAGACGGCGATCATCCCGCCGAGCAGGAGCACGATGATCGCGGGGAGTTTCTTTCCGCCGCCGCCCTTCGGCTTCTTAGCGCTCTTTTCACCCTTCGGCTTGATCGGTGGATTTTTCACCGCTTTTGGCTTCGGCTTAGAGTCTTTGACCGCCTTCGGTATAGGTTTCTTTTTCGACGGTGCGGCCTTTCCAGCGCCGGATGGGACTTTCTTTTCCGTCTTGGGTTCCGGTTTAACGGTCGAGAGTTTCTTCTTCGGCGGCGCGGCCTGTTTCTTCGATACGTTGGTTTTCTTCCCGGCGTCCGTTTCCGTGAGGTCGTAATCGTTCTCCAATTTCCACTGCTCCATCTTCCGCGCGAGCTCGCGGCGGCGTTTTTCACGGAGGGTCATGCCTATCAGCACGACCAATATGATTAATAACAGGATAAGCAGCCACCACCACGGGAAACCGCCCCCGTCCGTGCCGGATATCCCCGCCGTCTGTGCGTTCGTGTTCGACCCGATACCCTGCATCATATTGGTGATGAGGTTGCTGTATTTCGTCAGGATGCCGACCGTGTTGGTG
This sequence comes from Spirochaetes bacterium GWF1_49_6, assembly GCA_001829395.1. GTDB lineage: Bacteria > Spirochaetota > Brevinematia > Brevinematales > GWF1-51-8 > GWF1-51-8. Next base: position 230 of record MIBD01000076.1, on the reverse strand, counting down.
TTCGTCTGTTCGGGCTGGCCGGGGATGATGATATGGATATTGGTGTACAGCGGGAGGATCGGTAGTTCGCCGATCGGCTCGAGCATGAGAAATTTATTCTGGATGGACGGTTCTTTGGCGACCACGAGGCGGATGATGGGCTGGGAACGCACGTCCTCCGCCGTCTTGGGGTAGACGATGACGAGGAACGAGTCGGCGGGCTGATTCTTCGATACGGTCACGCTCGTCCC
>MIBD01000075.1:9019-13740 GCA_001829395.1 Spirochaetes bacterium GWF1_49_6 | reverse complement strand
ATGCCTTTTTCGGCTCAGTCGATACTGGCGTCGATGCGGGGGAGGTTTCCGTCTTGGTTTCGGCTTTCATCGCAGTCGCCGTATCCGTCTTGGTCTTGGTCTCGGTCGTTACCGCAGGCGGGGTCCCGGCCTTTGCCTCGGCTTTTGATTCGGCGCTCGCCTCGCTTCTCGCGCCGGAGCTTTTATAATCGTTCACATAATACCCGCTGCCCTTGAACATAATCCCCGCTCCGGCGGATATTTTCCGCTTCATCGGGCTGCCGCACTCCGGGCATTTCACCTCAGGGTCCTGCGACATCTTATGGAATATCTCGGTTACCGTACCGCACGCCGTACACTGATAATCATAATTCGGCATCGGAACCTCCTTTATTAAAGTTTGAGGCTTTTAATTCTCTCGACCGCTTCAATAACTTCTTCTTTTTTCCCGAACGACGTCAGGCGGAAATATCCCTCGCCGCACTTCCCGAAACCGGAGCCAGGCGTCCCGACCACCTGTATCCCGAATAATAGCTTATCGAAGAATTCCCACGAGGTCAAATTCCCCGGCGTCTTGAGCCAGATATAAGGGGAATTCGTCCCGCCGGAATAGGAGATACCGAGCGCCTTGAGGCCGTCCCCGATAATCCGGGCGTTCTCGAGATAATAATCGATAATCGTATTGCATTCCGCGCGGCCCTTCGCCGTAAAGACCTCGTACGCGCCCTTCTGGATAGGATATGCCACCCCGTTAAACTTGGTGTTCTGGCGGCGGTTCCATAACGCGTTGAGCGATACCGGTTTCCCGTCCGCATCGTATGCCTCGGCTTCCTTGGGGATAATCGTGTATCCGCAGCGCGTCCCGGTGAACCCGGCGGTTTTAGAGAGGCTGCGGAATTCCGCCGCGACCTGCTTTGCGCCGTCTATCTCGAATATGCTATGGGGGATTTCCGGGTCACGGATAAACGCCTCGTAGGCCGCATCGTAAAGGATGACCGCTTTATTTTTCTCAGCATACTCGACCCATCTCTTGAGCTGTTCCTTCGTCGCGACCTGTCCGGTCGGGTTGTTCGGGAAGCAGAGATAGATCAGGTCGACCGGTTCCTTGGGGATATCCGGTGTAAAACCGTTCTCCGCCCGGGTATCCATATAGATAAATTTCTCATAGCGTCCGTCCACGAACTTTCCGCTCCGCCCCGCCATCACGTTGGAATCCACATAAACCGGATAGACCGGGTCGGGGATGGCGATTTTAATATCGCCGGCGAAGAGTTCCTGAAAGTTCGCGGTATCCTCTTTTGCCCCGGAAGTGATAAATATTTCATCGAGCGCGATATCCACTCCTCGCGATACAAAGTCCATCTGGCGGATCGCCTCGCGGAGGAACTCGTATCCCTCGTCGGAACGGTATCCCTGAAATGTTTCGATGCGTCCCATATCGCTTACGCCCTTCGATAAACCGTCTATCACCGACTGCGCGAGGGGCTGGGTAACATCGCCGATACCGAGGCGAATCACCTTCATATCGGGATGCCTTAACTGGTAATCCTTGGTACGTTTCGCGACTTCCGAAAAGAGGTAACTCCCCTGTAAGCGCTGAAAATTCTCATTGATCCGAATCATCTAAGTCCTCCGTTAAAATGTTTCACGTGAAACATGATTGTTTTTGTATGGTCACTTCTAATAACCCTCTTTTCTACAATTGGGTATTAAGGAAAAGAGGACAAGGAAGTGACCATTGGGCGTATTATAAAGAATTTTGAATACTATTTCTATAAATGTAACTAGTTTTTAGAACCGCCCGTATTACTTTCCGCGAACAATCGCGCGGAACAATGTTTCCAGTTCGTCGGTATTGTGGTAGTAGATCATAATCTTTCCTTTCTTTTTACTGCCGACCAGTTCGACCTTCGCGCCGAGCGCGCTGATAAAACGCTCCTGAAGCTCGTCGATACCCGTGTCGCGCGCCTTCGATGTTTCACGTGAAACATCCTGCTTCTTCTTTGGCTGGCCTCCGCGCGCGATCTCCTCCGCTTCGCGTACCGAAAGCCCCCTCTCGATGATCGTTTTCGCGAGGTTCAGCTGGCCGTCGATATCCTCTATCGACAGGATTGCGCGGGCATGTCCCTCGGTCAATTCCCCGTTCATTACACGGTCGCGGATATACTCGGGAAGTTTCAGGAGACGCAGGGTGTTCGTCACCGTACTGCGGTTCTTCCCGATCTTCTGCGAAAGCTGTTCCTGCGTCAGCCCTATCCGTTCCATAATCTCCTTATACGCCATCGCGACTTCCATCGCGTTCAAATCCTCGCGCTGGATATTCTCGATCAGCGCGATCTCGATCCGTTCTTCTTCGGAATAGTCGCGGATGATAGCCGGAATCTCGAGAAGCCCGGCAAGTTTCGACGCGCGCCATCTGCGCTCTCCCGCGACCAGTTCGTAACGCCCGTCGCCGAGTTCGGATACTATGACGGGCTGTATGACGCCCTTCTCGCGGATCGAATCGGCCAATTCCTTGAGCGCGCCCTCGGAAATCGTTTTACGGGGCTGGTAACGGTTCGGGATAATCCGGTCGATATCGATGACCCCGATATCCTTCGCATCCGGCTGGCTATCGGACATTTCATCGACAAGCGCCATCATTCCTTTGCCGAGCCGTTTCTTCTTATCTATCATATCAGCCTCCGATCCGTTTTACAAATTCCGCGCCGAACTGCATGTACATTTCCGCGCCCACACTTTTCGCCGCATGCTCGTATACCGCGACCCCATAGCTCGGCGCCTCGCTCAGGCTGACGTTGCGGGGGATAATCGTATCGTACACTTTTTCCTTGAAGTAACCCTTGACTTCCTCGACCACTTCCTTCGATAGGTTGGTGCGGGAATCGTACATGGTGATCAGAACCCCTTCAATCGCGAGTTCTTTATTCGTCGCGCTCTTGACCATCTTGATCGCCTTGAGGAGCTGGGCTAGTCCTTCCATCGCGTAGAATTCGCTCTGTAACGGGATCAGTACCGAGTCTGCCGCGACCAGTCCGTTGAGGGTAAAAAGCCCCAGCGACGGCGGGGTATCGACCAGTATATAATCGTACTGCCCTTTCACATCCGCGAGCGCCTCACGCAGGATATACTCCTTCCGCTCGGCGTTCATCAGCTCTATCTGCGCGCCCGTCAGGTCGAGAGTAACCGGGACAACACTCAGCCCCTTGTATTTCGTCCCGACAATAACGTCCTTCATTTTTTTATGCCCGATCAGTACCTCGTAGATACCGTTCCCCTGCCGTTCGCGTATATCGATACCCAGACCGCTGCAAGAATTTCCCTGGGGGTCGATATCCACCAGAAGTACTTTTTTCTCTATCTTCGCGAGATAGACCGCGAGATTGATGGTGGTCGTGGTTTTCCCGACCCCGCCCTTCTGGTTCGCGACAACTATTACCTTACCCATCGATGCCTCCATTTGAAAATTAAGGAATCTATTATATATCAGAATCGGCGATGGGGCAAGTTAAACCGAGAAACACGGAGGTTGATTCAAATGTTCGAAAAATTTATTGCATGAATAATCTAATCGGGAGTAAAAACAGCATCCCCATCAAAGGGCGTGTTGACGAACACGGAAATTCAACTATTTTCCGTCACTGCGATACCGCAACGCGGTGAAGCAGTCTATAAATAATTATACGCATTGATAGAATAGATTGCTTCGCAAATCCTGACGGATTAGCTCGCAATGACATTATGAGTTCGTCATCACACCATCAAAGCGAGTTTGGGTGCATCGATGGTAAACTTTTTATAGACTGCTTTACCCGCGCATCGAAAATACCTTTTAGCGCGGCGCTCTTCGGGGATTGTATTGCAGATATCAATACACCCTAATCTGCATTCTCCGTCTTGGGAAGTTTTCCGCGCCGTTCACGGAGCCGCCTCACTATACTGCCGATTCCGAACGGGAGATACAGCGCGAGGAAAATAAGGATTCCCATAATCTCTAGCCCGATGACATATCGCGGGGCCGGCCCGAAAATATCGACCATCACGTCGATTACGGAGCCGTCCACCGGCGGGTAGCTCAGGAAGAAGTAATTACCGACCTCATACGGCGGGACGAACTGCGCGAGATAATTCACCCCGAACATCAGCAGGATAAGCGCGTTGGTAAATAACAGCACCTTACCGACCGATTTGATCGTCGGCTTGTACCCTTTGATGAACGTCATATAGATCGCCGACGCCACGATCGCGCCGTGGGAGATGAAGAACGAGAAGTACCTGAAATGGGGGAAATTGAACGACCCGATATCCGGCGTCAGCAGCGCCTGTGTCGCGCCGCCCAGCCCCCAGAAATAGATGATCTCGTAGAGAGTCTTTTTCGCTTTTTCGTTCGTCACGAAAAACATGAACGGGATGAGTACGACTGACATCCCGCAAAGGTGAAACGGCAAATGATTGCCGATACGGTATGCGTCGGTCGCGAGGTAATAAATATTCAGCATCAGCTCGTTGCTCCAAAGGATCGAGGCAAGTATCCATTCGGTGCGTTTTTCCGCAGACGGGCTTTTCAGCCGTTTCAGGAGCAGGACCATCCCTATTATAGAAAGGACTAGCGCGAGCAGTCCCATCCAGTGTTGGATCGAGTAAAAGACGAAACCCTTTCCGGCGGCGGAGGGATTCACGCTGATCGTCCGTTCGACGGTAACCGCGCGGCTACCCGCGTAGTCGACAGCCTCCGCCCATAC
>MIBD01000075.1:8446-9011 GCA_001829395.1 Spirochaetes bacterium GWF1_49_6 | reverse complement strand
TGCCCTCGGGGAGTTCAATTTTCACGGCGAAGGTACCGAGCGTATAGAGCACCTCGCCCTGATAAATCACCCGGTCGATAATGCCGTCGAACTGCCGGGTAAAACTCCCGCCGGCGGACTTCGCGAATACGGTCACTTTCGCCGCGCCCGTGTTATCCCACACTTTCCCTTTCAGGGTGAACTGCGTCGGGATTTCCTGACCGGGAAGCGGGGTGAATATGGTAATCCCCGGCGGAGTAGTATCGGTATTTTGATCCTGCCCGAACAAGGGAGGCAAGACCGCGAATAGTATTACCCATAGTATCGATAGGTTTTTAAGCATATATTTCTCCATTGTTCATTTTAGCCGGGATAGGGAGTCCCGTCAAGCGTGAAAATGTTTACAGGGATAATATGACAAACACGGCGGAAAATTATTTTGCTTGACAGCGTTCATTATTATACTACACTAATACCGAATATATTCGAGGGAATGCATGGATAATGTTTTTATACTGTCGATAGTAGTAGTCGGACTCGCGTTTATAGCGGGAATTGTTGTGACGGTCATCAAGTTGAAATGCCC
>MIBD01000075.1:3946-8307 GCA_001829395.1 Spirochaetes bacterium GWF1_49_6 | reverse complement strand
CCGGTGCAAGGTCTGCGGCCACGAATGGGAGACCCGTGAGAGCAGGCGGACGAAGGGGTAACACGACACGAACTCATCGAGAAATATTTCCCTTGACATATTTCATATTTATATTAAACTGACGGTAGTATATTCAGGGATAGCGTCTGTTTAATATAAACATGCGCTGTATAAATTGATTATCATATCTGCGAATAGGAGGAAGGATGAAAAAGTGGGTTGTGTGTGCCGTATTAATAATAAGTACGTTTGCCGCCGCATTCGCGGAGGAAATCATCAACACAACCCAACAAATGAAGCTGACAATTGTTGGGTTGTATAAAGAAGTTGAAGTTCAAAACTCGAAAGGTTCAAATATTTACGAAAGCATTCCCAACAAAGATGAAAGTATAATATTTTTAGAACAAGGATTGAATACTCTATTATTCTTTCCATATCCACCCATTTCTTCTTTCGACCTAGAAAAAAGTAAAAACTCCCAATTGTATATTATTAATGTAAATTCACCTATTCATCAAGTACTAAATTTGGAAGAATTTTCCTATCGTCCAATGAATCAGTTTTTTTTATCTGTTGGGGGATTTATTTCTCCTTCCTCCCCATCATCTGATATATTTCGAACTTTCTTACAATTCGGTTATAGGGTTGCTTTATCAAAGCTAATAAAGGTTAAATTAGGGATTTCCATTACTATTATTACACCTTATCCAAGCTTAGAAATGCCCAATACATACGGATTGATTTTTGGATTTGAACATGTTATTTTTGGACCGCAAAATCACGGCGATATAGAATTCAATTGGTTTACTGACATTTCTTTTGATTCAGACGGATTTAGTTATTTAAATAGTATTTCATACACTGGGAAGTTATCTGTGTTCTCAGGTTTTTCAATGACTTATACCCCATTATGCAATATAATTATTGGATTAGGAATAAACAAATACTTTTCATCAGTAATAAACGAGAATCGTTTATTCAGTTTTGGATGCTTAATTGCTTACGAAATCTATCTGCCATTAGCGTCAGAAATAAATAATATGGATGTGTACAATGTTTCCTTTGGTAATAGTATAAAGTAATAAAATGAGGTAAATATGAAATTTTGGGTTTTTATATCATTGTCGTTTTTCTTTATTTATCAACTTATGTACACCCAAACTAATTCACCCCTCACTGAGAATAAAAGCACTCCATTTGGTAGTTTTATGGCGATTGGCTCTTTTCAAAAAATAAAGATTTTTGACAATCAAAACAATTTAGTTCTGACAAATGAACAGGAAAAACAATACGTCTCTCTGAAAAAAGGTCTGAATATTATTAGTGTTACTCCCAAACCCAATGCATATAATTGGCTTTTCAATGAAAAAGAAAACAATGTGATTTTTATGATTCAAAATAATTCAATGACTAATGTTGCGCAAGAACTTGACCAGTATTTGTATCCCCCTACTACGTATATCTATTTATCTGGAGGAATCCAAAATCTTCTTTTATCAAATTATTATGTATTCTTTACCGAAGTAGGTATTCGTTTTCCAATTTCCAGTATCCTGAAATTTAAATTCGGGATAAATTTTACCACGCAAATTATTCCAGATAGCAGTGTTTTTTCAAACTATATTGCCACGGGTTGGGGAGCGACTGTAGGAATAGAATTCGGAATACTAAAACCGAGTTATCTTGAAGAGTACATCATTAGTTGGTTTTTAGATTGCATCATTAATATTCCTTTACTTACCGGGAACAGATATGCTATAAATACAGGAATAAATTTTCGTCTACACACTTTCTTTTCATTCAACATTGGAATTGGATTAAATTATTTTACTCAAAACTTTAAATTGTTTTTACCACCACCCGAAAATAATTATAATAAAAAAGGAGAGGACTTTTGCATATTTATTAATTATGATATATTATTTCCCATTCAGAAAGAAAAGAAAATAATTCACCTCAATTATTAATACTTGTATATCAGGAGGAAGGATGAAAAAGTGGGTTGTGTGTGCCGTATTTATAATAAGTACGTTTGCCGCCGCATTCGCGGAGGATAAAATCATCGCCATCGTGCAGTTTAAGAACGCGTCGTTCAATAAAGGACTCGATTTCCTCACGGTGAGTATCCCGGAAATCCTGACCACCCATCTATCGACCATCAAGGGTATCACCGTGGTCGAACGCGACCAGATCGAAAAGGTGATCGGCGAGAAAAAGCTCTCCCTCGCGGGATTCGGCGACTCGGGCGACTATTCGATGATCGGGAAGGAACTCAGCGCGAACTCGCTCCTGATGGGGAGTTTCACTACTATCGGGCAGTATGTCCGTATCGACGCCCGACTGATCGATATCGCCGAAGTTAAGGTGCTCGCGACATACCAGGTCACCGCGGAGATCGGCAAGGACCTCGAGAATAAAATAGCCGCGCTCGCGCAGAAGATTAAGTTCTCGCTGACCGGCGAACCCTACGCGATGGTCAATATCCGTTCCGAGGAGAACGCCGAGATCATTCTCGACGGCCAGCTCATCGGGTCGGCGCCGCTGGACGACCGCTTTATCTCGGTCGGCGAGCATTCGCTCCTGATCGCGAAGAAGGGATATGCGGACTATAAGACCCTGTTCACAGTCACCAACGGGCAGATCGCGAACCTGAACTGCGGGCTGATGAAGCTCCCGCGGAACTTCCAGCTCGATATCGGGATATCCGGCATGCTGCCGCGTCTCTTCCCCGATCTGAACGTATCCTCGACCCCTTATGTGAATATCCTCGCCGAGGCTCATATCGGGCAGATTTCCATCTCGGCGATGTGCCGGATCATCCAGCTGAACATCGTCCCGACTGTCTACCTGCCCGCCGGGAAAAAAGACACCTATCAGGACGATTCGCTGATCGTCGATTATTCGGTCGCCGTCAGGTATTATCCATGGTCGGGCGCGGTCACCCCGTATGTCGGCGCGGGGGTCTCCCTGACCGACGTCTATCTCGACTGGATGGAGAAGTATATCAATACGCAGGGTTTCCAGGAAACCCTCCTGTTCACGCCGTTCCTCGAACTTGGCGCTAAATTCAACATCGGGGAAGAGCATGTTTCCCTCTACTTCGGGGCGCGAGTCGAGGTACCCCCCGTATTCCAGATCTACGAAAAAAACCTCTCTATCTTCGGCGACGTCACCTATATCGAAGTCTTCCGTCATAGCGAATGGGTCACGTTCGAGATCGGCGTCAGCTATAACTTTTTCTAAGGGGGGCATCACATGAAAAAAATATTACGGTTATTGATAACAGCGGTTATAGCGGCGGGTATTTTCAACGCGTGCGGTGGTGCATATGATGCAATGTCTCCTGGAGACGGTTATTTCTATAACGATTTTTTCCGTATCTGCGGGGGATATTCGAACTCGACCGTATTCGCCCCGACATTTACAGTATGGGGAGACATTACCCTGACCAACTATGAGGCTTATATCTCGTCGGTAATCGTGGAAATTGACAGCACCTCCTACCCGGCGTTTGTCTATAATTATAAAGTGATCTGTAAAATAACGGGCTTAACTAACGGGATACATCAGATAAAAATTATCGGAGACAACATTAGCGGTTATCAGGATTACCTCGCGTTCGATGATTTTTTTACAGTCGATTCCACTCTCCCATCCGTCTGGTTCGACGTTCCGTTCCCGTTAGTCAGCATCACGTCGAATCATTACCTGGTCTCCGGGGTCATCTCTCCTACCAACGGGGTGACATCCCTGTCGTTAGCGCTGAACGGGTGGACGTTTACCAACCTGACGCCGGGTTCCACATGGGATTGCGATATCCTTAATCTCCCCGATGGAGTCAACGTCGTTTCCGCGAAAATTACTACTGCGTCGAAAAATAATTTTATGGCGGCTACTTTACTTGCGGTGGATGCCACTAAACCTGTGGTCTCCCAGTTAAGCCCCTATGACGGCGCGGTCAGCGTATCGCTCACGCAGGATATATCGGTTACCTTCTCGGAGTCCGTGCAGACTGCGAACCTGCCGAATCTGGTACAGCTTCAAAAACTAGGCTCCCCCATCGCGGCGGTTTATTCGTACAAGACGAACCAGCACAAAGTGATTATCAACCCCTCGCTCCCCCTCGAGGACGGGGTGACCTATACGATATTCTTTTCCAATGCTGTGATGGACATTGCGGGAAACAATCTGATTTCCAATAATTCCTACTCGTTCTCGACACTCCTCCCGCCTATTTCATCCTCTCCGGCGTTCGCGGGTACATCGCTCATCACGATATTCTACCCCACCAACGCCACCATCGGGTTATCGGGATTTTCACCGAGACTCCAGTGGGATACCGCGAGTTTATCATGGGAGAC
>MIBD01000075.1:3220-3908 GCA_001829395.1 Spirochaetes bacterium GWF1_49_6 | reverse complement strand
AGATAGTCGGTAGCGCGGTCAAAAATAAGTCGGACGGCGTGCTCTATTGGACATCCGACCTGCCGCTCGGTTCCGACGGGAATATCGATATGCTCCGGGATACTTACGATATCATCTCCGGGGTCGCGGCCACCTCGACTAATTACTCGTTCGTCGGGAGCCAGATTTACTATACGTTGATCTACGGGGTCGACCGCAACTATCACATTATTTATTCGTCGCCCGTGCTGATATTCAGGTGGTAGCTATGCGAAAACCGCTGCTTGTCCTGAGCTTGACTCTCTTATACGCGATATTATTTTCAGCGCCCGTGAAAACACCCGCACCGTCGGGCGTTCCCGCGCAGAAAGCCCCGCTCCCCAAAGCGGCGGTGCTGGTATCATATGACGGTCAGGGCGATTTATACGAGTTTACCGCGTCGCAGGATAATTATAACCTCAGCGCGGTCTACCAATCAGTGATGTATCTCCTGCCCGATTACCGCTCGAACTTTACATTTATCGAGATGAACCAGATGCAGTTTATCCCGTACTCCGTGGGTGAGGATAAAAAAGCGATCGATACCCTCGGACTGGATTATCTCATCAAGATCAACTACCATATCATCGACGATAAAATGCGCGAGATAGAATTCGCGGGGTTTCTGAAGGACGGATCGCGGATTGTCTCGAATAAGCTCATCGTTTAC
>MIBD01000075.1:899-2689 GCA_001829395.1 Spirochaetes bacterium GWF1_49_6 | reverse complement strand
GGGGATTCCTATGATTTTATGGGCCTTCTTAAAAGCCTGCACTTCGGCATCAGGATCGGTATCGATCCCCATGCTAAACTGAAATTCGGCATCGGTATTCCGATGTATTTATATTACATTTACGATAGTTTTCTTTTTTTAATAGTGGGGTACGAGCATTCGTTTTTGGAGAACTTAAACGGCAACAATCTTTATTTTCAGGAATACATTACAAGTTTCTTTTTCGATTTACAATTTAGTACGTCTATGTTTGTTTTCTCATCCGGAGTTAACCTTCGGTTCCATTCATTGGTTTCCTTCAGCGCAGGATTGGAATTCGGGACATACAACGCTGCTTATCACCCCATAAATTTCGGGTTATTTGTCCGTTACGATATCTATTTCCCGTACCCGACGGCGTACAAGAATTATGAATTGTATTACTGATTCCATGAGTATGAGGCGGTAAAATGAAAGTAATATTATATATCTTTTTCTTCTTTGCAGCAGGGACGATTTTATATCCCGCGCCTGTGAAAATCCCCGCGCCGCAGAATACCCCGGTTAAAAAAGCCCCGCTCCCTAAGGTCACGGTGCTGGTATCGTACACCGGTTACTCCGATTTCTACGAGTTCACCGCGTCGCAGGATAATTACAACCTCAGCGCGGTCTACCAGTCGGTGATGTACCTGCTCCCCGATTATCAGACGAACTTCAACTTTATCGAGTTGAACAAGATGCAGTTTATCCCGTTTTCGCTCGAGGAAGACCGGAAGGCGATCGAGACTATGGGGCTGGATTACCTGATTAAGATCAACTACCATGTTCTGAATAATAATACCCGGGTGATCGAATTTGCCGGGCTATGGAGCGACGGCAGCCGGATCGTATCCAACAAGATCGTGCTATACGGAACCCCCGGCCCCGATACGTTCGAGAAGGTCTATTCCGCGATGCAGAATGTGATGAAGTATATGGTCAAGGTCGATCAGGGTAAACAAGCCGGCCAACAGGCGGGTCTGAACAAGGAACAAGTCTCCAGTTTCATTTACACCTACCTGACTAACGTCAACATCGTTACGATTACCAATAAGACGGTTTCGGCCGTTTCCAACAATGCTCCCGCAGAAACGGGTAATAAAACATTTTATAATGATGATGAGATAAAAACTCTCACCGTACTCGGCCCGTATAAGTATCTGGAAGTCGCGAACGTGCTGATCCATAAAACATTTACCAATAGTCAACTATATGATGAGAAAGGTTATCAGGTATCAATCTACCCCGGACTGAATATCCTCAACTTCTCGTTGACAAAATCTACGAATAAGCCCGGATTGTTTGAATATAAAGATGAAAAAATATTCATGATTAACTCGAAGTCCTTAACCCTCTCTACCCTCGATCTGAAAAACTACGCCTATGTCCCGGTGCACCATATTTTCCTCAATGTAACATTGACAACAATCAACAATATTTCCCTATACTACCAGTTCGGTATCAGGATCGGGGTCTCCCCTCTAACGAAACTGAAACTGGCAATCGGATATAACGATCGATTGGTCGGAAATCAGGCGAGTTTTATTTTCGGGTATGAGCATGCTATTTTTGACAATCTGAAAGGCGCCGACTTATACCGGATGGAATACCTGACTAGTTTCTTTGTCGATTTGAATATTAACGGTTCGGCTACTATACTGTCCGCAGGGGTAAATCTCAGGGTCAATCCGCTCCTATCGTTCAGTCTCGGTATGGAGGTCGGTTACTTTCCTTATGATACCGGAGCCGGATTCGGGATTTTCGCCCGTTAC
>MIBD01000075.1:0-866 GCA_001829395.1 Spirochaetes bacterium GWF1_49_6 | reverse complement strand
AACTACGTGATGCTCAACTAATCCTTACTCTTCACCTTCCGGCCGCGGCGGATCAGGATAAACACGCCCACCCCGAGATAAGAGGCCACCACCATAATCGCGACCGCCATCAGGATTCTCTGCGCCTGTCCGGTCAGCGAATAAGTACTCATGATCTCCGACGTTTTCGGGCGGATTGCGATATCCGTGTCGCGCTTCATCAGGAACATCATGCTATTCATAAAAAAGTCGAGGTTCCCGTTAGCCGAATTGATATAGACGTCGTTGACGAAATCCACGTCGCCGATTACGACCAGTCTGGATTGTATGATATTGGTGATTACCTGCATCGTGTTGGATACGCCGTCGATGTTGGTATATATCTCGGATTTGTTACGGGTTACCGCCCATGCCGGGTACAACGGCCCCATGAAATCGACGCCCTTGTTGTATTCCACCTTCTGCGCGGCGATCTCCTTCTCCGAGGTCTCCGCATAGGCGTATTCGGATGTCTTCAGAAGCGGGTAGACCAGATACCCATACCCGGGGATACGTTTATCCGAGGGTAACGGTTCGATACCGCTCGCGGTCATCAGCTTGACGTTATACTTATAGTCCTTGAACGGGATAGTGATCTCGTGCCCGCCGATCACGGTCGCGAGAAACTGGATATTACCGAGAGTCTGGTAGTTCTCCTGCTCGAGGATGAGGTTCTTCTCGATCAGGAAAAGCCCCATCTGGCGGAGTATATCGTTTATCATATAATTGACTTCGTAATCGAGCAGGACGAAGATACTCCCGCCCTTATCGAGATACATGCTGATCTTATTCAGCTCGTCCGATATCATAGTTTTAACCGGATTGACGATCAGGAGACATCCCGCATC
>MIBD01000074.1:4938-8426 GCA_001829395.1 Spirochaetes bacterium GWF1_49_6 | reverse complement strand
GTTTCAGTTCCCTCCCGATATCTTCCAATGATAATCCTTTTGCGTATAAAACAGCAATCAAATCTCTCTCCATTATTCTAAGGCGAATCTTAAAATTCTCCTCATATCCGTCTCGTTATGCAACGCGCTTAGGAAGCACGCTTCGTAGGGCGATGGCGGGAATAGAATACCGCGTTCATATAGTTTTCTATAAACCCGCCGGAACCCGTCCATATCCTGAGAACAAGCGTTCTCAAAGTTCTCCACTGGTTTTCCGGTATGGAATATTGAGAATAAAGTCTTGTAGGTATTGATTGTCAGACTCGATCTCTTCCGGAATTCGGACGCGAAATTCCGGACAAGTTCCGACATACGCGAATATATTTCCGGGTGTGCTGTTAATTCGTCCAGCACCGCGATTCCAGCCGCCATGGCGAGAGGGTTCCCTGATAATGTTCCGGCTTGATATACCGGCCCTACGGGCGTAAGCATATCCATAATCTCCGTTCGCCCGCCGAACGCCCCGCACGGCAGGCCGCCCCCGATAATTTTCCCGAGCGTCGTCAGATCGGGGGCGATACCCTCGATACCCTGTACTCCCGAGAGTCCTACCCGGAAACCTGTGATAACCTCGTCAAAAATAAGTAAAATCCCGTGCTTCGCGGTCAACTCGCGTACGAATGTTAAAAATCCTTCGCGGGGCGGCACGATCCCCATATTACCGGGGACTGGCTCCATTAGTACGCATGCTATTTCACTTTGGTGCGCTTCTATAATACTTTTCAACGCTTCGGGATTGTTGAACGGAACAGACAACGTGTTTTTTACGGTATCCCGTGGAACACCCGGCGAACTGGGCGACGATACCTCCGCGAGTCCCGAACCGGCGCGCGTAAGCAGGTAATCGGAATGACCGTGGTAGCATCCGTCGAACTTAATAATCATGTTTCTCGCGGTAAACCCGCGCGCGAGGCGGACGGCCGACATTACCGCTTCCGTACCGGAATTAACAAAACGTATCTTCTCGATAGACGGCATGCACCGGATGATTCGTTTCGCGAGTTCCGCCTCATTTGAATGGCATAGGCCGAACGAGCTGCCCCGCGCGAGCGCCCGTCTTACCGCGCGGTTAATCGCCGGGTTCGAGTGCCCTAGGATGATTGCGCCCCAAGAGAGGCAGAAATCAAGGTAACGCTGTCCCTCGGCGGAATAGATATATTTTCCTTTCGCTTTTTCGATAAAAACCGGGGGTATTCCGACTGATCCGAACGAACGGACCGGGGAATTTACTCCGCCCGGGATTACTTTCAACGCTTCTTCATAGAGATTGATAGACATCGAGTTTCTCCAACGCCCACGGCGTATGATATGAAATAATTCTTGAAGCGCCCGCGCGCTTTATAGAAATCAGAGTCTCGTAGATGATGTCTTCCTTCGCGAGACCCTTTTCCATCAACGCGTGAACCATCGCGTATTCGCCGGATACGTTATAAGCGATGAGGGGTACATCGAATTCCGTTCGCGCGCGGCATACGATATCGAGATAAGGGAGTGCAGGTTTGATAATAATCTGCGACGCCCCCTCGTGAATGTCCGCGCGGATTTCCTCGAGAGCTTCGGCGGAGTTCGGCGGATTTATCTGGTAACTCTTCCGGTCGCCGTGCTTCGGCGAGCTGTCGGCGGCGTCGCGGAACGGGCCGTAAAAATTAGACGCATATTTTGCGGCGTATGAAATAACCGGGACTCCCGTTTTCCCGATCCGATCCAACTCTCTCCTGATAAAAAACACCCGCCCGTCCATCATGTCCGACGGCGCGACCGCGTCCGCCCCGGCGGTCGCATGACTCCCGGCGATTTTCGCGAGTACTTTGCATGTCCGATCGTTATCCCCGATATGACATTGCCCGTCCTCGCTATACGAGCAGATACAAACGTCGGTTATCACTTCTAGGCCGGGATAAGTGTCTTTAAAACGGGGTAGGGCTTGCTGGACTATCCCGTTCTCCGCCCAAGCCTGCTCCAGTCCCTTTTCACCGGGAACCCCGAAAAGCATCACCGAATGTAATCCGCTATCGATTAAGGATTTTAAATATTCGATCGCGCGGTCGGCGCTGAAACGGAATATCCCCGGCATCGATGAAACCGGTTGGGAAACCCGGCGCCCTTCGACAATGAAAATGGGCAGGATGAAATCTTCCCTCTTCAGGAATGTTTCCTGATAACGAAGACGGGTCGGGCGGTCGGTACGACGGTCACGGAATCTCTGAAACATCGATAATGATCTCCTCGTCTACGCCCTGCTCCGCAAGTTTCCCCGCGGTCACAGGGCCGATGCAATAATATAACAGATTCTCCGGAAAATCTCCATATAGACGCTTGAAAGAAGAGACGGTGGAAGGAGAGGTGAAAACTATTCCTTCAAATTTGGAAAGCTCTATCTTCGGTTGAGAACGGTCGGATGTCCGGTAGAGGATGACAGCCTCGACCTGCGGAATCTTGTGAAGGGGGTTATCGGACTGTTCGGAGCAAGGATAGAGCGCGCGTTCTATCCCATACTCTTTAATCACCTCGGCAAGCGCCGTTGAATGGTGCGAGGGTTGCACAATTGCGTTTCCGACTCCATGACGGCGCAGTTCCTCTGCGGTTGCAGGTCCAATTGCGAAAACCTTTTGCCCGAAGATATGATATTTCCTGAAAAATATCCGCACAGCCGTTTTAGATGTGAAAACTATCGCATCGTATCGATTCATTTCAATAGAGGGAGGAATAAATATTTCTTCGGTTCGGATAAGAGGATAATGCACCATTCTACCAGGAAGGCGGAGGCTATAACGGGAAATTTCCAGTCCGGTGTAAAGAAACTTCGGCTGTATAAGCGCGTGATTGACCACGTCCCCGATGATAATTACAGCAGGCGGAGAAGCCTCTTTGGAACGCAGTCCTTCGATATCAGTAACGAAAGTTTCTTCCAGAACCGAACCCGCGTTCCGAACTATCGCCGCGGGCGTACGGGGGGAATAACCTTCTTTTATTAAATATGCGGATAGCGTCGGCGTAACGCTCGATGCCATATAGTAGACTAACGTCCCGTTACCGGGCGCGCCGGATAACGCATCCTTCCCGTGACCGGCAGCGAACCGTACGCCGGACGATACATCCCGCATGGTTAGCGGTAGTCCGTTATCCGCCGCCGCGGCAAGCGCGGATGTAACCCCCGGTACGATTTCAACCGGAATAAGCCTCCGCGCGAGATATTCCGCTTCTTCGCCGCTTCGCCCGAACACCGAGGGATCGCCGCCCTTCAATCTGACTACCGTTTTTCCGTCCATTGCGGCAAGATAAATCATATCGTTGATTGTATCCTGCTCCACAGAGTGTCGGCCTTTTCGTTTGCCGACATAGGTCTTTTCACAATTATACGGATCGAGCATGGATTCGTCCATTAGATCGTCATAAAAAATAACATCTGCGACTTTAAGGATATTCGCGGCCCGGATCGTGAGAAGATC
>MIBD01000074.1:4625-4932 GCA_001829395.1 Spirochaetes bacterium GWF1_49_6 | reverse complement strand
GGACGGCCCCGCGCCCATCAATATCACCCTGCCATAATGACGGCGGTGATCGATGGGATAAAACAGTTTCCGGATATCCGGGCGGTCTGTCCGGGCAGTGACCGCGAGACTCCCCTGTAACGGGTTGGTGTCGAACGGCAGAATTTCGGCGATCCTGTCGGCTAACCCCAGCCGTTTCAGCGCAATAGCCGCGACGATTACAGCGTCAACCTCCCCCCGGTCGAGGTACTCCATGCGCTCCTGTATATTTCCCCGAATACTCGATACCTTTAAATCGGGACGCGCCGCTTTGAGTTGTTCCCGTCGA
>MIBD01000074.1:3632-4582 GCA_001829395.1 Spirochaetes bacterium GWF1_49_6 | reverse complement strand
CTAGAGTGATGCCGTCTCTGCTGACCAGCGAATCAGCCGCATCGGCGGATTTTGTAACCGCCGCTATGGAAATCCCGTCCCGGAGCGGATAGGGCAGATCCTTCGCTGAATGGATGGCGCAATCGGCATCCCCGCGTAAAACCGCGTCATCCAATTCGCGTGTGAATATGTCCTCCATCGCATTATCGAGCAAAGAAATTTCTTTATGTTTATCGCCGTAGGATTCTATAGGAACAAATTCATACCTGACGTCGGACAGAAGAGACATCATTTCATGTACCTGCGCTATCGCGAGCGGCGATGTCCTCCCGGCGACCCTGATTTTTTTCAGCATACTTCCTCCCTAATCGAGAAGCACGGTCACCTCGTCTCCATCCACTCTTACCATGAAAACCTTCAGGTTTCCGACTTCAGGATTAGTACATTCCCCTGTAATGATATCGAACGAGTTATTATGAATGGGGCAGTTCAGCTTACCCGCGCCGTAAACCGAATCGACGATCGGCCCGTTCTCATGCGGGCATCGAGCGGCCGTGGCAAGCCATTTCCCGTCAATTAGCCGAAAGAGGGCGATTTCCGTATCGCTGGTGCTGAATACCCTCGAAGCGCCAGGCGTTAAATCAGACACGAGACAAACACGCAGTTCCTTTCCTTTCGATTTCAGTTTTTCGCCGGGATGTTCGTTGTCCAAATCAGGCGGCGAAATCCATGGATTTTTAATCGCATCGATCGCCTTCTGGAAATCCGTGTCGAGCTTCTTCAAGTTATCCTCCGTGTTATATAGGATTGCGTCCTTGATTACCTCAAGACCTACACGTTCGACAAACGGCGCGCTGCGTTCGAGGAACTTCGCGTTTTTCCGGTAATACTCGTAGAACCGGTCGCCGATTTTTATCACTTCATCGTGCGTTTTTACCCGGGTCAGTTTTTTTCCCGCAGTCACCTGCGCG
>MIBD01000074.1:329-3621 GCA_001829395.1 Spirochaetes bacterium GWF1_49_6 | reverse complement strand
GCCGATATAAATATCCCATCCGTTATCGACCGCGACCACGCCGAAGTCCTTGATGGTCGCCTCGGCGCAGTTACGGGGACAACCGGACACACCCATCTTAAACTTAGCGGGACCTGTCATACCATGATAACGGTCATCCATCTCGACACCCAGAGTCATGGAATCCCCCAAGCCGAACCGGCAGAATTCCGTACCGACACACGATTTGGCGGCGCGAAAAGTTTTCGAGTACGCGTAACCGCAGTCCGCGTCGACGATCTTCCATACGTCCTTCAGGTGCTGTTTATCGATCGAATACAGACCGATTCTATCCGCTCCAGTGATTTTTACCGTAAGACCGTACTTATCCGCGGCCGCGGTGATACGTTTCAGTAAATCGGTATCCATATGCCCGCCGTGTACGCGCGGAATTATGCTGAATTTCCCGTCCTTCTGGATATTACCGAAGTAACGGTCGTTGGCGGGCTTCGCCTCGTATTCTATCTGATAATCACCCTTGTAGATATAATTCAACAGGAAATCCAGACCCATCTTTGTTTTCGCGTCTCCTATGAAAGTGTTGTCGTGCGCGAGTATTCTTGATACTGATTTATACGTATGTATAATTATCAATTCCGTCAGATCGGCACGGTTCAACGGGATACCGGGAACAAAGTACTTTTCTGCAGGGTCTTCCTTGAGTTCCCCGACTATCGAGATCAGCAGGGATTTGAGCTTTCCTTTACAGTTGCCGCAGCCCGTTCCGGCGCGGGTGGAGTTCATTACCTTAGTGAGGGTATCGCTGCCCGCTTTGATTGCCTTTCGAATCTTCCCCGCCGATACGCCGTTGCAATCGCAGATGGTAGTATCGTCGGGCCATTGGTTCGCGTCGACCATGACTTCGCCGCCAGCTCCCGAACCGGGGAAAAGTAGATCGGCGCGGCGCTCTGGAACCGGCATTTTCGCCGTAAAGTGGATCGATATAGCATCCGCATTCAGTTCCTCTCCCAGAATATTTGCCCCGGCTAATTTGTTCTTTCGGATGATGAGTTTTTTATAGGTATGCGAACTCAGGTCTTCATAGGATACGATCTCGTCTCCGGGTTCCTCGTTAAAACGCCCCATAGTGATGACGGGAAAATCGCTTTTCAGCCGTGTCGGGGGGATGGACGAACCCTCATAAAAGATGTTCTCGTTGCAGAGAATTCCCGCGAGAGTACGCGCCTGATCCCATACCGGCGCGACCAGCCCGTATACAATTCCCCTGTGTTCAGCGCATTCCCCGATAGCGTAAATATCGGGGAATTCCGTGCGAAGGTAATCATCGACAACGATACCTTTATTGATACGCAGACCCATATCTTTCGCGAGCGCGACATTCGCGCGTATACCGGTATTAAAAAATACCGCCTGCACAGGCAGGGTTCGCCCGCTTTTAAACTGAGCGGTATGAACCCCGTTCTTATCGCCGATCAAATCGGTGACCGAATTATCCATAATAAAATCGAATCCCTTCTTCTCCAATTTTTTCTGCAGGATTAATCCTGCGCTGCGGCATAGCTGGAACTCCATGAGATGTCCCACAAGATGCGAAACCGTCACATGCTTTCCCATCGTCTTTAACGCGAGCGCAAGCTCCAACCCCAGAAGTCCGCCGCCTATTACGAGAACCTCGGATTTATCTTCAAGATATTTCTGCGCGATATCCACGTCGTTAATATTGCGTATAGCGAACACCCCGGGAAAGTCGACGCCCTTCACGGGCGGGATGAATGGAACCGCGCCGGTTGCTATCACAAGAATGTCATAGGGATAGACTGTATTGTCCGAAAGACGGACGGCTTTTTTTTCCTTGTCCACGGAAATCGCGGGAGTACTGAAAACCCCCCGTACGCCTGTTTCGCGGAACCATTCGACGGGGTGAGTCCAGAAATCCGGGCTATCGTCCGACTTCAGAAGATTGATGAGTTTCACCCGGTTATATACGCCGCCTTTTTCTTCGCCTATCACAGTAATATCATAAAGTTCGGGATCGCGCATTACGATTTCTTCGACCAGTTTTCCGCAGGCCATTCCCGCCCCGATTACAACTAGTTTCTTTTTATCGCTCATTTTGTGTTTCCTTTACTGTTTTGTTTTTTTGCGATGAAATGAAGTAGTATGCCGCGCCGATAAACAAACCTCCGCCGATAAAATTCCCAAGCGAAACGATCAGAACATTGCGGATATAACCCTCCCAACTGACGGTTTCCGGGTGCGGCATAAACAAGGGCATTCCTAAAAGACTCATGTTTGCTACACTGTGTTCGAAACCGCTCGTGATGAACGCGAAGAGACACCAGAAAATAACTAAAATCTTAGCGGTGTCTTCTTTTACCCGAGCGGACATCCATACGGCGAGGCAGACCAGCATATTACAGAGCACGCCCCGCATGAAAAGTTCCCAGAACGGCGCGTTCATTTTCGCGGATGAGACCTTCATGACAAATTCCGATGTCTGGGGATTCTGTAAAAGGCCTGTTTGCGCCACCATCAGCGCGAGCAGGAGAGATCCGGCGATATTACCGATAAAACTCAAACCCCAGACTCCCAGCGAATCCCAAATATTAACATTCCGGGTAAACAATCCGATAGTCATCACCATGTGATTTCCGGTGAAAAGTTCCGCGCCCGCGATAATAACCAAGGTAAGGGCTATTCCGAAAGAAACCCCCATGAGGAGTTTCACTGCGGGGGATTCTGCCGCGGCGAACGCACCTCCGATTGTAAAGATCAGAAAAATCCCCAGGCCGACAAAAATACCGGCAAGCATGGAAGATATAAAATATTTAAGAGGGCTTTTTTTTAAAAAACCGGACTTGACACCTGCCGTTTCCCCGAATTTTTCAACCGTTTCAGAAAACATGTATGCCTCCGTATGATTAGGGCAGTTCTCCACTGCGGGGACTAACGTAAAAACTCTGATTATTCTAACAAATCAAAGTATAATTGATTATAAAATGCCCAATGGTCACTTCCTAAACTGAGTATTTAGAAGTGACTATTATATATTTAGCCGGTTTTCATATACCGCCGCTGCTTGTCAAATCTCAAAATAAATTTTTCAAGTTCCGTTTCTATAATACCTTCCGCATGTTCGATTTCACGCTGACGAAGCTCGCGGTTTCCGGCAACCCTCCGTTCGATATCCCCGATATTATAAAGCGTTACGCCGTGCAGAAGCCCGATAGATTCGTCCACATCGCGGGGTGCCGCAAGATCGACGATCATCATTTTACGCCCGGTGGGAAATTGATCCTCTCGTACGATGAGA
>MIBD01000074.1:0-310 GCA_001829395.1 Spirochaetes bacterium GWF1_49_6 | reverse complement strand
TGATCAGGATATCGGTACGGCTGAGAACCTCAGCCAAATGATCGAGTGGGAACGCCTCGCATCCGAACTCGCCCGCCATTTCCTTCGCCTTATCCAATGTGCGGTTGCCGAGAAGGATAGCATTCGCGCCCCGCCGGATCAGAAAACGAATGACACTCCGGTTCAGGCGGGTCACCCCAATTACCGTAACGGTAAGGTTTATGAGTCGGGGTTTATCCCGCAGGATGATTTCGGCTGCCGCCTGCCCGTGCGACATTGCGCCGTGCGAGATCGCGGTGTGTGCGCGGACTTTTTTCCCTGTATGTAACGC
>MIBD01000073.1:8192-8638 GCA_001829395.1 Spirochaetes bacterium GWF1_49_6 | reverse complement strand
ATGTGCTTTCGGCGGGATATTACGACGCGTACTATATGAAGGCGCTCCGGGTGCGCACGCTCATCAAACGCGACTTCGAGAAGGCGTTCGAGAGCGTAGACGCGATCCTCACCCCCGTATCGCCCACACCGGCGTTTAAAATCGGCGAAAAGACCGACGACCCGATCGCCATGTACCTATCCGATATCTTTACCATATCCGTTAACCTCGCCGGGATACCCGCAGTATCCGTGCCCGCCGGGACGACTGCCGCAGGACTGCCTGTCGGCGCGCAGGTTATAGGCAACCTTCTCGCGGAAGAGACTATCCTGAATATCGCCAAAGCGATCGAACTTTAGCCCCCTCTCGACCCCGCGATAACCAAACTGGAGTTATTAATGGAGCATTTGCTCGATTTTACGTTTACAGAACTGAAAAATAAACTGATCGAAAAAAACGTCGCAGTC
>MIBD01000073.1:0-8134 GCA_001829395.1 Spirochaetes bacterium GWF1_49_6 | reverse complement strand
ATATGACCGATATGCCGAAAACAGTGCGCCCGATGCTCACGGAATGGTTTAACATCATCGACCTCGAACCGGTGGAGGAACAGACCGACTCCACGGGCGAATCGGTCAAGTTCCTGTTCCGTACCCTTGACGGGCATTATATCGAAAGCGTGCTTTTACAGGGCGGGGAGATCGACGACGAGACCGAGACCTCCGGCCCGGAACGGCTCACCGTATGCGTATCGTCTCAGATCGGGTGCGCCCTCGGGTGTAATTTCTGCGCGACAGGCCGCCTCGGTTTTACCCGCAGCCTGACCGTCGGGGAAATCATCTCGCAAATTCTCCTGATCGACCGTTACGCAAAAAAGAAATATAAAAAAGACCCCGCATCCCGCGCGATCACGAATATCGTGTTTATGGGGATGGGCGAACCGTTCCTGAACACCGATAATGTCATCAAAGCCCTGCAAATCCTGAATTTCTCGGGCGGGTTTCATATCGGCGCACGCCATATCACCATCTCCACTGCGGGGATCGCGGACAAAATACGCGAGTTTGCCGACCTCGGCCTGCAGGTGCGCCTCGCGGTCTCGCTGAACAGCACCAATCAGGAGAAGCGGAAAGTCCTGATGCCCGTCGCGCGGAGTTATTCCATCGAGCAAGTCCTCGACGCGGTACGTTACTACCAGACCCAGATCGACCGCCGCGTCACATTCGAATACGTCCTCATCGGGGGTATCAATACCGAAGAGATCGATGTGCTATCGATGAAGCGCGAACTCGCGGGTATCAAGTTCCATCTCAACCTGATCCGCTATAATCCGGTGGACGTTATCCCGCTCAACCCGCCGACCGACGAAGAATACCGCCTGTTCAGGGGATTCCTGCGGAAGCACGGGATACCGTTTGTGGAACGATTCGGTAAAGGCCGGGAGATCGCCGCGGCCTGCGGACAGTTGGGGTTGAACCGGCTCAAGGAAAGAATAGAGAAGGGCAAGGCTTAATCCATATCAGTAATTATTTATACCGGGAATGCGATATAGAACGTGGTACCTGAATTGGTATGTGTCTCGAAGGTGATCTCCCCATGGTGGAGTTCGACTATTTCCTTCGTTATCGCGAGGCCTAATCCCGTCCCGCTGAATTTCCCGTGGGTGACAAACGGTTCGAACAGTTTATCACGGATCTCCTTCGGGATACCTTTCCCGTTATCCTTCAGCGAAAAGACAACCTTATCATCCTTTTTATAGACCCGTATCTTGAATTCCCCGTCCTTCTTCATCGCGTCCATCGAGTTATGCGCGATATTATAGAAAACCCGTTTCATCCGGTTAGCGTCGAAAAACAGTTCGCCGTCATACTCGGTCTCGATCGTCAGATTCATTTCCTGCTCCCGGAACATCATCCTGAGAAGCCCGTCGATATCCTTCATATAATCGGCGGCCGATACACGTTCCTTCTTGATCTTGATCTCCCCGCGCGTATACTCGAGGATTTCCGAGGCGAGGTCGACCAGCCGTTCGGTCTCGGAAATAATCAGGCGTGAAAACTCGGCCTTCTCCTCGTCGGAAAACTCCGGCGATATCAGACATTCCGCGAAACCGAGGATGCCCGCCATGGGATTTTTGATATCGTGGATAATATTCGCCGCCATCTGCCCGATCGCGGTAAACCGTTCCGATTTCAATTTTTCCTCGAATATGACGACCCGCTCAAGGGACACGTTCAGCAGATGCGACACGGTGTTCACGAAGTAGAAATCGTACTTATCGAACGATTCGTTCGAGATTTTATCGATAAAAAGCACCACCGCGATAATCTCGCCGCGTACCTTGATCGGTACTCCCATGATGGATTTCTTAACCGAATACTTTTTAAATTCGCCGGGGTCGAAATCCTTATTCTCGGTTATATCCCCGACAAACACCGATTTCCCGGTTTCGATAATAGCCCCGAGAATATCCGTTTTCCGGCAGTCGATCGTTCTAGAAAATTCGCTTACCTTGAGATCGATATTATTCGCGACCAGAAAAGTAAACAACCCGTCTTTCTTCGAATACTCGTAAACCGCGACGTTTTCAATATTGATAAATCCCGGGAAAATTTCGGCGATCGTATGAAAAAGGTCTTTCGCGGTGTAGTAGTTTATCGAGAGCAAGAGACGGGAAATCTCGTTGATGGAGCGGAAAATATACATATCCCGTTCATTGGTGTTCAGCGCGTATTCGAGGGCGTATTTCTGATTCTGGATTTCCTGTGTTTTATTCTGAACCATGTCCTTGAGGGTATCTACCAGTATCGCGTTATTGAGCGCAATGGTCAGGGTTTTACGAAGGTCTTTCAGAAATTTATACTGGTTAAAATTCAGGTGCGATTCCCCGTCGGAATGCCCGATATTTATCACCCCTATCAGGTTATCGCTGTAGATCAGGGGAATAATCACCGCGGCCTTGTGCTTTTCAAAATAGGACTCCATAACGCTGTCGATACTCGTTTTTCTCTGCCGTGTTAAAAACTCCTCCAGATCGATCAGTTCGTTCTTTTCGATAAAGTACTTCAGCAGGTTTTGCGATATTTTTATATCCTTCTCGGAACCGGAAAGATTTTTTAAGATATTGTCCTTTGCGATAAGGAAATCCATCATCTGAATTCCCAACGCGGTTTTTACTGTCGACACGGTCTTTAAAACCAGTTCGCCGGTATGATGCAGATTCAGGAGATCGTCGAGAAACTGGTCCAACACCTTCTGGAGGCTCATATGGCTTCTGCGAAATACCTGATCCATCAACGGTATAAACAGTACCATGAACACGTAGAAAATCAGCGCGGATACGCTATAGAGAATCACCTTCTTATAGGCATGATCGAAATTCAGCGCAGGTTCGACGACAAAGATGTTCAGCGAAATTATCCCGATCAGTACCGCCGCGGTAAACACCCACTTCATTATATCGAGAAGTATCCGGTTCACATCGATCAGTTTTTCCGATATTATCGCATACCCTATCGAGAAAATGAACATCATCGCGGAGAAGGAGATACCTTGATGATAAAAATCGGGGAATCCGAATTGCGGGAGAAGGACGGAGAGCGATAAAGCGGTAAGCGCCGCGAAAATTATTCCGATAAACACCAGCAATAGCCGCGCGCGAAAACGCGAATAAAAGGTCTGGCGGTAACTCCGTATGAAAAGGACAAGCGCGGTAAAGAGATAGATCAACATCAGGCTGATCCAGATATAAAACCCCTCCGCGATCTTATCGATTAATACCCCGTTTTCCACCCATGCCGATGTGATTACCCATGGAGTAAACGCGGCAATCATTCCCATGATAGGAAGGGGCGATACGATTAACGCCCCCTGCCATGTTGTCAGATTCAGGGTGCGGGACGGGAAAACCAGCGCGAGAATAAATATCCCGCTGACGATGAGGGCGCTGAATAAGTCCGTCAGCCTGTCGAAAAAGAGAATCACCACCGGGTCGTTCGAGAAAAGCATCACGTCGACCGATGCGATCAGAATGATAGTAGTCAGTATGATTACGAAAAACACCTGATTGATCAGATTTCGCGGGTTTTTCATCAGTACCCGGACGCAGAGAAAGCAAAATAGAATCATGACGGTTATATCCATAATCATTAACAGCATATCGTTCCTTTAATCGGAGTATTTTATACCGCTTATCCTCATCACCGTACCCTTACCGGGCTCGCTCTCGACTGTTATCTTTATCTTCAAACGGTCGCAGATCATTTTCACGACCGCTAAGCCCAACCCGATACCCGATACGGAATATGTCCGTTCGGATTCGATCCGGTAGAAACGCTCGAATATTTTCGCCGATTCTCCCTTAATCATCCCTATACCGGTATCCTCGATAATGAACGACAAGTCCTTATCGCTTATTTCAACGTCCAGTTTCACGCTGCCGTTTTCCTTGTTATAGATAATGGCGTTATGCATCAGTTCGAAAAGGATATGCCGGAGGTAGGTTTCATCGGTTTCAAGCGTGACGCTCTTCTTACCCAACGTCTTCAGGGCGGGAATTTCCACCTTCACCCCGCGTTCGTCCGACCATGCCGTCAACTCGATTCCCGCCATCTGTTCACGGATATCCGTCAGGAACGATTTCAGGTCGATCTTTTTAACATAATGCTCGTCCTTATCGATTACCGATACCATGATGAAATTATCGACAATTTTCTTCAGGACGCGGATATCGTTAAAAATAGAGCCGTAGAACTCCCGCACCGATTCCGGATCGCCCTCTATCTCCCCGGATAACAGGAACTCGACCGACCCAAAAATAGTCGTGATCGGGGTGCGCAGTTCATGGGATACGTTCGATATCAGGTCGCTTTTCAACTGATCCAATTTCTTCAATTCGATATTCTGTTTATTGATCTTATCGAAGCTCTGTTTCAGGTTGCCGATCATCATCGAGAACGCGCGGGAAAGGTCGCGCACCTCGTCGTTCGCCCGTATCTCCACAGTATAATCAAGGTCGCCCTCGCTGACCTTATCCGCCCAGAGCGTCATTTTACGGAGGGGATTGGTGATACCCCGCGCGAAAATAAACGCCAGAATCATGGCGAACACGATACCAACGATGACAATTTGGAAAATCAGCCCCTGCTGTTGTTTCTGGGAAGCGAGCAGCCATGCCGACGACGTCCCCAGTACCACTGTCCCGATAACCTTGTTCTGGTAATCCCTCAACGGGAACAGCGCGACCGACAGCCCCGTCACCTCGTTATGCCGGATCATCCTGTTCGTCACGGTGTCAAACCGGATACCCAATCCCTCCGCGTTCTCGATAAAATTGGCACCCTCCGGGGAATTAATTAACGAGGATGCGATCAGGTTACTCCCGGAATAGATCAGTATGTGCGCGTCGATCATCTTCGATAAGCGGTCGGCAATCGTATCGTTAAGGAGCGTTTTCCCGACTACCGCTGATTGTTTGTTCATACTATACGCGCTCGCGAGGAAAAAGACCTTTCCGCTGCGTTCGACAATTCCTGAGAACGCGCCGGTCTTCCCGAAGCTTTTTAGAAACCCCGGCGACTCGAATTGAAAACTCTTTCCCGCTTCGGCTTGAATTTCCCCGTTCGCGGCGTACAACTGGAGACAGTCGAACCCGTAATCGGGGCGGTATTTCTCGAGGATATAGGGAAATATAAGGATTTCCTGATTTTCCAGCGCGCGGTTTAACTCCGCGATCGTACCGAACGCCTTGATAAACTGGATATTGATCGACTGCATATTATCGAGCGCGCTCTCGACAATTTCAACCGACCGCTCGACGCGGCTATTCAGGTAGGCCGTGAAGTTATCAATGAATAATTTATTGATGCCCAGATAAATCGCCCCGATCAGCGGCGCGATAATCAAAACGAACAGAAAAAAGATTTTATACTGTATCCTGATTTTCACAATACCTTCCTAATTTTTACCGACTTCGATTACCGAAGCGGATTTATTATAAGAGTCTTTTTCAGTGACAGCG
Source organism: Spirochaetes bacterium GWF1_49_6 (assembly GCA_001829395.1). GTDB lineage: Bacteria > Spirochaetota > Brevinematia > Brevinematales > GWF1-51-8 > GWF1-51-8. Next base: position 2,645 of record MIBD01000073.1, on the reverse strand, counting down.
GCGTTTTTATCGGTTATCTCCTTTACCCCGTTGAGGACGAAACGGTACTGGTAATGGCCGGCAAGAAGTTTGACCGTCACGCTCCATTCGCCGGAAACCCCCGACTTCTTCATGGGATAATAGTACCCGTCGATAAAATCCTTAAACAGGTACTTTCCGCCCCAGATATTGAAATCCCCGATAACCCAGACGTTGGTGACATCGGGCGCATCGGAGACGTATTTAAACACGGTCGGGATACCGAAATCCTGGTCCGTCCCGTAATACACGCCTGAGGGAAACTTTTCCATACCGATATAGACCACATTATTATAGACTACCGCCGCCCCCAGTTTCACCTTAACCAGAGGTTTGTCCTTATCCGTCAGCAGATTCTTCCCGTTGACGACATACTTATAATAATACGCGCCTACCGGGAGTTTTGTTTTAGTTTTCCAGTCCCCGTTCTGGTCAGGACCGTCCATCACATAATAATAATCCGGGCTGAGCGCCAGCATATCGGTGGTCTTGCCGCCCCAGAAATTAAAATCCCCCACCAGCCATACGGATTGCGCGGCCGGGTTGTGATACACGAATTCGACCTCTTCCTTACCGTCCGTATCGACCGTCACCTTGTTCGTTTCTTTTATTACCTGTTTGTTGCTTTCCATACCGACGATAATGAGATTATTGGCGGAGCTCAGGTTCTGGCTGTCCGTCTTCTGCTTCGGATCGACTATCCATGATGTACCGTTGACGACGAACTTAAAGAGATGCTTCCCCTTCGTCAGATATACCTGCGCAGTCCATTCCCCGTCATGGTCGGGATCCTGCATATCGATATAATACCCCGGTAGAATCTTTTTCACCGTAAGGGCAGTGCCGCCCCAATAATTAAAATCGCCCACAATCCATACGGTGGTCGCGTTCTTCCTGAAGAAGGTGAAATCGACCAGATATAAATCGTCGAACCCGATGACCGACTTAGGATAGCTGAGTATCTGCTGGGTATTCGTGAATTTTTTAAACACCCCCTGGTTAATGATAGGGTCTTTCTCGTAATGATCCTCGTCGACCAGAAACGCGTAATCGTGAACATTCAGATCGGCGGTCGTCGTCAGCGTCCAGACCCCGTCCGCGTTCGGCTCCTGCAGCGGCCAATAATACTTGGGGGATATCTCCTCGATACCCGCGGCGTTCTTCTCCTTGCCCCATTGGTTGAATGTCCCTACCGCCCATACGGCGTAAGCGTTCGGGTTATAGTAGGTAAACGAGATATTGGTCGTGTATTTCGCGGTGACCGCCGGATTGACAAAATACTTGCCCGGAACCGGATAAAGGTTCGTCAGCGCCGCGAGACGGATTTCCGTGATCTTCTGTTCGAACCCGATAAAAAGCGGATCGGTGGGAAACGTCGAATATGCGAACGTCTTTTTATCCCATTCGTGATTGACCGTAAACGTATTGATAATCAATCCCGGCGCTTTTTCAACCGTCTGCGGATTATTCGGATCGAGGATAGCCTTCTCGCCGGAAAGCCCGTAATTAATATAGAACTTGTAGGAATAATTCCCCTTGGGCAGCGTCATCGTCAGCGACCATGCCCCGTTATTCTGGGGGCTGCGGACAAAATAAAACGCGGCCTTGCTCTGGGCGGCCGTCTCGTCGGAAAGCGCGATATTGCGTAACGGATTAAACTGCAGCGCGTTCTTCAATACCTTCATCGCGCCGCCGGTATCCCCCATCCCCGCCAGCGCATCGGCCTGCATCGCGTAGAGATACAGCCAGTCGCTGTGGCGTTCGATCAGCTTCGCGAGCACCTCCGCCGCCTGACCCGGATTATTGGTAATCATTTCCTGCGCGCGTATCATTACGTCGAGGTCGGCGAGTAGTTCGTTGAGCTTTCCCGGCTTTTTCTTGGACGCCTGTTTCAGCATTTCCGCGGCCTTTTTAAAATCGCCCGTTTTCAGGTACAGGAGCCCAAGGTCGGAAAAGACCTGAAATTCCAACCCCTTCTGGGAAAGCCCGATCTTGACCGCTTTTTCATAATTATGGATCGCCTCGGTGAACAGGGAGTTTTTCTGGTATAAGTCCGCGAGAAGGATATAAGGATAGTCCCATTGAGGGGCGCTGTCGATCGCTTTTTTGAGTTCCTGCCCGGCGAGATACGGCTGGGTTTTCAGGAGGTTCAGCCCCTTCCCGATATAATCCATCGCGGCCGAATTCGCCCCAAAAAGCTGGACATATGCCCGCAGGTACATCAGCAGGGCAATGACGATAAATCCGAATTTACGCATATTTCAGGCCTCGTAATGCGATTCCCCTCTTTCTAATAGATCGTTCTATTTCTGATCGAGCGCTTTATTCACGATTTCCAGCAGGTGATTGGGCGAGAACGGTTTGGTTAAAAAGTACTTCGCCCCCATCTCCATCGCGCGGCTTTCATCCGAACGCTGTCCCGAGGCGGTCAGGAAAACCACGGGGACGTCCTTCATACTGTCGTTTTCTTTCAGCTTCTGGAATACCTCGAACCCGTCCATATTCGGCATCATAATATCCAGCAGAACCAGATCGGGCTTTTCCGAAAACGCCAGTTCGAGCGCGGTAGCCCCGTTATACGCGGTAATCACCTCGAACCCGTTCGCTTTCAATTTGGATTTAATCAG
>MIBD01000072.1:1979-9187 GCA_001829395.1 Spirochaetes bacterium GWF1_49_6 | reverse complement strand
CTCGGCAAGTTCCTTGTACTTCCATGCGTCCACAACAGTATCGGGGGATAAAATATCGACGAGATGGTGCGGGACGCGCCCCATTTCTTCGGGAGAGGGCTTCGCGGAACCGATGTCCAGTTCTCGATAGATTTGCACGGAATCGCATGACACAATTTCCCCGTTGAAATGGGGTGCTAACTCGAAAGCGATGGATGTTTTACCCGATGCGGTTGGTCCGATGATGGCAATGATTTTTGGTAAGGGAACCGGATCACTCATCCGGCATAGCTTCCAGCTCGTAGGAAACTTTGCCGCGAAGGATATCGTTCATAGCGACAATCGTCAGCTTTTCGTTACGGTTACGCCCGACTGGAATTTCAAGCTGGTCGTCATTTTTCTGGGCTAAATAGCGGATATACTTGATAACCGCGGCTGTTTTCTCATATTTATTCCCCTCGAGTGAGAGAATTTCGTCCAAAGGAATTCCCAATTCAGTCCTCCGTATAAAAACATCAGTCTGTTATTTTATTATACTATCGGAAAAAAGTCAATATTTTGTCATAAAAATCGCGTAATGAATCTTCAATTAGCAGGGAATAGTATGTTCCATACGGATAAGGAAGTTATCATATAATTCTATCAATAAAGTATAAATATCTGCCTGCTGAGAACCCCGAATTTATTGTTATAATTCCTTTTATCCGCTTGATATTTGAATCGAAATGGATTATAATAATGTGAATATAAAATTGGCGAGGGAACCCATGGGAATAAAGAGTTTTTTATATAACACCCGTAAAAACGTACCGGTTAAACGGATGCAGAAAATATTTTTCGCGCTGTTGGTTATGATCGGCATCGTCTCGGGGTACTTTATCGCGCAGATTATCATTTCGTTCGAGGAACTTTCCGACATCAGACCGCTCGAAACATACTCCATGTACTCCGTACCGACGAAGGTGTACGACATCAAAGGACGGCTGATTACGGAGTTTTTCTACCAGAAACGCGAACTGGTGTCCTATAACCAGCTTCCCGAACAACTCATACAGGCGCTGATCGCCACCGAAGACCAGGAATTTTATAACCATCACGGTTTTAACCCATGGGCGATGTTCAAGGGCGTTTTCATCAACCCGTTTATCGGTAAAGATATCGCCGGAGGTTCCGGTATCACCCAGCAGCTCGCGAAGGTACTTTTTACCGAGGGTGAAAAAACCGTATTCAGGAAACTTATAGAACTATGGTATGCAGTCCAGATAGAAAAGAAATACTCGAAAGAGGAAATTCTCGAACTTTATTTCAACCAGATGTACTTCGGGCACGGGTGTTACGGGATAGAAGCGGCCGCGCTATTCTTTTTCCAGAAAAGCGTATCCGATCTCAATCTCGCCGAGGCCTCGTTCCTCGTAGGATTGGTTCAGGCGCCTTCCCGTTACTCCCCTATCTTCCAGCCCTATCTCTCCCAGAAACGTCATTGGACTGTACTGGTTTCCATGGTAAGTATGGGATTTATCACGCAGGACGAGGCGCAGAACTCGTTCGAGAACTTCTGGGAAAACTATACCACCTCCTTCAAGACGGTCGGGGTGAACGCGAGCCAGAACGAAAGTAATGTCGCGCCGTTCTTTTCCGAGTACGTCCGCAAAATATTAATAGAAAAATACGGAGAGGAAGAAGTTTATACCGGCGGTTTGCAGGTTTATACGACCCTCGACCTCGATAAGCAGGTGGCCGCGAACGAAGAATTGAAAAAGGGCCTCGATAAAGCGCAGGCAACGTTCGACAGTGAATTCAAACAGGCGCAGAATGCCGTTAAAAAGAATAACGAAGACCTTGTCGATATGCTCAGTCTGGTTTTCGGAATAGACAGTATCACGCTGGGCGAGAAAAAATCGAAGATGAAGCTCGACGGCCTGATTCATGATTTTGACGACGTGGTTTATCTGTCCTCCTACATGTTCGGCCTCGATCAGGTCAATATAAAAATGAAGCAGAGAAATATGCTTTCCTCCCTCGTTAATAAGAATCAGGATCAGATAGAGGGCGCGCTTATCTCCATTAATCCGAAGAACGGTTATATCGAGGCGATGGTCGGCGGTAAGGAATTTAACTACGGCAACCAGTTTAACCGCGCCGTGCAGGCGTACCGTCAGATGGGTTCGTCGTTTAAGCCGATTTATTACGCTGTCGCGATTGACGCCCGTCTGATCACACCTGCCACGGTTTTCCAGGATATGCCGATCTACTACGAAAACCAGTACGGCCAAAAATGGATACCCCGTAACTATTCTGGAAACTTTAAGGGCGCGATACGGGTACGTACCGCTCTGCAATTCTCGGTAAACATTGTCGCTGTGCAGGTCTGGGATCTGATCCAGAAACAAATCGGATACGGCGCGATGGTACATAAAATCGGGCTATTCTTCGGTTTGGATTCCGATCAGATACAGGAGCGGGTCAAGCCGGATATGGCGTTCTCGCTAGGGGTAGGTATTTTCAGCCCGTTGGAGGTTTGCCGCGCGTTCGCGACATTTGCCAATAACGGCCAGCAAGTACTCCCGATCGCCATCCTGAAAGTGAAAGACCGTTACGGTCGTATCAAGGACGATTTCGAGTCGCAGAGAGACCTGACTGTCGAAGCCGAGCAGGTTATTTCTCCAGGCGCGGCGTGTCTGATGCAGGACCTCTTGATGACGGTGCTATTTAACGGTACCGGCGCGGAGGCCGTCGCGCAGACCGGATTTTACGGGATACCCGCTGGAGGTAAAACAGGCACTACGGCGAACTGGAAAGACGCTTGGTTCGCGGGCTTCACTCCTAATCTCGCGACAGTGGTATGGATGGGCTTCGACGATTCCACTAAATCGTTGGGACGCCACCAGATGGGCGGTAAGCTTGCCGCGCCTATATGGATGAATTATATGAAAAAAGCGATGAAGTACTCTAAAATAGAATCTTTCGCGAAGGCCGGAGGCGTACAGGCCAGTATCTGCGCGGACACCGGGCTTCTGCCTACCCCGTATTGTCCCAATGTTATAGTAGAGAATTTCCTCGCGGGGACTGTTCCTTCTCAAAGCTGTACCATTCATACGTCCGAGGATTACAAACTCCAGCATGAAATAGGTATGGAAACCTTGTCGGACTTCGATATTGTTACTACCCCCGATGGAGAAAAGAAACAACCTGGCGATAAAAAGCCGGGCGGCGATAAAAAACAGCCGGAAACCCCGATCGATCAGGATAGCCTCGATCTGGGCGATCTGGATTTGAATATGGGTATCGGAGATTAATGCGTTTCGCCATCATTGACGGGTATGTAGACGAACCGACATGTCTGGGTGTCCCGTTCTTCGTGTCGACATATATCCGTTATGCTGCGGGAGCCCTCGTCTCCGCGGGGATAACCGATATCAGTTACCTGACTATCGAACAGGTGCGTGAATCCCAATACGCCCTGCATGACTTCGATTACGCGGTTATCATCGCGGGTAATCCTGTTCCGGGGAAATACCTCGGCGGAATGCCTGTCAAAGAATACGAATTCGATAAAATCGCCGCCGCTAATAACAAGACCCGTTTTATTATCGGCGGCCCTATTCTTTTAGACCCGCTCCCCCTTCATACGGATAATATTTCCTATGCCGAAGGCGATATTGAAAAATACCTGTATCTCAAATTCGGCGGCGGCGATAGTAGCGGTTTCACCCGTACCATCGGCGACTTGAACCGCTTCGCGGCGGCCGGAGCGTTCATAGTGGAACAGCATCCCCGTTACCCGGATATTATCTGCGAGATCGAGACCGGGCGCGGATGCCCCCGTGTCAATCATTGTTCGTTCTGCATCGAGGGAACCTACCCCGTGGATTTCCGCGGCCCGGATGATGTGGTCGCTGAGATGAAGGAGCTGGAACGTCACGGAATCCGCCATTTCCGTCTCGGCAAGCAGGCGGATTTTTACGCCTACGGAAGCGATATGTCCTCTATGAAGGACGGTTTTCCGAAACCCGACCCGGGTATTATCGAACGTCTCTACCTCGGTATCAAGGATTCCCTTTCATCGCTGGAAACCCTGCATCTCGACAACGTCAACCCTGGTACTATCGCCCGCTATCCCTCGGAATCCGAACGGATAACCCGCACCATCGCCGAGAATAATACCCCCGGGGACGTAGCCGCGCTGGGGATGGAGAGCGCCGACCCGAAGGTGATCGCCCTCAACGGACTGAAGGCGTCCGCCGGGCAGGTGGGTTTCGCTGTCGGGATGATAAACGGGTTCGGCGGGATACGTGCGGACGGGATACCTAAGTTTCTGCCGGGCATTAATTTAATCCAGGGACTATCCGGCGAAGGCAAGGGTACGTTCGCGCTGAATTACCAGTTCCTGAAATCTTTGCTCGATAATGGAATGATGCTGCGCCGGATCAATATCCGCCAGTTGCGTATGAACCGTTCGACCGAAATATACTCGAAAAAGAGCGATAAAAAGACGGAAAAGATTCTCGACGCGATATTCCGTAACTACCGTGAGAAAATCCGTACGGAAATCGATATCCCGATGCTGAAAAAGGTATATCCGGCGGGCACGCTAATCCGCAACGTGATAGTCGAACAGCACCGGGGGCCGTGGAGTCTCGCGCGGCCTATCGGAACATATCCCATAGTGATCGATATCCCGCGCGAATTGCCCTTGTTCTCCAAGCATGACATCTTTGTCACCGATCACCGCGAACGCTCCCTCATCGGCCTTCCCTATCCGTTTATTCCCGAGAAGGCGTCGCTGAACGAGTGGAAGGCTATCCCAGGAATCGGCAGGAACGCGGGCGCGGTGATAGCGGGACGCCAGTTTTCCGCGCGGAGTCTGTCGGGTTATGATATCCCGCCCGATGTTTTCGCGCGGCTCTTTCCCGAACCCCGGTAAAAACCGCATCTGAAAACTCAATTTAATTATTTGCGAAATCCCCTGATTCAGGTTATAATATTCAGCTTTTTGTTACTTACTATGAAGGAGATAATATGGACATCTTTGTAAAGAAGTTCCCCGATTGTTTACGTCAGGCATATGTAAAGGTCGGTAAAATAGAACTGAACGATGCGTTCGATCATACATTGAACGAATTGTCGCAGCATGTCGATTTCCCGGGATACCGCAAGGGTAAAGTTCCAGCCGACATTATCGAAAAGAATTATCAGAACGAGGTAGCTCAGTCTGTAATCGAGCATCTCGTACATGAGTCGATCCATAAAATGAGTGAAGACGGAGTGCGGCTCTATTCCAATCCGAAGTTCCAGCCGCTGGTAGGGCTTTCCCGCAATAGCGAATTCACGTTCTCCCTCGTGTTCGAGATCGAACCTGAGTTAATCAAGGATATCGATGTATCGAAAATATCCGTGGCGTATGACGAATATTTCATCGACGATAAGATGATCGAACAGACGATGCGCCGTTCGATGGATCTGCTCGACCCCGTCAGCGGAAAGATCAAATCCGGCGATATTGTGACCGTCAAGGTTACCAATAAGGACTATTTCCCCGAGAATAAGCAGAAAGTAATGAGCGCCGAGGTGGTCGAATCGCTGATTGATAAGAAAGCCGGGGATACGCTCGATATTTCGTTCGATAACCTGAAAAACTATGTGATCGACTTCATCGGCGTGATAAAGGAACCGTTGAATGTGGAGATCATAAAAGCGGAACGCCCGACGGAAAAACCTATTGACGACGAAGTGGTCAAGCAGACGACTACGCATAAATCGGTCGCTGAATTAAAAGAGTCCGTGAAACGCCAACTCGAGGGTATGGCGCAGGAATTGAACGCCCATTCCAAGAGTTCCGGGCTGGTCGGTTATCTCCGCGACAATGTCGCATACGACTTCCCCAAGTCTCTGTTTATCGATCATGCGGGAAAGAGCGCGTTCCATTTCGTCGAAACGAATTATTTCGTGAGCGAGACCGCTCTTTCGGACTTACTGAAAGATGAAAAACTGAAAGAGAAGAGCGATAAGGTATTCAAGGACTCTTATTCCGATATCGTCGTAGCCCTTTTTATCGAGGATTTCGCCGATAAGAACAATATAGAACCGTCGAACGAACGCATCAATTACCTGCTCGCCCTCAGAGCGCAGGAAGCCCGGATATCGGCGGACGAGTATAAGAAAAAGCTCGCACCCGAAGAACTTGACCGCATCAAACGCGAAGCCAAGAAAGACGAAGCTCTTTCGTATATTACCCAGCAGGTAAAGTTCACGATCAAGAATAAACTTCAGTTGATAGAGCCTAAAAAATAAGCCCAGGTGGTGAAACTGGTAGACACGCTGGACTCAAAATCCAGTGGTAGTGATATCATGCGGGTTCGATTCCCGCCCTGGGCATACGAGGGGCTGTTCTTACCGGAATAGCCCTTCACCTTAATAACTTCCGTGGATTATCATAAAATCCTCCCGGAAGGGGGACGGTTATATGAATATCAAGAATACCCCGATCTACGAATCGCATCTCCGCGCTGACGCGAGAATGACCGAATTCGCGGGTTGGAACCTGCCTATCCAGTATACCGGTATTATCGACGAAGCCCTGCACTGCCGGAAATCGGTCTCGTTGTTCGACACCTGCCACATGGGGCAATTCTCCTTCAAGGGCGACATCCAGAAGAGCGGTATCGAGAATGCGTTCTGCTTCCCTATATCCGATATCAAGATAGGACGCTGCCGTTACGGGTTTATCCTCAACGGTATCGGCGGAATAATCGACGACCTGATCGTTTACCGTATCGCCCAGGACGAATTGATGATAGTAGTAAACGCCGCGACTACGGAAAACGACTTCCTGACTATCGGACAAGATATAGGCGGCGGCTGCGAATATAAGAATATTTCCGACATTACCGCTAAAATCGACATACAGGGGCCGCTTTCCCGCGACCTGATGGCCGAACGTTTCGGCGAGCAAATCCGTTCCATCCCCTATTTCGGCTTTATCAGGATGAGTATCATGGGCAAGGACGCGATAGTCAGCCGTACGGGATATACCGGCGAATTGGGATACGAAATTTATATCGACGCTTCCGTCGCCGCGAAGCTGTGGGATTCCCTCTGCGGGGATAGCCGTGTCAAGCCCGCAGGGTTGGGCGCGCGCGATATTCTCCGTCTCGAGATGGGGTATTGCCTCTACGGGAGCGATATCGACGATATGACCTCGCCTATCGAGGCGGATTTGGGCGTATTCG
>MIBD01000072.1:551-1959 GCA_001829395.1 Spirochaetes bacterium GWF1_49_6 | reverse complement strand
CGCGGCATTCGTGGGATACTCCAGCAGAAGGAACAGGGGGTTCCACGTATACGCGCTGGATTTATCACCCATTCGCGCCGTTCCCCGCGTCACGGATATAAAATATTCTACGACGACGTGATGTCCGGAGAGATCACGAGCGGGACATTTTCTCCCACCCTCAATTCCGGCATCGGGATGGGGTATATCGACACCGCATTGGCGAAGCCCGGCACTAAAGTCGTCCTGTCCGACGGACGGGTGTCTGTCGACGCGGAAATCGCAGAATTCCCGCTCTATAAAAACGGTACCGTAAGAAATAAGTAGTTTCGGAGGATAAAATGCAGTATCCCGATCAGTTACGTTATTCTTCATCCCATGAATGGGTGTCAGCGGACGGTAAAAACGCGAAAATAGGCATATCCGATTTCGCCCAACACTCGCTAGGCGATATCGTCTTTATACAGCTCCCGGAAATCGGGGCAAGCGTTAAGGTGGGTGATTCCGTCTGCGAAATCGAGTCCGTCAAAGCCGCGAGTTCCATCTACACCCCCGTCTCCGGTAAAATTACCGCCGTTAACGAGGCTCTCAACGATACTCCTGAACTGGTCAACCAGAAGCCCTACGATGCTTACATTTTCGTGGTGGAGATGTCCGATCCGTCGGAGATAAACACCCTGCTCGACTCGAAGAAATACGCCGAACTCTGTGAAAAGGAATCCGGTGCCCACTAATGCGGAATAGTTATACCCCGCATACGGAGCAGGATGTCAAATCTATGCTCGATTCGATAGGCATAGGCTCTGTCGAGGAATTATTCAGCCCTATTCCCAAGGAACTTAGGGTAAAAAGTTTTAACCTAGCGCCCGGCCTTCCCGAATTCGACGCGTTGAATAAAATGCAATCCCTTTCGGGACGCAATAACACGCAGGACGTCCAATTTATGGGGGGCGGGTTCTACGACCACTTTATCCCCGCTACCGTCGATGCTCTCGCGTCACGGGGTGACTTTTATACCGCGTACACCCCCTATCAGCCCGAGGCATCGCAGGGCACATTACAGGCGCTCTATGAGTATCAGACCTCGATATGCAACCTGTTCGGCATGGATGTCTCCAACGCGTCGTTGTACGACGGGGGGACGGCGCTCGCGGAGGCGGTACTGATGGCGTTCCGCGCGACCCGTAACCGCGATACCGTATTGATCGACGCGAACGTCAATCCCCTTTACCGGGATATCGTCAGGTCTTACCTGTCGCCGCTCGGCTTCAAGATAAAAGAAATCGCATCGAACGATTATCAACTGAACCGTAACGAATTAAAAGCCGCTATCGACGACCGGGTCGCGTCGGTCGTACTGCAGAATCCCAACTTTTTCGGTACTGTAGACGATTATACCGATATTGCGGACACGGCGCATTCCAAGGGC
>MIBD01000072.1:255-529 GCA_001829395.1 Spirochaetes bacterium GWF1_49_6 | reverse complement strand
AAATATATCCGCAGTATGCCGGGACGTATCGTCGGGCGTACCACCGATAAGGACGGGAACGACGCGTTCGTGCTGACCCTTCAGCCCCGCGAACAGCATATCCGCCGTGAGAAAGCCACGTCTAATATATGCAGCAACCAGGGTCTTTGCGCCTTGCGCGCGCTGATCTATATGTCCCTCATCGGGCGCGGCGGACTGAAAGACCTGTCGAAAACCATCTATGATAAAACCCAGTACGCTAAGAAGATATTAGCGGAGATACAATCGTTAAAAA
>MIBD01000072.1:0-146 GCA_001829395.1 Spirochaetes bacterium GWF1_49_6 | reverse complement strand
GACGTTCTATCCCGCGCGGAAGAACAGCCTGATGATAGCGGTGACTGAAAAACGGACGCGTGAAGAAATAGACGCGCTCGCGGCCGCAATCCGGGAGGCGATATAATGAAAACCCCATTGATTTTCGACGCTTCCGTCAAGGGACG
>MIBD01000071.1:1423-8568 GCA_001829395.1 Spirochaetes bacterium GWF1_49_6 | reverse complement strand
TCGTCCTCGCTCATGCCGAGCTCCTGTCCGCTTAAAAGTCCGCCCACGGATATGACCATCGAAAAAGCAAGCGCTAAAGTCAGTTTTTTCATTCACCGCTCCTTATTTACTCAGGGATTCAAGATAACCTTGTGTAAAAATATTCGCGTCGAGTTTATCGAGGGAAATACCGGATATCTCCATCAGCGTTTTATTGCCTTTATCGAATTCGTCGTCAATACGCATCTTGATACAGAAGTACTTTCCGCCGATAGTCGTATATTTCAGGTAGTAGATGGTTTCCATGAGCGTCCCGGAAAGCGAATAGGATTTTTCCATCATAGGCAGATAGTTATCCTGACGAACCCAGTATACCTTCTTGGGATAGGAAACATCGTTCACCTGCGCGGTAAGTTCGATCTTATACACCGGAATATCGCCGAGTTTCTCATCGCTAATCAGCTCTTTACCGGTTTTCGGATCGATAGCGCCCTTATAGAGTACGCTTAGTTTCCGCTTTTCCATATCCCCGCTTTTTACGTCGCTTCCGCCGATCGATTCGTCACGGCTGATGTGCTGGAACGTCCGGGTGTTTTGTTTGTACATCCACATATTATCGCCGATGCTCAGGTAGCCGTTGCCCTTCTCGGACGCGGGCGCGAGCATGACGATCAGGAACGCATCTTTTACATCGGAACGGTAGTAGAAACTTTCAATTTTCTTTAATCCCTGATTCGGCTTTTCCTCGGTGATATTCACCTTTGCCGAAAGATCGGATTTCAGATCCATCAGCACATCGAGCTGTTTGAGTATTGTTTTTATTGCCGGTAATTCCTTCGCGGATAGTGTGTTTACCGAAGCTGCGCTAAACAGTAACGCTATAATCAAAAAAACCTTATTCATATAAATTCCTCCGTTTCTATTTCGCTGTGGACTTGGTCATAATACCGCGTAACGCATCGGTCGGGAGCATCTTCGCCGCCTTACGGGCGGGGAAGTAGGAAGTCAGGAAAGTGAGACCGACTATAGTCGCAACGCTTTGCAGGATGCTGCTGATGGTAGGCATGAAGTGAATCTGGCGGTTCACCATCAGCACCGAGAAGTCTCCGGGATTCTTGAACGTGATCGAACCGAGCAGGAAAACCATGACCATAGCGAAAACTACTCCCGCTATCGATGCGAAGAATGCCAATAAGGTGGTTTCCCACGTGAACAGGCGGCGGACGTCTTTCTGCTTCATACCGATAGCGCGGATTGTCCCGATTTCACGGGTACGTTCGCGAATAGTCATACGCAGAGTATTCCCGACACCTACCAATATTATGAAAAAAAGTATCATCACCGCGGTAAACCCGACCAGATTTAACGCGTCCGCGATATCAAGAAACATCTTCGAGGTCTCGTACATGGAACTGACATTCAGCATCATCCCCTTGAAGCGAAGTTTATTCATATTCTGCATCTTTTTAGTGAACTGTTCGGACGTCTGGGTTCTGGGGACGAGAGTCCATTCCATAGCGAAAGCGCTGAAAAGCGGATTTTTCACACTGGGGTAATACGCGTTGGAAATGGCATTGATTTCTTTGGGGAGATAGTCGAAGTAAACCGGGTAGAATAGGGTGTTCGGCAAAATAGCAACCGGTTTATCGATATTCGTATTCCCGTCGAATACGGCGATTACCTTATAGGAATGCTTGACTGGCGTGTTCTCGAATTTAGTATTATAATTGAACGTCAGGGTACTTCCGGCGGTGATACCCAACGCTTTCGCGAGAATGGTATTGACGGCTATCCCGTTGGTATTCGAGAGAAGGGAAAGATTTCCCGACACCGGGGTGACGTTCGATATAAAGAGCGCGAGTTCAGCGGCATTAGTCATTACTCCGAGCTGGGTCGCGGGCACGGATTTCCCGTTAGCGGAGGCTTGGCCGTACATCCCGGCTACCCCGGGTTTTAATGCCTCATGGATTTTATCGGCCCACGGAATCACTTCCAGCGGGTTATTTATCTCCTTGAGGACTACGACAAGCGATTGAGCCTCATAGTCTTTCATTTCCAGAAGCTGTTTCAGTGAATGCATCTCTAAGAATATTCCCATATCCTGGAAAGTGCTGGCGGATTTCATAACACCCACCACCGTCATCTTGGCGGATTGTACCTTCCCGTAGATCGTGGTAGTCTTCATCTTGATGGTATCGTATATCTTTACATTCAAATCCCTTTTCATGCTCTCATATATGAGGCAAGGATTTTCATACTTTCCGTTTGTAAAATCGCCGACATCTCCTTCGATTATATTCATCCATTCAATGTCAGCATGTTCCTTTTCGAGGCCGATGATTATCCCGAGAGACGTTCTCTGGTTCCCGACGAACATGGTGAATGTTTCAAGCCCTTCACGGAAGAAATCGACATTCGGGAGATTGGTCTTAATCGCTTCAATAATCAGGTCTTTATCGCGGAAAATCATCTTTTTATCTTGGGTCGTACCGCTTCCGCGTTCTATCGCGCTGATATTGATGTGCCCCATCCAGTTGACAATGATCTTATTGATTACGATATCTTTAAGACCTTCGGTAAACGAGTTCGCCACAACGAGTATCATCACTCCGAAAGCGATAACAATCCCGATCAGGAGTGTTCTCATCTTATGGCGGAGGAGATTACGCATTGCCAGTCCGAAAAGGGTCTTTATACCCAATTTACCGGATCTATCTTTATTATCATTCCCGTTCATGTGGTTCCTCCTTAGTTTCTCGAAATAGCGTCGAGCGGGGTGATTTTACGCGCGACAATAATCGGGTATATTATCGATAAACCCGTCACGAACAGAAGCTGAATGATGCATAGCAGGACAGTGCCCGGATCGAGGAACGGCTGGAAGTAGTCGCCCCCGAATATAATTTCCATCATGTTATTATCAGCTTTAAATTGCGCTAAACGGAGCAGACGCTGGAAAAGCGTCCCGATCAGCATACCGGCCGTCCCGAATACGAACGCGAGGATAAATGTTTCATAGAGGAACATTCCGCCTATGAAGCTCTTTCTGGCGCCGACCGCGCGCATCATCCCGATTTCGGAAATACGTTCCAACGCCGCCATACTCAGGGTATTCATAATGATGATGATCGCAACGAAGAACAGGAACGTCACAAAACCGTTGATGCCCATCCTGAAAATATTAGCGAACATCCCGATCTGACCGGAGGCTTTATCCCACGGTATCGCTCGGGCGTCCATCCCGTTGGTCTTAAACTCATCGTTGAGCTTTTTTACTATGGCCGCAGTATTGGCTTCGTTTTTCAGTTTGACGCAGATAATATTATACGAACCCGGATCCGTTTTAATGGTATTGGTATCGCTCTTCTTCGTTTGTTTTTTAATATCGTTGATATTGTATTTTTTACTGACAATATCCGCGGATTCGAACATGGATTCGTCGCTGAACATCGAATTGATATCGTCCTCATTCGCGTTGAGGAGCGATTTTTGCTCCGAATTCAAGACGACCTTGGCATCCGATTCCGTGGTATAGCCGAACGTCTCGCGGAATGTTTCTATATCGATGAAGTTGATCACAGACCATACATCGTTCATCGTCTGGAATTTGAATATACCCGATACCTTAACCGCAAGGTCAAGTGATCCTCCGTCGGCATTCGCGCCCTGAAGGATAAGTTCGCTCTTTGTGATCAGTTTATTCGTATTAGACAACGCTTTCGCGGACAGATTTGAGATTACCACTGGTTGACCATGGGGAAGTGTCCAGAACCCGCCGTTTTCGTAAAAGTTGTCGCGCGATAGATTGTTTACAATAATTCCTTTCTGGCCGTTTGTAGGAAGAGTCCCTTCTATCATTTGGATGTTCGAATGGAACATTTTCTGATAGGCCTGAAAATCGATTCCGAAGGACATCACGTATAGCGGATGGTCGCCTTCCGGATTGAAAACTATGGAATACCCGAAACCCATCGGGAAATATTGATCTATTGAATCGTCCTTCTCGATGAGATCTCTGACCTTAAAGTAGCCGGTTATGACTTTTTTAGGTTTCGGCATCCCGGTCAGGATATTGTCGTCGATCTGGTTCGTCGAAACTATGACGATATTCCCCAGGAAACGCTGCACCATATTTTCCTCGAGGCCCTTGTTCATCCCGTTGACGATGGCGTTACCCACGGTCATAAAGAACGCGCCGAGGAAAATAATTAACCCGATTACGAAACTTTTCCCGCGGTGACGCAAAAGGTTCCGCTGGGATATTTTTATTAGAATGCTCATTATACGCTCCTACCCGACCACGAGGCCGTCTTTGATCTTGACTACATCCTTCGCGTATTTCAGAACATCAGGGTCGTGGGTAGAGAAGATAAACGTGGTATTCTCTATCCGGTTGAGGTCCTGCATGAGCTGAAGAATCATATCGCCAGTTACGGAGTCGAGGTTCGCGGTAGGCTCGTCGGCAAGGACGATTTCGGGCTGAGTCACCAACGCGCGCGCGATAGCCACTCTTTGGCGCTGTCCGCCTGACAATTCGGCGGGACGATGATCGATATATTCTCTGATACCGACTTCGGAAATAAATTTATCGCAGCGCATTTTACGTTCCTGCTTCGACATCTTGTTCATCAGGAGAAGCGGGAATTCTACGTTTTCGAGAACGTTCAATACCGGAATAAGGTTGAACGTCTGGAAGATAAACCCTATCTTAAAAAGACGTAGGTCGGTCAATTGCTGGTCGTTTAACTGCGTAATTTCGACATCGCCGATCTGGACGGAGCCGTCCGATGCGTTATCGATACACCCGATAATATTCAACGCCGTCGTCTTTCCGCTTCCCGACGGTCCTACTATCGACATCAGAGCGCCCCGCTCGACATGGATATTGATCCCTCTTAACGCGTGGACGACGGTTTTACCCAACGGGTAATCCTTTTTTACGTTACGCAGACTGATTAAACTCATGATCTTCTCCTTTTATAAGATGTATGGTTTTTCGAATTATTCGGGTTAACTTATATAACGGTCTTACCTTTCTTTTATTGCATTTCATGTAAAATATTCAAGAATCAGACGGTATCATAGCTTTTAGAATAGAGTATTCCTTCCGTGCAGTGTTATAGTTATATAGAAGAACACATATTATTTAAGTTTGGACGCGCTTTGTCAATAAATTGAAGTTGTTTTTTTTCATTAAGTAAATGTAACAATTCACCCTATGAAAAGTGTTACTTTTTAGAAGGATATCTTTATAATATTTCGCATTTAGCAAAATAAGGGATTCGGGATATGAAAGGTAATTTCATCAGGGGGCTGAAAGAACGCGCATCGCAGATAAAACGCGACATCGCCGCTCTATACTTTGCGTTAAAGCACCCGCAAACTCCGTGGTATGCGAAAGCGCTTGCCGTATTGACGGTCGGATATGCCCTCAGCCCGATCGACCTGATACCCGATTTCATCCCTGTTCTGGGGCTTCTCGACGATTTGATACTTCTCCCCGGGATGATCGTTCTTACTTTAAGACTCATCCCGAAGGATGTAATGGACGAATGCCGCGCGAGGGCGGAAAACACCCCGCTTATGAAAAATAATTATTTAGCGATGGGAATTATCATAGCGGTATGGCTATGCTTAGGATTTCTGATTTTTCGTTTATTCATAGGAAAGTCGTATTCTTCTAGAAGAGGTATATAATAAACAAGTGCTAAATATTTGTAATATTTATTTATTGGTTATAGAATATATTATCTAGCGGGGATGAATATGCATAATTTGGAATTACTCTATGTTCTTTTAGTAATCGGCGGGATTTCAATTATTTTGTATGTCGCGTTTCTGCTATATCTCAAGAAGCACCACGACCGTCAATTATCACATATCGTTTTTCAGTATAATATCATCGGGTTCATCAACTGTGTTATCTACGGGTTTACCCATAATCTTTTTGTCAATCCTCATTATTACAATGCGTTATTAAAGCTGGATTTCGGGAATATCGGGCTCCAGTCCTTTATCGCGGTTTGGGCATGGCGCGCCGGATTATATTTCTTAATATTCAGCTATATTATTTGGAAAACGCTGGGGAGTCAAAAAACCAGGGAGAATCCCAAGAAGATATTCGGTTATTTTGTTCTCTACTCGGTTATTCTTTCTACGGCATGGATCACCGATTTTGAGAAACTGCTATTTAACGGGGATTCGATCGATATCCTGCATATCCTTCACTGGGTAGGCGGGATTATCGCCTGCGTGATGTTTTATTTTATGCAGCTTGTTTTTATCGAGAAGAAGATCGCCCGCTATCTGAATATGAAAGGGCAATTCTATCGAATCAGGAATCGTTCCCTCGTGATCTATATCGGAACGGTAGTCATGCTGTTATTTGCATTATTCAGTATCATTATCGGGGGGATGGGGTATGACACCCCCGAATCATTGATAACAAAGCTCTCCATTATATCGATCTTTTTCCTGATCCCATTGTTCATTATCATCGTGAAGAACACCGATATCCTGTCGGAGAATGTAGAAAAGACAGTTAACTTCCTGAAGCAGGTATCGCGTCGTGATTTGACGCAGAAGGTCGATGTTTTCAGCCTCGATGAGTTTTCCGAACTCAGGGAATCGCTGAAACAACTGAGAAACAGTTTTCAGTCGATCATCGGTTCCGCGAGGAATACGTCGGGGGAGATTGCGGCGTCTGCCGGGGAAATCGAGGGGTCTCTCTCTGAGCTCGCCGTAAGAATCCAGAGTTACAACGAAGAACTCAACCGTTACACGGTAACGCAGACATCTACAGCGGATGACGCTGGAAAAAATCTTAACGATAATTCTATCAAACTGAATTCCGTAGTGGAGATCATCGGACAGCAGTCGAATGTGGTGCGCGATAACTCGAAGGTGATCGAGTCGATTACGAAAAACATCAAGGGACTCTCCGAAAAAACGCGTTCGGCGAGCGGCATTTCTGAAAAATTGTTTAATGTCGCCGAAGAAGGGGGTCGCCTGATCGACGAGACCCTCGGCAGTATTCAGGCGATCGAGACCTCCTCGCAGGAAATCAGCGAGATCACTGGGGTGATCGACGAGATCGCCGAAGAGACGGGGATGCTCGCCATGAATGCCGCGATCGAGGCGTCTCACGCGGGGGAAAGCGGACGCGG
>MIBD01000071.1:0-1386 GCA_001829395.1 Spirochaetes bacterium GWF1_49_6 | reverse complement strand
GAAAACTCTTCCCGTAACGCCGCGTCTATTTCCCGGATACTGGGCGATATTATGAAAAAAGTCAATCATGCCCTCGACCGTATGAAGGCATCCCGCGAGGGATTCCTGAATATACACCGCGAGGTCGATAATAACCGCGCCGTCAATACGCAAATCGCCGACGCGATGGAAAATCAGACCGGTCCGCTGAACGATGTCTTATCCACTACTGTGCGGCTGGAAAAAATTACCGATGAAATCAGGAACGCCTCCGAGCACTTCCGCGAATCCAATAATGTTATGAAGGATGTTTTCGGGCAGATAAAAAGTATCGCGATGGAAGAAAAAGAAGCGACCCGGAAAAGCTCCGATTTTGTTATCGGGAGTATCGACGGGATGCGGAGTATAATCGAGGCTAACCTGAAAGTCGCAAATCAGCTGAACGAACTGATATCGCTGTTCAAGCTGGAATCCCGCGAGGAAAGCGCGGTCGGGATTTCCATGAGCGAAGCAAACTAATACAGTGTTTTTAAAATCACCGGGGGGGGATAATCGCCCAACCGGTTATACCCATATCAAAATGTATCATTACACTACTAAATCGAAAAAAGTTTGACACCCGCCGCGGCTTAACTATAATAATATCCAATAACTAAAGGAGTCGGTCTTGAGCCTTCCTAACGAAGCTATGGTCACATGCCCCGAGTGCGGGAACGAATTCAGCGCGAATATCTGGTTATCGGTCAACTCGTCCGTCAGTCCCGATCTGAAGGCGAAACTGATGTCGGGCGATTTGAATCTCTATAAGTGTCCGAAATGCGAGTGCCGTTTCGAACCCGATTCGGAATTGGTATATCACGACCCGGACAAAAAATTTCTCATTCGATATATTCCCTTATGGGACGGTAACTTACCGGCTATCGAGAACGGGGATGAAATTCTCCGCCGTTACACCCTCAGGATAGTCACATCGCGGAATATGCTGATCGAGAAAATAAAAATCTTCGACGACGGCCTCGACGACCGCGTGATTGAGTCGATTAAGCTCTATTATCTTTACGGTACCCGGAAAATCGACCTGATCCCCGAGGATAGAATACTTTATCTGGAACGGGATATGGGTGAAGATTCGGAAATCGTGTTCCTGATACAGGAAGGGGATTTCGAACCGGATAAAGTGAGAGTTCCCTATAAAAACTACGTGGGTATCGCGGACGAAGTCGGGGGATACTTCAGCGGCGTCTCCGAGGGGAAATGGGGGAATATCGGCAGGGATTTCGCGACCGCCGTTCTGTCCCGGGTGGGTATCATCCCCACTGGGAGGGACGATGAATAAGGCCGGCGCGGAAAAACGGCTCGCCGAGCTTCGCGCGGAAATCAACGGGCATAATTACCAATATTACGTTA
>MIBD01000070.1 GCA_001829395.1 Spirochaetes bacterium GWF1_49_6 | reverse complement strand
GCCATAATCAGCAGGAGTTCGCGTTCCGCGCCGAGGAAGCTGAACGGCGACTTCGAGGAATACGCGCCGAGCACGAAAAAGATACTCGATACCGCGAGCACGAAAACGGTCAGGAGGATGTCGCTGCCCTCGAAGAACAGGAATCCCGTGAATATCATAAATATCAGGTGGCAGATGATATACGGCGCCTGAAAACGGTTCGTCATAATCGTCTTTTTCTGGAACAGCTTGAACACGTCGTAGAATGGCTGGAGGATCGGCGGCCCTACCCGTCTCTGCATCCTCGCGGTGATAATCCTGTCCAGTCCGGCGAGGAACCCGCCGATAAATGGCGCGAGCAGGATGAAAAGTACCCCGTATAATATTGAATGCATTATCTAAACCCCGCTATCATGACAATATTCGCCGCCAGAGCCAGCGCGGCCCCCGCCTTCAACAGGGTGTTCTCGCCGAAGTATTGTTCCATATAATAATTATTCAGTTTCAGTTCCTTTTTCGTACCGATGGAGCCGTCGAAACGCTGGTTAATAGTAACGTTACGGCCGCTCATATAGATGTCCCGGTAGCGGTAACGTTTATTCCTCTGCATGAGGAGGAGCATGACCGGGAGCAGGATAATCATCCCTATCATCACCATCATAATGATGATATTATTCAGTTCCATCGAGAAGGTCTTGCCGTAGATGTTAAACACGTAGGGTTCCACGATATAGTTGGAGATCAACGGATAAACCGCGCATATCAGCCCGTTAAAGACTGCGAGAGCGCCCCCCGCGATCCATTCCGGCCACGCGATCTTCGTCTCCTTGAGCTTCTCGTGCATCTGCGCGTTATTGATCGACAGCAGCGTGCCCATCCACTTCGACCAGAAGAAGATGGTGGCCGCGCCCCCGAACGAGATAAACAATATCATAATCGGAGCCATATAATTATTGAGATCGATAAACGCGCGCAGGGCGGCCCATTTGCTGATGAGCATCCCGAACGGCGCGACGAACATGCCGCATATCCCGACGACCATCATAATCGCGACGCGCGGCATCTTCACGATCAGCGAACTCATGTGCTCGATATCCTTCGTGTGGAGTTTCATTTCGACAGTGCCCACCATCAGGAATAAGAGCGACTTCGCGACCGCGTGGAATATTATCAGGAATACCGCCGCCCAGACTGTTTCGTATGTACCGAGTCCGGCGCATGCCACAATCAGCCCAAGGTTCGCGATAGTCGAGTACGCCAACACCTTTTTAGCGTTGCGCTGGGATATGGCGATAAACGACCCGAACAGGAACGTCAGCCCGCCGACGAGCGCGACCATATTCCCGGTAATCGTACCTGTAATAAGCGGGGAGAGCTTGATGATGATAAATACGCCCGCCTTCACCATCGTACTGGAGTGCAGGAGCGCGGAGGACGGAGTCGGCGCGACCATCGCGCCGAGGAGCCATGACGAGAACGGGAGCTGCGCGGATTTCGTGATACCCGCGAAACAAAGCATCGCCACGGGAAGGAGCACAATCGCTTCCTTCGAGGCGAGGAGTTTATCGAGTTCGAGGATGCCCAGAGTGGTATTGAGATAGATGATCGCGCCGATAAACGCGACCCCGCCGAGCAGGTTCATAATCAGCGCGCGGAAGGAATTATCGACCGCTTCCCCGGTACGGGTGTAGCCGATCAGCAGGAACGAGCAGAGGGTGGTGACTTCCCATGAGAAAAACAGCCACATCAGGTTATTCGAAAAGATGATGCCGTACATCGCGGACATGAAAATAAAGATCAGGAAGAAGAAGAACCGCCCGCGGTCGGCGTATTCCTTATGATGCGCGTGATATTCCTTCATATAGCTGAGCGCGTAGATATTAATCATACTGCCGACAATCCCCACTATCAGCATCATAATGATGGAGAGCGGGTCGATATAGAGATTGACGGATACATGGGCGGAATGCGCCGAGGTCAGCTCGAAGTACACGATCAGCCCGGCCTGCATGAGCGCGAGGAGAAGCGCGATAAATTTCTTATGACGGATACTCAGCACGACGACCAGCATGGAGATCGCCATCTCGATACCGAATAGTATTTTATCGACCCATTCGGCGTCCAGTTCGAAATAGACCGGCTTACCGGAGAAATAGAGAATAGCGGTATAGATCGATACGGCGCTGACGATTACTGACGATACTATGACGACTATTTTCCTGATTGTATAGTTAGGAACTATCAGTAAAATAAGCGCGGGTACAACCGGGAAGAGGATGAGGAATAGAAGGTATATCATACTTCACCTCGGAATGACAGTAATTATATCTAACTCGAACCCGCTTGTCAAGCTGCTGCGCAGACTTTTCCCGATTTCGGTCAAGTGTATGGGATTTTACGCGAGCCCGGACGGAACAAAGCGCATTGCCGTAATAGTACGGACTGCGCAGACTTTTCCCGATATAAGGGATGTTTTCAGGATAAAGCGCGAGCCCGAACGTGGGGAAAAAGGGATTACCATATTTCAGCCGTTCTACGAGCCGTTTGCTATCGGCTGATTTTTCGCTTTCTTTTCTTTGACACCGGTCGACCCATGTTTTATACTGAATCGACCTTCTTCACATCAATGCGGAAACAGGAGGTTCCTATGCATCCTCAATTTCATGTTCTCCTCCCGAAATTTCGGGTGTTTTTTCTATTGTCCGCCGTCGTACTATCCGCCCGATGCGGACAGGTAAAAACCTCGCAGCCGATCACGAAGCTCCCCGACCCGGTACTGGGATTCGGTATATTAGCGCGGCTGCCCGGATTATGGTCGGGGCCTGTCACATCTACGACGCCCGCCGGAAATTTTAACAGGTGGTATGTCGATTTCAGGCCGCTCTCAGGGGGAGAGGTATCGCAGTATTCCACTCTCGACGCCGATACGGTCAACGTGATGAGCTTTTTTATCGTGAAACATGACGGTATCCTGAAAGTCGCGCTTCGGACGGAAGGTGTTTTCCAGAATAAGGGATGCGTTACTTATGAAGTAATCGATAAAGTCAACGAGGACGCGGGGTATTACCGTTTCTCAGATTTCCAGTCCGGTGAAAAACGCGCCTATACCGAGTTCAAATTTTCCGGTGATTCATTTGTGATGGACGTCTATACCAGCAAATTCAACAAGGTCAACCCGCCCGTACTTCACAGCCATTGGGAAGCGAAACTCGGGAGTAAGGACACCGCGATCGAAACGATGAAAAAGCTCGGTTTTCCGCAGGCTGTGATGGTGAAGGATTTTTCCGGTGTATTCAAGGGTATGACGGAAAGTATCTATTTTACCCTCGAAAACGACCCCTACAAATCATCAACACAACCCCTTGTCGGGCAGGTTACGGTAAATATTTCAATCGATAAAAAACTGAAAACCGGTAAAAAACATAAAATCCTGCTTCTGTTAACCACGCGGAGTTTATACGAGGGCATCAAGTATGTCGAGGATAACCTGAAGTATACTTCCCGGTATGTTTACCTCGATGCGGACGCTTTGTCATACACCTTTAAAAACGTGCATCCCGGCGATTATTACCTTTATTCCTACGTGGATATCGACGGCGATAAAAAGTACAAAAGCGGCGACTATATGAGTTCCGACATACAGCAAAATTTCACTCTCGAGCCGGAGGGTAAAATCACGGAAAATACCTTCATCGATTATAAAATTCCCTGATCTGCGTGTTCGTATAAAGCCTTCATCGATTGGTTTTTCGCCGCCCGAACCCGAACCGAACCGCGTTACACCGGCATACCGAGGTGCATTCCCCGCAGAGCACGCACTCCGGGTTCTCCATATCCCCCCTCGCGACCATCTCGCTGACCGGCAGACTCATCGGGCACGCGTTGTCGCACGAGAGGCATGCGGTGCATCGCTTGCTGTCCGCGCGGAGGCGCAGCGATGGGAACCGCAGGAGATTTCCGATCTTCCTGCCGAGCACCATGAACGGCGCCATCCAGCAGATACTGTGACAGAACAGACGCTTGCGGAAAAAGAGCGCGGGAACAACGACCAGCGCGAGGATGGGAATATAGATAATGTACGCCTCGGGGCGCGCGACCGATATCCCGTACTCAGTCCCGAATAACGGGTCGATACCCTTGACGCCGCCCGCGCGGATAAATATGAGCGCGATACCGGCTACCCACGGCGCCCAGATAAAGTACTTGGCCCAGTCGGCCTTCTTCGAGCGGAGGGGCTTCTTGTTCGCTATCGCGCACGCGTCCTGGGCGCCGCCCGCCGGGCATACCCATCCGCAGAACGCCCGCCCGAGAAAAATTGAGAGTACGAACTGCGCGGCGAACATGATAAAGCTCCCGGTGATTATTCCCCCTATCCCGCCTATAATAATCAGGTACGGCGAGAAATAGAAGATGGTGACCGGAAACAGGAAAAAGGATATCAGTATCAGCGAACGTCGTACTTTCTGCTTCACAAATATCTCCTCAATTTTATCGAATTATAAACCGTATGAGATCGATACGGACAAATGGAACGGAAGTAAACCGAACATCATACCTCCGCCGAAACCGACGTATTCCGACGGCGTATACTTAAGACCTAGCTCTGTCTTTAATACAGTGTTCCCGCCCACGCCGAAATACCCGTATACCCCGGCCGTGATATTGAACGCGGTTGATGTTACTACCCCCGAAGCCGGGCTTGCACCGCTCCCGGTATACTGCTCCTCGAACGCATCGAGCGAGAACTCCGAAAGCTGGACAAAAGTCCACAGCGAACTTTGGATATCCCCGAAAACCCCGAAACTGACGGAGTCAAGGATCGCCCCGAAATAAACTCTTCCATCCAGCCCTACAGTCTGGAAGTTGCCGAGAACCTGGCTCTGAAACAGGCATTCCTGGAAAAGCCCAATACCCGCCTCCCATACCGCCGGGAAGCGTAGGCTGTATTCCGCTCCTGTTTTAATCCGCAATGCGGTGACCGAACCCTTCGACAGCCAGAGCATCGGGGGGAATTCGATCACTGCCTTCAGTGAAAGACTCCCGTTCCCGCCAAAATCTAGCGTATACGAGTAACCATGGAATAGCGCGAACATCGAATACGCGTTAAACCCTGTTTCCATCCGGTGCAGATGCCCTTCGGGCGACTGTTCCCCGGCATACGTTATGGTTGCACCGCTTAGTATGGAAACTATACTATATATTATTAATCTTTTCATGGCAGCACTCCTAAAATTCAATAAGAAAATTAGTCAACCCCTCGTATAACGCCTGGAAATTCTCGGTAACGATCCTGTGACCGGAGTTCGGGATCACTAATACATTCGCGTTGGAGAAGAAGGTCTTATTGTATTTAAGCTGGAAATCGTACCCGATCGGACTGTGGTCGGAACCGATCAGCAGGACACTGCCCGGGAACGTATCCAACCCGGAGGTAAAATCGTAGGAGAATTTACCCCCGGAAAGACATTCCGTTTCCCAGACAATCAACGCCAGTCCTCCTACACGCCATACCGGCCACGGAGGCAGATTGTTCTTGTCGACAAAAAAGTTCCTGACAGCGCTTTTTATCATCGCCAGCATCTTGAAATCGAGGAGTTCGTGGGTGGAGGGCGAAAGGATATCGCTCGAATAAGACATATCGAGATACGCGGAGGTTGCCAGGTTGAGTACACTCTCCATATCGTTCATCGGATCGGACTGCAATCCAATCGGTTCCATTAGAATCGCCTGTGAAACATCGGCATGATACTTCCCTACATACATCGCCACAAAAACGGCGCTCCAGGAATGTCCCATAATCGCGATCTGGTTCGTCGGCGCGAACAATTCCTTCATCGCTTTAATCTCCTCCACCATCGACGCATACGACAGTTCGCTTTTTCCCACACGTTCCGATAAGCCGTTCCCGCGTAAATCCCACATCACGCAGTAGTACTCATTCGACAGGACTGTAAGCGGTAGATAAGGCCGCATATCGGATAACGATCCGTGCAGGATAAAAAGAGGCGGCAGCGAAGGATTTCCAAATGTTAGAAAATGAACTTTTCGGTCATATCCGGCAACATGTATCGTTACCGATGGTAATAATGGGTTTTCATCCACGGTCGCCGGAACCAGCCTAAACTCGTTCCAACTCTGCCCGGGGGCGCATGCGGCTACAAGCAGGACAAACAACGCAATACTTCCACCATATTTTTTCATAACTTTCTCCCTATTGCATTATCGAATTCGCCCATTTACGGGCAAGAACCGCCGATTCAGGTTCGCTGGATTCGAGCGGGTCGAGGAAGCCCATTTCCCCTGCAATCCCGCACTCCCTCAGTATCCCCCTCATCTCCGCGAATGTATTCTTCATCCCGCCGGAGTAACAGCAGAACAGCGCCGCGCTTTTGATACCGCTCCCGTATTTATCGAGGAACGACCGTACCGGCGGGGTCATCGACGAATTCCACACCGGGGTGCCGATGATAACCAGATCGTAATCCGCGGGATTTTTATCGAACGGCAGAAGCGCGGGTTTTTGCTTCATCGCGACCATCGCCCCGCCCCACATGTACTTGAAAAACCCCTTCGATTTCATCTCCTTCACGGGATGGATTCCGCAGATATCCGCGTCGAGCTCGTTCGCGATCGTCTCGGCGATAAACCGCGTATTCCCGTCATAACTGTAATAAACTACCAGAACTTTCATAGCCGCTCCTTCATCGAATGATACGTCTATTATATGGCGCGGACAGACGGTTCACAATAGGGATTTCCCCTCAATTTACGGGAAAAGGTATAGGGGATTCCCCTCATTTAGCGGTTCGAGAGGATGAGATTGAAAAGTTCGATACGGTTCTTGACGCCGGTCTTTTGATAAATATTGTAGATATGGTTTTCCACTGTCTTGTAGGATATGAAGAGCTTCTCGCCAATCTCGCGGTTGCTCGCGCCGTCGATAAGCCGCAGGATAATTTCTCCCTCGCGGGCGGTAATCCCGTACTCGCCCGTGAAGAACGGGGTAAGCTGCCCGCCCCGGAGATAGGCCGGCCTGTTAAAGTAGACCATCGTAAAGACGATGCTGAGAATATTCAGTACGAGGTAGTACAGCGGGAGCGCGAAAAACCCGCCCGGAAACAGAACCACACCGAATAACCGGGTATCGAGCATATCGAGAAGGATGAGGGGAAAGAACCCCGCGCTCACCCAGAGGAATGTTTTCAGCGCGCGGGACAGCCGTTTATCCGCGATAGACGGAAGATTCCGCAGGATCAGGATTAGCCCGTACAGGATACTGACCGCAAGCGCGGGGATAAGCACGAAATACCCTATCTCCGGGATACGTGTGAGATAGAAAATCACCGAGCAGGCGAGCAAGACGATATCGATACATATTGTTACAATGATTTTCACACGGGAGAGGCGCAACCCGAGGATATAATGGTAGAAGTACGGGGCGACCGCGATAAATCCGTACGACCCCGCGAATTGGAGGATTTCCAACGATTTATCGCCCCTCATTACCCCGTCCGCTGTCGCAATCCCTCCGAAAAGGTAGAAAAAGAAGAATAAAATGATGCAGAATAAAGAAATTAAGAAGAAAATATAAAATATTATCGCTATCTTTCGATACTTAAGATAGATAAATAAGCTCAGGAGCATGGAGGCAAACCCGGCGAGCAATGAACCGAGAAATACCCAGAACGAGATTTCAATCATCCGGTTTCCTTCTGCGATAATGATTATTATGGACACTTCTAAAAACCGCCTTTTCAAGGCGGCAAGGAAGTGTCCATTGGGCATATTATAAAGAATTATACAGACTATTGTTATCAATGTCAATAGTTTTTAGAATCGCCCTTATAGCACGAGCGAAATTATCGGGGTAGTTTTTTACGGAATTAAGGAATTTCCGGAATACAGGGGGAAAAATGAACGAGGGGTTTATGCAAAAATACGTATTGCTGGTAGTTTTTGTTCTTATGGGTGTAGGCGCGATAGTTGGGATTTCTGTCGCGACAGTCCCGTCATGCACCGGGAATACCGGGCCGGGCACGATTGTTGACGAGCGGATGCCCGAACTGATGCCGTCCCCGGCGGCTGAAAATACGGCTCCTGCGCCGAAAGCCGGGGGATTCCCGGTATATACATGGATGCCCGCGGATAAGACCGTCGGTTACCGTGTCACGGATATCCAGTTACCCGCGGACTACCAACGGGTTCCGGTCGAACCCGGCTCGTTCGCGGAATGGCTGCGTTACCTCCCGCTCAAGCCTCAAGGCTCGCAGGTCTACCTCTATAACGGCAAGCTAAAAGGGAATCAGAACGCGCATTACGCGGTCATCGATATAGATGTGGGATACCAGGATTTACAACAGTGCGCCGATGCGGTGATGCGGCTGAAGGCGGAGTATCATTATTCAAAGGAACAATTCTCGAAAATCCACTTTTACTTCGTGAGCGGTTTCGATGCGCAATACTTGAAATGGATGAGCGGTTACGGCATCAAGGAAGCGGGGAATGACGTCAAATGGGTCGCCTCGTCGGCCGCCGGGAAAGGATATCAATCGTTCAAGACCTATATGATAAAAGTCTTCAATTACGCGAGCACCATATCGTTAAAACGGATGCTCGTCCCCGTAGAGAACCCCGCCGATATACAAGTCGGCGACTTGTTCATCAAAGCCGGCTCGCCGGGGCATACGATTATTGTAGTCGATACGGCGAAGAACGCCGCCGGGCAGGTCATCTTCATGCTGGCGCAGAGCTATATGCCCGCGCAGGATATACATGTCCTGAAGAACCCGTCGGGCGCGTACGGCGGCCTGCCGTGGTACCCCGCCGAATTCGGAGATAAGCTCGCCACCCCGGAATGGGAATTCACCGCCGGGCAGCTCATGCGGTTTAAGGAGTAACCGGATCACTGCGTGACGGCTTGTCCTCACCGCAGGCGGGGGCTAACCCCGATCTGGAATGCAATTCCAAGTATCCATCACCAGCCCGTGATGAAAGCGCGAGCAGAATAGTGTGTGCCCGGAGTAAACACGGACAATAAATACAGCCAAAGTGTACCGCGTGCAATTATTGCCATTTGATGTCATTGATGGTCACTTCTAAATACTTAGTTTTAGCCTCCGCACTTCGCGCGAAGATAAAGAAGTGACCATCATTGAAGCCGGTAATTATTGACGGAATTGCTTTGCAGATGAAAAATTAATTTTTCTGTGATAAACTTTCTCTATCAAGAAGGAGGACTCTATGAAACGGATTCTTTTAGGGTTATTTATTTCCATTATTCTGCCTGCATTTGTTTTCCCGAAGGTGGTAAAAACTATCCCATCTAAGCCGGGGAATTATACTTACCAATCCTTGAAATTTTTAAAAGACACTACCCTCCTTTATGGACATTTTGATAATACAAAACTGAATAAAATATATGCTTTTTTTGACAATCCAAATGAATTGCTGGAGGTAAAGGCTATTAGCCAAGGTGAGTATGATAGAGGCTATAATCTTTTAATTGATTATCCGGGGATTACCTCGATAGTATATCAGAAGAACGATGAACTATACCTCTGCATTGAAAACCAAACCTTCGGGCCATATACCACTGTCAGAACCCCAACTTATGCTATGGACACCAATTATTACTGGTATCCATACAGTATCGGATCGGAGCATTATGTTTATGCGAACGGTAAAACCTATGGCCCCTATCAGGAACGAATCGAATTCTTTAAATATGCCCTGGATAATCCGTCCCAGTTCGTTTTCGCATTCAAGAAAGATAATAAAATCTATGTCCACTATGCCGGTCAGACACTCGGGCCCTATCCGTCGGTGGAACCGTCCATTTCCCCCGACGGGAAACATATCGCCGTCGTTTATGCATTCCCGAATAAAAATCCCGGATATTACGTCCGGATTGACGATAAAATCGCGGGTCCGTATAAATTTGCGGAATTTCCATATTTTTCTCCCGACAGCAAAGGATACTGGTATTTATATCAGACTGCCGATGGTTATGGGGGATATGTAATAAACGGGGCCGATCTACAGAAATTTGCAGGTTCTCCCGGAAAAGTACGTTTTTCGAAATTGAACCATCAGTACGCATTCGTCAGTAAGGGTGAAGACGGTATGTATGTCCAATACAAAGATTCATTCGCGGGGCCCTATAGTGATGTAGGATCGGTCGTTTTCTCCGTAGACGGTTCAACTTTAGCGTTCCTTTATGTTCTCAGGAAAAATTACAAAGAAGAATTTTATTTATGGGTAAACGGAAAAGTTTCCGGCCCGTTCAATTATATTTCCTGTCTCGGATTCGCGCCCGATGGAAAAAGCATGGTTTATATAGAGGAACATAAAAACGGAGAGTCTTATTTCGTTTACGGTGATAAACGCTTCGGGCCGGTGTTTGTTAACAGCATTACCAGCTATAACTTCGTATTTTCCCCTGACGGAAAACATCTCGCCTATTTCTATTGGACTCTCGATAAAAAACAAAAGAAACCTGCATATATGAAGTATGACGATAAAATCTTCGGGCCTTACTACTATGCCGATCAGCCGGCGTTTTCTCCCGACGGCAAACATTTTTATTTCACATTCAATAATAAGCCTAACGATCATGCGCTTTGGATAGACGGTAAAGAAATCACTCCCGGGGCATTTTTTATCTCCGATGTGAAATTTTCCCCGGATAGTCAAAAATTCGCTTTTAAAATTGAGAAAACCGAAATCGACACGGATACTTATTTCTACTATAATGGTAAAACCTATGGCCCGTACCCATGGGGCACTGATTTTAACTTTTCAGCGGAGAACCATTTGATGGCTGCATATTTTAATAAAAAGAAAGATGTGATTTATATCGAAGATATGGATATTCAGTAATCGCCACCCCGGAATGGGAATTCACCTCCGGGCAGCTCATGCGGTTTAAGGAGTAACCGGATCACTGCGTGACGGCTTGTCCTCACCGCAGGCGGGGGCTAACCCCGATCTGGAATGCAATTCCAAGTATCCATCACCCGCCAATGATGAAAGCGCGAGCAGAATAGTGTGTGCCCGGAGTAAACACGGACAATAAATACAGCCAAAGTGTACCGCGTGCAAATACTACCATTTGATATCATTGATGTTAATACTGTCGGAATCAAACACGCTATCTTTGCCGTTTATTCCGCCCGCATAAAACGTCAGGTTAAAAGTAGATAGTTTATAATCGGACGGAGCAAACATCATTTCCACAATACCGGAAAAACGCGCTTCAAAGACGGGTGCATTATCCATCGTTTTCCATTTTTCGTAAGGGTCTGAATTTTTAAACTGGCTGGTCCAATGCGGGGCGGGGGGATTCCATGTTTGAAGCCAATAATTATTACCGGTACTGCTTTGCAGATGAAATGTTAAATAAGTAGTTTTTAACTCCGCTTTATAAAACTCCACCTGTATATATAATTTATCCTCGATTCGATACAGGGTTATTTTCTTGATATCGGTGGAGCTGGTCGCATCATTCTGAGCATCCTCTTTTTCCAATAGCACCTTATATTTTTCAACGCCCGCTACCCCATCGATAATGGGAAACTTTATTCCGGGAATAGCCGTGAAACTCGCGGGGTCATACCCATGGTAGTATTCCCACCCATCCGCATACCCGTCATTATCGCTGTCGGGATTATTCGGATCGGTCTGGTCATATATTTCTTCAATATCCGCCAATTCGTCGATATCGCTATCGAGAAACAGTTCAGGGGATATTTTTTTAAAATTTCCGGGAAACAGCCAGCCCGCCAGAAGGCTGTTCCAATCCCGGTTTTTTAAACTATTTAATATGGATAGAAAATGCGAGATATTTTTCATCGGCCAATTCTCATATAGTTTTAATAATAACGAATGGTAGGCTCCCTTTCCCAGTTCTTTAAATATAATATATTGAACCTTGTATGAATTCGGATAAAAAAGAACCCACCCCGGTTTCGAATCCTTCCCGTTTTTATCGATTAATGAGATCGTGTTATCTTTGGCAACCGAACCCCAATAATTAAACCCCCATGCGGAATTAATTTTTTTTCTTTCCTTCTCGGTTAAATCCAGATACCCGTTCTCGTACATCGCCATCGGTATAAAACTCATCAGCCCTTCGATCAGCCATCTCGAGTCGCTATCGGTTCCGTAATACCCGAACCAATAATGATTTAGCTCATGGAATAGTAACGCCGGGCTTTCTACGCTTGCAGGGCCTATCTCAATATAGTCGCCGGCATTCAAACCATCCGACGGCATTATCCTTATTTCTATTTTATCTCTAAGCAAATCCTTTTGAAGAAACTTTTCTACAGCCGGAATATATGTTTTTATCCTTTCCTGTACATACTGAGCAAACTCCTTATCCTTATCCGTGTAGGTTATTGTTACGGTCAGGTCAACCTTATTCAGTTTGATTTTTTGCTTCATGGTCAGCCCGAATAATCCATTCGAAAAAATAATGCTCATAAAAACAACCGGTAATAACAGTCTAAGAAGTAAGTTTTTCACAATCGCCCCCTGAGATATCGAACGTATTGTAACTAACAAACCTTTGAGTGTCAAATACCGGGTCTGTTATTACAGGAATATTTCTATATCCGCTATATCGTTTGATGTACCCCATTTTAATGGAGGAGCTTGATGTTTCCATGATGGGCACTTTCCTGTCCACGCGTAGCAAGCCGGACACTGAGCTTGTCCTCGCGTAGCGGGTGCGTAGCCGAAGTGCCGAACCGCCCCTGCAACTTGATATATTATCCCTACTGATATACAATATTTCAGCTTATGTTAGGAGTTTTCCCATGAACGGCATGCAGGAATACGCCGAGGGTATCGCGAAACGCGCGAAGGATGTGGTTTACGAGGTCGCCGGCAAGAGCACGACCGAGAAGAACGCCGCCCTCAAGGCGATAGCGGACAGTATCAACGACCACCGGTCTTATATCGTCGACGTCAATAAGAAAGACCTCGAGTACGCGTTGTCGCAGGGCAAGAACACGGCGTATATCGACCGCCTGACCCTGAACGATCAGCGTATCGACGGGATGATACAGGCTATCAAGGATATTATCGCGCTTCCCGACCCCGTCGGCAGCGGTACTTTGATTACACGCCGTCCCAACGGGCTGAAGATACAGAAGGTGCGTGTCCCGATCGGGGTGGTTGCGATGATCTACGAATCGCGCCCTGATGTCACGAGCGACGCGTCCGCGCTCACCCTCAAGTCCGGCAACACGGTCATCCTGCGCGGCGGTAAGGAAGCGGTCAACTCGAATCAGGCGATCGCCGGATCGATCCGCGAGGCTCTCGAGGCGTGCAAATTCCCACGCGACGCCGTCCAGCTGATCGACCGTACCGAGCATGAAATAGTCAACTTCCTGCTGAAGCTCGACCGGTATATCGACCTCGTCATCCCCCGAGGCGGCGAAAACCTCATCCGCGCGGTAGTGGAGGCGTCACGGATACCCGTCATCAAACACGATAAGGGCGTATGCCATATCTATATCGATAAGTCCGCCGATAAGGCGAAGGCCGAGGCGATCACGATTAACGCGAAGGTCTCGCGCCCGTCCGTCTGCAACGCCGCCGAGACTCTCCTGATCCATAAGGACTATCCCCATGCGCTCGCGGTCATCAAGGCGCTGATCAAGAATAAGGTCGAGGTGCGTATCGATAAAAAGAGCGCGAAGCATATCGATGGCCTTCCCGCCGGGCTGCCCGAGGCGACCGAAGCGGACTGGACGACCGAGTACCTGGACTATATCATCTCCGCGCGAGTGGTCAAAGACACCGCCGAAGCGATCGAGCATATCAACACCTACGGTTCGCACCATTCCGACGCGATAGTCAGCGAGGATTACGATAACGTGCAGGCGTTCCTCGATCAGGTGGACTCCGCGGCGGTCTACGCCAACGCGTCGACGCGTTTTACCGATGGCGGCGTGTTCGGGTTGGGCGCCGAGGTGGGGATATCCACCCAGAAACTGCACGTACGCGGGCCGATGGGATTAGAGGGGCTGACTACTGAAAAATGGGTCATCTACGGCAGCGGGCAGATCCGATTGTAAAGCCCTAACCCTTCGACTTTGCTCAGAGGCCGGATGCAATGTTCTAACCCAATTTCACACGGATTACGCGGATGGGGACTGATGTACGCTGATTGAAAGCCGTAACGTTTAGGCTTGTTTCGGCAGGCTCAGCAAGGGCATCGGCGCGGAGGCGAGAAGAAAGAGAAAAATGCCCTGCTATTGCTTAAAACCGAGTTTCGATTTTATTCCGTCCCACTGATTTAGATATGAAGAGAAATCCCTCAATTTACTCATTTCGTCCTGCGGTCTATAACTGTTATTGCTGATTTGTTCTTGCTGATCCTTCCGCAAGCCTCTCGTTTCCCAGCATTGTTTGCCTTTTATCCAAAAATAGATTTGTAGACTTTTAGGTTTACTATGAATCGCTTCTAATCTCGTAGATAGCACGTTTGGATCTATTATTACCAAACTATCAACGTTTCTTTTCTTAAAACAAAAGGGCGCAAAAATCCAAAAATTTGCTGATGAATTTTTTATTTTTTCGGCATTTAATGTCCACCAACCGCATGCGTCAAGTTTATCCTGATGAAATGCTTCCATTTCAGGTAAAAAATCTTTTGAATACTTGACCTGAAAACTTACATTTCTTGTGTTATCACTATTGGTCATTAGAAAATCAATTCCTGTATCTTTAGAAGGTATCCAAAGATTACATTTTTTAAATTTTTTTTCAAGATAGTTCCCAACCAAATATTCACCAATATGGATACTAAATATCGGTTTCATATTTTTCTCCCTTTCCCACTTTTTAAGATTGTAAACCCTTCATACCAACATGTCAAATGTCCGACAAGAAATAAATCATAAATGTTGGCATGAGTGTACTTTGGGGTGTGCGTGTGGTATCTCGTGTTCTCCAACATTCGCATATTCGTATACACATCCCGCTTCCGCATTACTTTGCAGGTTTTCCTCAGCGACTTTGCGTTGAAGCTCCCTATCCGCGTTTATCCGTTCATTCCGCGCTATCCGTGTGAAATTGGATAAAAACTTATTGTCCAATTCCATTATGCCGCCGTTTCTTTTTACTAAGACATTTCTCAAATATCTCTTGCGTTTCTTCCCACTCCGTAATATAATAACGCGCTATCCATCCGAACCCTGAGGGGGAAACTATGAAAATCGTCATGCCGGTCGCCGGTAAAGGAAGCCGTCTGTGGCCGCATACCCATGTTATTCCCAAGGCTCTGATCCGCGTCGCGGGCAAGCCGATCATCCAATATATCATCGAACAGCTCCAGACCCTCGATTTTTCCGAGATGATATTCATTATCGGGCATCTCGGCGAACAAATCCGCGATCACATCGAGGGCCAATACAACTTCCCGATGAGCTTTATGCGCCAGAGGGAGTATAACGGTCTCGGGCACGCGATCTACCAGAGCAAAAAAGCGTTCGATAAGGACGAGGATATTCTCGTCGTGCTCGGCGATATCATTTTCAACGCGGACATCCTCGCGGCGATTAAATCCCCGCATAACCGTATCGGCGCATTGGAAGTCGAAGACCCCCGAAAGTTCGGGGTGCTGATGACCGATGCCGAGGGGTTTGTCACCAATATGCTCGAGAAGCCCGAACGTCCGCCGTCCAAACTCGCTATCGCGGGTATCTACTACTTCAAGAGCGCGTACCGTCTGTTCTCGGCGGTCGAGTACCTGATCAAGGAAAAAATACAGACCCGTAACGAATACCAGCTCACCGACGCGATGAAGAATATGATGTACGGCGGCGAGAAGTTCCAGACGTTCGAGGTGTTCGAATGGTACGACTGCGGCGACAAGGACTCCCTGCTCGATACGAATAAGATCATGCTCAGCCGTCACGCCACCAACGACCGGATACCCGGCAGTATTATTATCCCGCCCGTGTTCCTCGGTAAGGACGTGGTGGTGGAGAATTCGATCATCGGCCCCAACGTTTCTATCTCGGAAGGTTCGAGGGTCAAAGATTCTATTGTCAAGAACACGATTATCGGGAAAGAGAGCACTGTGGAGAATACCATCCTCGAAAGCTCGCTGATCGGCGACGAAGCGTTCCTGCGGGCGTCCTCGCAGGAATACAACATCGGCCCGCATTCCGAAATCACCACTTCCGATTGAGGGTATCATGCGATTAAATATTATCCATGTCTATTTCGGGTTTTTCCTGCTGATAACGATTCTCCGGGGCTTTATGAATTTCCCGATACCCGCGGGCGCGGCCTCCGGGGGCACTAATATAACGGCAAACGCCGGGGTTGCAGTACCTATACAGGTTCAGGCTTCTAATGAGGCCGCTGCGCCTGTACTGAGCGAAGCCGAAGTGCCTATACTGAACGAAAACGAAGTGCCTGTACTGAGCGAAGCCGAAGTAAATACGCTGACGGATACTGTTCAGAGTTTCAGGTATTCCCTCCCGGAATACATCGGCATTATGCTGATCGATATGGTCGCGCTGATCGGTATCTTCGGCGCGGGATTTAAGAAGGAGATATTTTTCCCCTTATTCTGGAAGGTGTTCTTATTTATATTCTGTATCGTAGAAGGTTATGTGATTTACCGCTCGTCATGGAATTCGTCGTTCTGGGTGTTCTTATGGTCGCTCGCGATGATACTGCCCGCGCCGTATGCGATATTCGGCTACGGGTTCACGTTCCGGTGGGCGGAGTATGAAAAACGGAGGAAAGATAATGACTCAGATTGAGGCGGCTAAGAAAGGGACCATCACCCCCGAAATCAAATCGGTCGCCGAAAAAGAAGGAATAGACGTTAACGGTCTCTTGGAAAGTGTGGCTAACGGCGAAGCTGTCATATTAAAGAATAATATTCACGATGTCGCCCCGGTCGGTGTGGGGAAAGACCTGCTGACCAAGGTGAATGCCAATATCGGCACGTCCCCCGACAGGATGGATATCGAACTCGAGCTCGCGAAGCTCGCGATATCCGAGAAGTACGGCGCGGACACGGTGATGGATCTGAGTCTCGGCGCTATCCTGAACAAGGTGCGCACCCGTATCCTCGAGACGGCGAAAATCCCGCTCGGTACGGTTCCTATCTATCAGGTGGGATTCGAGATATCCAAGAAAAAGAAGAAAATCGCGGAAATGACGATAGACGAATACCTCGC
The DNA here is from genome assembly GCA_001829395.1 of Spirochaetes bacterium GWF1_49_6. Taxonomy (GTDB): domain Bacteria; phylum Spirochaetota; class Brevinematia; order Brevinematales; family GWF1-51-8; genus GWF1-51-8. Next base: position 444 of record MIBD01000070.1, on the reverse strand, counting down.
GGTGATCGAGACCCAGGCAAAAGAAGGCGTGGACTTTATGACCGTGCACGCGGGCCTCACGCGGAAGGCGTGGGAGTATGTGCAGACCGGCGGACGTATCCTCGATGTGGTCAGCCGCGGCGGGTCGATGCTCTGCGTGTGGATGGAAGTCAACCATGCCGAAAACCCCCTCTATACCTATTACGACCGAATCCTCGAAATAGCCTATAAGTACGATGTGACTCTGTCGCTCGGGGACGGGATGCGCCCGGGGGCTACCGCGGACGCGAGCGACCGCGCGCAGATCGAGGAACTGATTACCCTCGGCGAACTCGGCCGGCGCGCGCGCGAAGCGAATGTCCAGGTGATGATCGAAGGGCCGGGACATGTCCCGCTCGATCAGGTCGAGACCAATATCCGTTTACAGAAAACCCTTTGCGATAACGCGCCGTTCTATATCCTCGG
>MIBD01000069.1:15744-16157 GCA_001829395.1 Spirochaetes bacterium GWF1_49_6 | reverse complement strand
GCTTACCCCCGACGAGCATTACCGTTACATCCGCCTCGCGGTCGATACGCTGGTCGATATTTACCAGCAGAACCCCTACGTCCGTTATATCAGCGTCTTCCAGAACTGGCTGAAGCCCGCGGGCGCGTCGTTCGACCACCTGCATAAACAACTCGTCGGCCTCGACGAATGGGGCGTGCAGATGACCGGGGAGATCGACTCGCTCAAGACGAATCCCAACCTTTATAACGAGCTTGCGGCGAATTTCGCGATATACAACTCGCTCCTCATAGCGGAGAACGACCACGCGATGGCGTTCACCGAGATCGGGCACCGTTTCCCGACAGTCGCGGTCTACTCGAAGAGCGAGCATAGCCGCCCGTTCGAGCATACCGAGGAGGAGATACGCGGGATGAGCGACCTCGTACACGCGA
>MIBD01000069.1:12902-15668 GCA_001829395.1 Spirochaetes bacterium GWF1_49_6 | reverse complement strand
CCCATGGCATATCCTGATCAAACTCCGCCTGCACAATCCGGCCGGGTTCGAGGGGAACACCAAGATATATATCAACCCCATCAGTCCCGATAAACTATGCCGCGACCTGATTGAGGCGCTCGCCCAGAGGAAGATAGACGGCCTGATCGCGGGGAATATCCGTATCGGTAACGAAGTCCGGCGGTCGCCGAACCCCCTCAAGTATTACAGGGGCATGCTCAAGAATATCAGCTACGAAGGCCGTGCATGATACAGGTTTTCTATTCGGTCATGGTGCCGGTACTGATCGTACTGGCGCTCGGGTATATCGCCGGAAGGTTCTTTAAGTTCGAGGTTAAAACATTATCCACATTGTCGTTATATCTCCTCACTCCCGCGCTGATATTCCAGTCGATCTATAAGTATAAGAATCTGTTCGAGATAACGACCCTGAAAATGCTTCTCGCGATAACGGTAATCTCGGTGCTGATAATTGTGCTCGTGGAACTCGCGGGCAGGATATTCAAGATGGACAAGTCCACGCGGGTGGTGCTGATTCTGACGCTCATGCTGTCCAATTCGGGGAACTTCGGCCTGCCGATCAATCAGTACGCGTTCGGGGATCAGGCGCTTCTGGTGGCGAGCGTGCTCCTCGTGATCTATTCGTTTTATACGAATACGGTGGGGGTGATAGTCGCGGCGGCGGATAAGTCCGACCTGCGGCAGGCGCTCCTGGGGTCGCTCAAGATGCCGTTTTTTTATGTGCTGGTCGCGGGGCTGGTAGTCAACTATTTCCAGATACAACTGCCTGACCCGGTATTCAAGCCGATCGAGATGATCGGCCTTTCCGCGATACCGCTCAACCTTTTACAGCTCGGGTTCAATCTCTCGCGTATCAGTAAGATCGAACGGCTTCCGCTGGTACTGACCGTGTCGGCGATCAAACTCCTCGTCATTCCCGCCACGGCGTATTTTCCGCTCGTGCTGATGGGACTGCAGGGGCTCGACCTGAAATCGACGATGCTTCAGATCGCAATGCCCCCGGCGGTGTATTGCTCGATACTCGCGTCTCACTACGACAGCGACACGGAACTCGCCAGCAGCATCGTTTTTGTCTCGACAATCCTCAGCTTCATCAGTTTAAGCGTATTAATCTATTTACTTCTTTAATTTTTTCCCGAATATTCCGATAATAGAATCGGTATTCCGCACAGGAGAACTTCATGCCCGTATTGGAATTTCAGATACCGAGTTCGATTATCTACGGAGACGACACGATCGGGAGACTTCCTGAAATCGCTACGCCTAACGGCGAAAAAGTCGTGCTGGTCGCCGAAAAGAAAGCGACGGAAATGGGTATCACTAACAAAGTGAAAAGAACGATCGAAGGATACGCCTACGGGGTGATTGTCTACGAGGTACCGACACGGGCGAACACGAAAGACTTGTTCGAAGGCGTCAATATCGCGAAAAACTCCCGCGCCGATGTAATTATCGGTGTTGGCGGGGAGAATGTCCTATCGGTCGCTAAGGCTATCGCGCAGTTCAGTACGCAGGAACTGGTGCAGGAAGAGTACAAGAGCCATAAACGGTTCGGCGTCAAGAAGGTGCGTTATATCGAAGTGCCGTATCTCCAGACCGTGTCTTGGGGCATCATGCCCGTGACGTATATTATCGACGAGACCGACAATATCAAGAAACCGTATATCGATAAGGATTCCCGCGCTCAGGCGGTGATTATCGACCCCGGCCTGACCGAGGAAGTAACGACCGAAGATGTGATATTCTCCGCGATGGAGGGTTTATCTTACGCGTTCGACGCCTACATCTCGAAGAAAGCGTCGCCCTTATCCGATGCGTTCAGCCTGAAAGCGATAGAATTCCTGAGCATCAACCTCAAACGTCTGGCATTGGAACCCGCGAATATAAAGATCAAAGGTAATCTGAGTATGGGGACGTTACTCGCGTCTCTCGCGATTTACACCTCGGCGCTGGGTACGACGGCGGCGTGCGCGATGGGGCTGGACGCGGTGTGCAATTTCGCCCAGCCGCTCGGTTCGACACTGATTCTCCCGCATGTCATGGAATTTAACCTGACGGCGGCGGCGAACAAGTTTATCCAGATCGGTCTCGCGCTCGGTGAAAAAGTGGCTGATATCACGGTTATCGAGGCCGCGATCAAGTCGATCGAGTCGATACGTAGAATGATGATCGATCTCAAGATACCGTCGCGTCTGTCGGAACATAATATCAACCAGGGACTTCTCGATCAGGTGTCCAAAGTCGCGGCGCAGTACGACTTCCTGACCTACCTCGGGCGTCCGGCCGGCCGTAACGAATTGAACGAAATTCTCGAAGCGGCGATGTAATGCTCCGATTTGGTTGTGTTTATCGGAAAAAGGCGTTAGAATATAGATAGTGTGAATTTGAAGGAGAATACAGATGCCCTCTGTAAACCCCACCGGGCTTCAGGCCATACTCGAAATCAACCGTAAGATTAACTCCATTAACGATCTGCGTTCCGTACTGCTCGATATATCGAATTCGGCCGCCCAGCTTATCGACGCCGAAGGCGCGTCTATCCTGCTGGTCGATAAGGAAACCGGCAACCTCCATTTCGAGGTTGCGTTCAGCGAAAACGCCGAAGCGTTGTACGATGTCGTAGTCCCGAAGAACAAGGGTATCGCGGGGTCGGTCGCCCAGACCGGCGAAGCGATCATTGTGAACGATACCCAGAACGACCAACGGTTCTACCGCGGGGTTGACAACGAGACCCAGATTATCACG
>MIBD01000069.1:12364-12895 GCA_001829395.1 Spirochaetes bacterium GWF1_49_6 | reverse complement strand
TGATCGCGGTGCCTCTCGTGCGTCACGAGGAAGTGATCGGCGTGATGGAAGTCATCAACTCCAATAAGCCCACCGGGTTCACCGGGGACGACCGCGACCTGCTGAACGAGTTCGGGGTACAGGCCGGTATCGCCATCTCGAACGCGTTACTTTATAAGGGGATTCAGGAAAAAGCGAACGAGCTCGAGTACCTGTTCGAGATCAGCAACCTGACGAACCAGACGTTCGAACGTAAGGAACTATTCAAGAAAATAATCTCCCTGCTCGCGAGCGCGTTCGATTCGGGACGCGTCAGCATTATGCTGGTCGACGAGATGACGGGAAAACTATATGTTGAGAGCGCGATCGGTATCGAAGAGGCGCTGATGGCGAAAATCAACGTCGACCTGAATACCGACCGGATATCGTCGATGGCCGTGAGTACGGGAAAGATCATCTTCTCCAACGATATCGAGCGTTCGGGGTACGGGCGCAACAAGAAACTGCGTTATGATAACGCCGCGTTCATCTCGGTGCCCATCAAGACGAAAA
>MIBD01000069.1:249-12333 GCA_001829395.1 Spirochaetes bacterium GWF1_49_6 | reverse complement strand
GCATCCGTTATACCGGGTCGATGATTAAGACCCTGCAGACGATCGCGAACCAGGTGGGGAACGCGTACGAGAGCAACAAGAACTATATCGAGCGCATCGAGCATGAAAAGCTCACCAAGGAACTCGAGATCATGCGGATGCTCCAGAATTCCCTTCTTATGTCCAATTTCAAGGCATATAAAAATATTTCCATATTCGCCCGGATGAAATCCGCCGAGATCGTGGGCGGAGACTTCTACGACTTCTACGAGCTTCCGCCGAATAAGCTGGGCTTCGTGATCGGCGATGTATCCGGTAAGGGGCTTCCCGCGTCGCTCTTCATGGCGATCTCCCGCAGCGTTATCAAGGCGTATTCCTACTATACCCAGCATCCCCACGAACTTCTCGAGTACGCGAATAATATGCTGGTCGAGGATTCGCATGTCGGTATGTTCGCCACCTTGTTCTACGGGATTATCGATATGGACACGATGGAGATGTCTTATTCCAACGCGGGGCATAATCAGCAGTACCTGTACCGCCCCACCGAGAACCAGTTCATCCTGCTGGGCACCCGGGGAATCCCGTTGGGGATATCCATGTCCGAGTCCTACGAGACCCGCAAGATACAGTTGAAATCGGGCGACGTCATGTTCGCGTTTACCGACGGTGTTACCGAGGCGGTGAACGACCAAGGGCTGGAATTCGAGCTCGACCGCCTGAAACATGTCGTCAAGCAGTACGCGTCCACCAACTCCGCCACCCTCGTCAATTCCATCATCCGTTCGGTAGACGAATGGGCGAACGGTGTCGCGCAATGGGACGATATGACCGTCCTATCCATCCGTATCGCGTAAATCCTCAGAAATAACCCGGTAAATGAACGTAAAATAATCATCATACTGCACAATTATATATCATATATCGCTATTCGCATAATATATAATCACTATCTTTCCCGCCCGTCTATGTTAATTCACTATCCGGTATATGCTAAAAAACAATCCATAATGGCATAGTTATTGCCATCATACTGTATCTAAACCATTGGAGGCTAAAGATGTCTAACACTGATTTTCACGGCGCGTTTAATGAAATTATGGCGCAGTTAAAGGAAAAACTCGGTATCTCAAACCCTATCATCCGTAAGCTTGAGAATGACGAATTGAAGACCGCCGCGTATTTCGGTTATGGACGGGAACAGGCGTTATTGCGGATTTTCCTCGGACAGGGCGTGAGCGGACGCTGCGCGGAGGATAAAACTACTGTGGTTATCAACGATCTTTCGCGCTATAACGGCCAGTATATCGCGGGTATCGATAACGCGCAGGCGGAACTTTGTATTCCCATGATGATTGCGGGTAAGGTAATCGGGACGTTTAATATCGAGAGCACCTATAAGGATAATTTTACCCCTGAAAAGGTGGAATTTATCTCACGGATGGCGAAGATGCTCGTGCATAACCTTGCCAGTATCGAGAATAAGGCCGGGCTTCGGCTCGCAAGAGCCTTAGCCAACCTCGAATCATTCTAGTAACTCTCTTAAAAACAGTTGGCGGGAAACGCAAAAGCGTTTCCCGTTTTTCTATAGTATACCTCGCCTTCAGGGGTGATATATTTCCCGCGCGCGGAAGTTGCGAAAAGCCGGGGATATCGTTATCATTTTCCCTGATCGAGGTGCGGTATGTTCGATACTATGAACCGTTTCGGCAGGGACGGGATACCCTTCCTGTTCATCGCCGATTTCGACGGGGCGAACCCTGTCGTGATCCCGCTCGCGGATGTCGACCCGCGCAGGATACTCTATTCCGTGAACGGGCGGGGAAATTACCGGCCTGTGCATGACGCCGAACCCTCGGGATACCGCTTTATCGCGCACCCGGTGAGCTTCGAGCATTACCGCACGGCGTTCGATATCGTGCAGAACGAGATGCGCGCGGGGAACACGTTCCTCCTGAACCTGACGTTCCCCACCGAAATCGAGACGGACCTGACGCTGCGGGATATTTTCATGCACGCGAAGGCGCCGTACAGACTGCTCTACGAAGACCGTTTCACCGTGTTCTCGCCCGAACGCTTCGTGCGGATAGAGAACGGGACGATCCGTTCGTTCCCGATGAAGGGCACGATCGACAGGAGCCGGCCCGATGCGCGGAACGCGATCCTGAACGACGAGAAGGAGTCCGCCGAGCATATCACCATAGTCGACCTGATCCGCAACGATCTCAGCCGGGTCGCGTCGGATGTGCGGGTCGAACGTTACCGCTATATCGACGAGGTGCACGCGGGGGGCAAGATCATCCTGCAGGTCAGCACCGAAATCGCCGGGACGCTGCGCGGCGGCTATATGGGGCGGATCGGGGACATTCTGCGGGAACTTCTGCCCGCGGGGTCGGTGACCGGCGCGCCGAAGCCCAAGACGGTGGAGATTATCCGGCGTGCCGAGGGTTACAGGCGCGGGTATTATACGGGGGTGTTCGGTGTGTTCGACGGGCGTAATCTTGACAGCGGGGTGATGATCCGGTTTATCGAACGGGACGGGGATAAAATGATTTTTAAAAGCGGCGGGGGTGTCACGGTCTATAGTTCCCCCGAAGCGGAATATAACGAGATGACGGAGAAGGTCTATGTGCCGTTTAGTGGAATCGGTGCGGGTATCGAACGGAGCAGCGCTGAACGCGGAATATCATCTTGAACGGATGAACCGTTCCCGGCGTGAATTGTTCGGCGCGCGGGGGGATATCGACCCGCTTAGCTCGCTCGCGATCCCGGAGGAGTACCGCGCGGGGATTGTCAAATGCCGCCTGCTGTACCGCGCGGAACTCGAAGCGGTGGAGTTCCACCATTACCGGGTAAGGCCCGCAGGTTCGGTGCGCCTTGTTTACGACGATACGGTCGATTATACCTATAAGTACGAGGACCGCGCGGCTCTCGACCGCCTGTTCGGGATGCGCGGGGAGTGCGACGAGATTATCATCGTGCGGCGCGGGGTACTGACCGACGCGTCCTCGGCGAATATCGTGCTGGACGACGGGTCGAGGCTGATTACACCGGATACGCCTCTACTGCGCGGGACTATGCGCGCGCGCCTTCTCGACAGGGGGATTATCGCCGAGGGCAGGATTACACCGGATGACCTTCGTTCGTTCGCGCGGGTGCATTTTATCAACGCATTCGCGGATATTGGGGACAGGACTGCGGAGATCGATAGAATAGTAATGGGGTAGCGAACACGGAAGCATCATTTCGTTTGACATTTTGTAAGGTTCCGTCATGCTAAATAAAGGGGAGTTCTAAAAACTCGAAAATAATGGAGTATTATTAAAGATGATAGAAATTGCCTTGTCATTGCGAGTGTAGCGAAGCAATCTATTTTCTTATTTAATAATAAATTACACAGACTGCTTCGCCCCGCGCATCGAAAATATATCGTAGCGCGGGGCTCGCAGTGACATAAATATGCTTTATTCTGTTCTGAAAACCGTTTTTTTTATTCATTATGATAGAGTTTTTAGAAGTGCCCTAAAATCATATCCAGAACAAGCGAACCGATAAATATAGCGGATTAGGTCTTCATCTTTTCTAGGGTGATATAGATATCGATACGGCGGTTATACATTCGGCCTTCGGCGGTATCGTTGGGATAAACGCTATCGAATTCCGCTTTTCCTTCGGCGTACATCAGACCCGGATCCAGCCCGAAATCGATAAAATAGCTGACTACCGAGCATGCGCGGGCGGTGGAAAGTTCCCAGTTGCTGGGAAATTTCTCATAGAGCGAGGATTCTTTGGGGATAGTCGTATTATCGGTATGCCCGATTACTTCGATACTGAATCCGCCTTCGGTGATCTCTTTAATCATCTCGGCGATTTTCCGAAGGATTTCGCGCCCCTCGTCGTAATCGATTGCCGCGCTTCCCGGCCCGAATAGGACGTCGCTGGAAATAGAGAGTTTCAGCCCCTTCTGGGTTTCCTCAATCGTGACTTTTTTATCCTTTAACTCGGGTTTCAGGAGCATATTGATTTCTTTTACAGCCTTTGCGAGTTTGTCCGCCTTATCGCGGGACGGCAGGGATTCGATGGAGAACCCCATATCGGGAATTGACCCGGGGGCGAGAGTCGATCCGCCCTCGAGGAATCCTATCTGACCCTCGAACGCGGAAAGAATCAGCCGGAGTTCGCGGCCTTCTATTTCCGCCGACGTCAGCATCGCGATAAAGAATGTCAGTAGAAGACTATTCATGTCTCCGAAGGTGGTCATCCATGCCGGAGTACTATTAGCCGGCGCGGGACATTTTTTATTCCTGTCTCCCATCTTTTCCTCTTACAATTCCGTTATATAGATATCGACCCTGCGGTTATACGCGCGGCCTTCCGGCGTATCGTTCGGTATCAGCGGGTCCTGTTCGCCGCGTCCCAACGCGATCAGAAGCATGGGATTCACTCCGGCGGCCTGGAATATCTTCACTATGGTGCACGCGCGCGCAGTGGAAAGTTCCCATGCGCTGGTATATTGTGTCGGTATGGAAGCGTCGATCGGCACGGATTTATTATCCGTATGCCCGACCACTTCGATTTTAAAACCGGCCGTCGGGATTTTTGATAGCCCCACTCCCATCTGCATCAGTATCTTTTTCCCCTCTTCATATTCTATTTCAGCGCTGCCCGGTTTGAAATATATATCCCCGACCAGCGTGATTTTATACCCGTTTACCACCTTCTCGAGGCGGACTTTTTTCGATTTTAGCTCCGGTTCCAGTAACTCGGCGATTTGCTTGATTGCCTTGGAGAGCTGATTCCCCACGTCGGGCGAAGGGAGGTTTTCAATATTCTGCCCCATCTCCGCGAGGTCGCCCTGAGAGAGAGTCATACCCCCGTCCATCATCCCGAACGTTCCTTCGAACGCCGAGAGAATCAGCCGGAGTTCGCGGCCGTCGATCTCCGCGGTGGTGAGCATCGCGATAAAGAATGTTAAGAGGAGGCTATTCATGTCCCCGAATGTGGTCATCCACGCCGGAGTACTATTTGCCGGCGCGGGACATTTTTTTGCCCTTCCTTCATCGGTCATATTTTAATCCTTAGCTTGCTGGGTTCTCTGCGAGACCGCCATGAATGAATTGAGTTTTTCGCGAAGGATCGCCGGGTTGTCGCCGGCCTGTATCGAGAGTACTCCCTCGACTATGATTTCCTTCATCAGCACGTCCATCCCGTTAAAGTACGAAAGTTTATTGGAGATCGGGATAGAGAACAAGTTCGCGCCGACGGCTCCGTAGAGTGTCGTGATGAGGGCGATACCCATGTTTTTACCGATAGAAGCCTTATCGTCGAGGTTACGAAGCATGGCGATCAGACCGATCAGCGTTCCGATCATACCGAACGACGGCATCATATATCCCCAGTCGTCGAAGATTTTCTTCCCTTCCGCGTGTCTCCCTTCCATCTGGTCTATTTCATTATACATGATTCGTTTGACGATTTCAGGGTCGGTACCGTCCACCACGAGCTGTATGGCGCGGCGAAGGAAGATATCAGGAATTTCCTCGACGTCTTCTTCGAGGGATAGTACGCCTTCTTTGCGGGCTTTTTCCGCGAATGTTACCAGCGTCTCGATGGTCGCCGACGGGTCTACGGATTTCTCCTTGTAGGCCATTCTCATCAGTTTCAACATATTTCCGAGATGTTTCCACGGCGTACTGACTAACAGAGCGCCGATAGAACCCCCGAATGTGATAAATACGGATGAGATGTCTGCGTAGATACTGAGATCGCCCGAACCGATCCACATTCCAACTATGAGGAGGATCATACCCCCGACTGAACCGAATACTGTCCCTTTTTCCATATCCTATTCCTTCTTCGCGTTTTTTATCCCTTCCGCGATCAGGCGCGAAAAGTACTTCTGGACTGTTTTCTGGATCTGCCCGACCTTTTCCTTGACTACTATCTTATGCCCGGAGTTGAACTGAATCACCGTATCGGGCGTCTGCTCCATCATTTCTATCATAAACGGGTTGATCGAGATAGTGGTATCGTTCAGCCGGGTCAGGTCGATCATTCAACGCTCCTTCATAATAAACGGGGGTCATTATTCAGTATAGGAATGTCATGCTGAGCTTGTCGAAGCATGAGCGCTTGCCCCGCGTTCATCGCGGGGTGTCGAAGCATGAGCGCTTGCCCCGCGTTCATCGCGGGGTGTCGAAGTATGAGCGCTTGCCCCGCGTTCATCGCGGGGTGTCGAAGCATGACGACAGCCCTATCCTAAACTATTATCTCTTTAAACTCAGTATCTCTCTCAGCATATCGTCGCTGGTCGTCACCACACGTGAGTTCGCCTGGAACCCGCGTTCGGTCACTATCATATCCACGAATGTTTCGGACAGGTCGACGTTACTCATTTCGAGCGCGCCGGCTGACATAATACCCCTGTCCATCGTGCCCGCCTGTCCGACATTGGCATACCCGGAGTTATTCGTCTCGACAAACATGCTGTTCCCGGCTTTTTCGAGACCCATTGGGTTGACGAATGTCGCGAGGGCGATCTTGCCGAGTTCCTTGTTCACGCCGTTATCGTACACGCCGGTGATCGTCCCGGAGTCGTCGATCTTGAAAGCGCTGAGGTATCCCATCGTGTTACCGTTCTGGTTGTACGCCTTGGTGGAACTCTGCGCCGCGAACTGGGTGATCGAATCGGCTACCTGCCCGGATGTACCGAGCAGCATATCATAAGTATGCTGGGTACCGTCCGGCATATTATACATGACTGTCACCAGCAGGTTGCCTTCCGCGTCTACCTGGGGGTTAGCCCCGGCCGCTTCGGCCGCCGACTGGATCGTACCGTCGGTATTGAACTGGATATTGAACGTGTTATTGGTATCGATCTTGGGCGCTCCGACACTCACCTTGATATCCCCGTCGGCAACACCGGCTATCTTAACCGAGGCCTGCCATTGGTTAAGGTCGGTCTTATGGAACGTGACCAACATTTGGCTGGAGTTACCGTAACGGTCGTAGATATTGATCGGGGCGTCCCATGTCTGGGTCAGGAGTTCGTCGGGAGTGGGGTTCTGCCCGAGAACCGGTATATTCGCATTCAGGTTGGATCTGAACTTGACCAATAAGGTCTCCTTAGCCTCGAGTTTCCCCTGTATCGGGATAATCACGTCCTCTAACGGCCCGTTGGTATTGGTATACACTTCGCCGTTCTCGAGTTCCTGCGACTTCCACCCCTGGACCTTTAATCCGTTCGGATTGACGAGTTCCCCGTCCTTATCGAGCAGGAAGTTACCCGCGCGGGTGTAGAAGGTGAGGTCGCCCTTTTTCATCACGAAGAAACCTTCGCCCTGTATGGCGAGGTCGGTGTTCTTACCGGTGGTCTGGACGCTTCCCTGGCGCATCAATGTATCGATACTGGCGATACTCATACCCAGCCCTATTTGCTTCGGGTTCAGACCCCCGCGATCGTCGGTGGGTTTCGCCGCCCCGGTAATCGTCTGCGACAGGATATCCTGGAAGGTCACGCGCCCGGTTTTGAAACCAACGGTATTGACGTTAGCAACGTTATTACCCAATACGTCCATCTTCATCTGGTGGTTCTGTAAACCGGAAACCGCGGAATACAATGATCTCATCATAGCGTCATCTCCTGTTAATTATTGCTGGACGCCGGGCTGCGTTTCCGCGCCGGCTCCGCTGGGCGAATTCCCCTCCGACATCACACTGTCACCCTGTATCTGTTCGTCTATCACTACCGGCTGAACCGGTTTTTCTATCTCTACGGGTTTCGGAAGTACCGCGGCGGCGCTTGCGGCTAACGGAGCCTGCTCGGGCATCCGTACCTCGGTGATTTGCTCCATCGTGACCTCGTTACCGCCGACGTTGAGATAAGTCAGCCCGGCCTTCACTTTTACGCTGTCCACAGCGCCGGTCTGGAGCTTGCCTAACGTATCTATCCATGATATTTCTTTATTGACTAACGCGACCGCCTTGGTGAACGTGAAGCCCTCGGTGAACTTGACCATGTTGTCGGTCAGGCGGTTCATCTGTTTGAGCGATGTAAACTGGGTCATCTGCCCGATGAACTCTTTGTCATCCATAGGCTTGGTCGGGTCCTGCGTCTTCAACTGTGTAATCAGGATTCTCAGGAAATCGCCTTCACCCAATTCGGATTTACTCACGATTTGCTGGGTGGCCTGAAGTTTGGTGTTGAAATCGTTGACCTTCTGGTTGATTTGGTTCATCTCGCTTTTGGTCATCATAATGTCTATCGACATGGATTCCTCCTGTATTTTCCTATACTACTTAACCTCATTCATCGTATCGGGATTAGCCTCGCGCAGCGGCTATGCAATGAGATTGAGGCTCGATTCGTAGATCGAGAACGGTTCGAATACCGACTCCGCCGCGGCTTCCGCGGTCAGTGCGCCGTCCGCGCCGTAAGGGACATCCGCCTGCTCGGGATTTCCGCCGTCGCCCTGCTGGAGACTGACGTCGAGCGACGCGACATTCACCCCCGCGTCCTGCAGGTTGCGCTGGAGATTGCCGAGGTTCTGGTCGAACAGCATCTTCGCTTCCTGCGTGGATACGACTATCTTACCGACCAGTTCGCCGTGCTCGAGCTCGAAACTCAGCCGCATCTTGCCGAGTTCCGGCGGGACGAGATTCATTTTCATCTCGCTGCGCCCGTCCTGGAGCACGACCACCGCCTTTCCGACCACGCCCTGCATGATGGATTCCATATTCGCGCGGGAAACTGAGTTGGCGAATGTCTGGTACTGACGGGCGACAGGGCCGGCCTCGATCTTCGCGTCTATCTTGGCGTTCTGCATCTCGGCGCCGTTCTTCACGGTCTGCGCGTCGGCTTCCTTTTCGGTACGGGAATGCGCGATATTATTCGCGTTCGTATCCTTCGCCGCCGTCTGGGATTTATCTTTCGGCATCAGTTCCTTAAAGTCCTTGGGCTTGGCTCCGTCCGCTTTTTCGACAGGCTGGGTTTCGCGTTCCCGCATATCGACCACTTTTACCTTATCGGGGGACGGGTTATTGGTGAGCTTGTTCTCGGTATTGAGCTCGACCTTCGCGGGAGAGTTATCCGCAGTAGCCTTGACAACCGGCGTCTGCATTTTAGCGATCTCTTTCTCCATAGTAACGAGGGTCTGCATAAAGGTCTGCGCGTCGGGCTTCGATTCGAGCATCTTGTCGATCTGCGCGAGCAGGTCCTTCATCATATCCAGCATGTTCGTCACAGGCATGGAATCGGACACCTTCATATCGGTGTGCGCGTTCTTCGCGTTCTGACGCGGGTTCAGTACCGCCATCAGTTGATTGAGTATCGCGGTGATCTTCTCAAGCACTTCGGGCGGGAGCGAGTTGGGGTCGTCCTTCATCGCGGTGATTTTCGCCTGAATTTCCTCAGCCTTCCCGCGGACTTCTTCCCTTTTAGCGGTCTCGTTCTGCTTCTCGGCGGAATTCCCCTTGTTCTCGTTCTGCACCTTCTCGAGCACTTCGCCGAACTTCGGCTGATCCTTCTCCGCCGCTTTGACGGGATCGCGTCCGTTGAAGGTATCGGTCTTTTTAGTCTGACCGGCTTCGTGGAACATCGGTTTCTCAGTATGCTTGGTCTGAATCGCTTGTGTAAACATGTCGAGCGCCATTGAGGCCTCCGAAAATGAAAGTTCTATATACAATTTCGGAATATTGCAGGAAATGATGAGAATAGGGGGGATGAATTTTAAGGGGATGGTTATTTTTTATCGGAGGACTTGTCTTTCCTGAGGAGCCACGCATGATACGCATGCCCCTCCATCAGCGCTTCCAGTTCTTCGCGGAGACGGCGGGGGATATAGGTCGCGATTTCGAGGCGCGCGATCCATCCGTCACCCTCCGGGTCGACATGCAGTATCTCCGGGAACGTCGTGAGGCGGCGGTTGATTTCGACTACCTTACCGGTCAGCGGAGTGAGCACTTCGAAGCGCGGGATGATCTGCGCGATCAGCGTGCATAGCTTCGCGTTGCGGTCGAGCTTCGCGCCGAGGTCGGGAAGCTCCACATATCGGGGCTTGCCCATCATCCCGGAAATATACTTCGATATGCCGACAGTCGCTTTGCTGCCGTCCATCCGCATCCATACATGCGATTCGCTGAAAAGCGGGGTCATAATTTCTCCTTGCAGGATATTGTAGCATGGAACGGAAAAAGTTTAAAGTGCCGGAATGTTTGATAAATGGGCGGTATGCGGATAACAGAATATGGTATCGAGCGATAATTTGTATTTTTTAAGTTTCTTTCTATATAATAAATTTTCACAAGGGGGAAATCTATGAAAAGAGCGATGGTACTTTTATTTTTATCGATTACCGCGCCGTTATTCGCGGAATACTTCTATATTAAGGATTACCAGGTCGATATCCTCCTGAATCAGGATACATCGTTCGACGTGCAGGAAAAAATACTCGTGCATTTTAAGGAGCCGCGTCACGGTATACTCCGTAAATTCCCTGTGCTTGAGTATAACAAACCGGAGATCATGATCGGCGGCCTCCATGTGGTAAACCAATGCTTTTTCGTATATAGCGAGATGCTGATCGATGAAAAGCAGAAGAAAAAAGAAGGATTGGACGAGTTTAATATTTCCGAGGATATAGCGGCAGCGTTCGGGAAAAAGGTGAAATACACCGTAGTCATGGATAACCTGAAAATTGGCTCGATATTTACCAAGGTGGACGGCGACCATGAATATATCATCAGGTATACGGTCTATAACGCTATCACCGACCAGACCAATTTTTTAAAGTTCTACTGGAATGTGATCGGCCTGCAATGGAATAACGAGATCAGGAAAGTTTCATATAATATTACCCTGCCCTCGGAGGGTAAACTCGGCAAGAAAGATATATTTATCTATACGGGATATAAGGGAGAGAAGAAAAAAGACGCGAGTATCGGGTTGACGGGGAATGTTATCTCCGGGCACGCGTTAAAGACGATGTATGCGAATGAGGGAATCACTGTCGAGATCCGTTTCCCGCAAGGGTACTTTACCCCCGCCCGTCCGGGTATTATTGAGCTGATCGATTCATGGCTGACCACCGCCATGGCAGTCAGCCCCGTGTACTATTACTGGTTCCTGTTACCGGGGGGGATACTTCTGATTCTGTCGGTGGTCTGGTTCTTTTTCGGGCGCGACAAGGTGGGGACGGTCACGACGCAGTTTTTCCCGCCGAAGGGTATGAATCCCGCAGAGGCGGGGATTCTCATCAACGATAAAATGGATGCGCACGATATTCTGTCGCTGATCTATTATTGGGCGGTACAAAAAAGATTGACGATAATCAAACAGGCGGACAGTTTCGATTTGAAGAAAATATCGGAATTAAAGGATCCGAGAAGCTATGAAGCCACGCTATTCACCGGGATCTTTTACAGCAAAAACCGTGTCAAGGTGAAAGACCTCGGAAAAGAGCTTGCAGGCGTGATGTATGAGGTCAGGACAAATTTGAAAGAAGCGATCGATAAGAAAAAGTACTATTCGCCCGCGATGAATAAAGTTTCGTCTTTGATGGGCGGAATGTGGCACCTGTTTTTCTGGATAGCGATGCCGCTCCTGTTATTCAATTTCGAATACCGGTTTTTTATGAGATTTCCCACTATCATGCTGGAACTCGCGCTTATTAGCATTCCTCTTTTTATCGGGAGTATATTCATGTGGTGGCACAGCGATAAACACCCCGTGTTTAGAATCATCAACAAAATATTCTATATTCTCATAGCCTCGATGTACTTCTCGTATATGATGCAATTTTTTGTGATGTTATACGGCTCGTTGATTACATGGCCGGTAGTGCTTTCGCTGTTTTTATGCGCGTACAGTTTCCGGGCATTTAAATATATCATGCTGAGGAAAACCCGGAATGGGGTGTTCAGATTCCGCGAATTGAAGGGTTTCGCGGAGTTTATCGCCCGCGCGGAAAAAGACCAACTCAAGCGTCTGGTGGACGAGCGTGTCGATTATTTCGAGATGACCCTGCCGTACGCTATCGCGTTCGGAATGGCGGGCGAATGGATCAAGAAGTTCGACGGGATACAGCTGACGATGCCGTCATGGATGAG
>MIBD01000069.1:0-231 GCA_001829395.1 Spirochaetes bacterium GWF1_49_6 | reverse complement strand
GGATTACGATATCAGCATGTTCCAGAGAGATATCGAAAGCTCGTGGACGGCATTCAGGAATACCTACTCCGAAGGGTCGGCTCCTTCGGGAGGCTCCTCCTCCTCGGATTCGTCATGGAGTTCGGGAGGGGGCGATTCCGGCGGTAGTTCGGGAGGGAGCAGCTCCGGCGGTAGTTCGGGCGGAGGTTCCGGCGGGGGAGGCGGGTCGAGCTGGTGAATAAGTGACAAGTG
>MIBD01000068.1:10266-11529 GCA_001829395.1 Spirochaetes bacterium GWF1_49_6 | reverse complement strand
CCCCCCCCCGGTAATCCGATCGGGCTATTTATTAATGCGGTTACATTTCTAAAAATCGCGGTAAAAGCACCCGCAGGGCGCTTGATTTCCTTTCACCCTCCCGTTATAATACTGTTTCATAAATTTTATCTACTGATTACGTCACTCGCTCCGCTCATTCGTAATGACGGGGGTGAGAGTACGAAAGGAGATTTTATCATGCACGGTAAAAATATCATGGTCGCGGGGTTCACGAAACGTACCTCATACTCGGCGGCGAAAATCCTCCTGGAACTCGGGAACACCGTACTTGTATCCGATACGTCGCGCGACCCCGAGAAGGAGTCCCTCCTCGCCGAGCTCGCACAGCTCGGTAAGACGGTCGACCTCCTCGGACGGCAGGATACCGCGATACTCGACGAATACACGGTAGACCTCATCCTCCCCAGTCCCGGAGTGCCCCTCACTATCCCGCTGATCGCGGAAGCCCGCCGTCGGGGGATAGACGTCATCGGCGATATCGAACTTTTTTATAGATATTTCCCGTCGAACACCTATATCGCGATTACCGGTACCGACGGCAAGACCACGACCACGACGCTGGTGCATGAGATCATCAAGCGCGAGAAGCCTGCGCTGGTCGGCGGAAATATCGGCACCGCGATATTCGATTTGTACCATGATATGCATGACGATACGATAGTGACACTTGAGTTATCCAGCTTCCAGCTCGAGGAGATCAAGGACTTCCACCCGAAGATATCGGCGGCGCTCAATATCGCGGCGGATCACCTCGACCGGTACGAATCGATCGAGCAGTACATGCTCGCGAAGAAAGGGATATTCCGAAACCAGACCCCCGAAGATATCGCGGTGCTGAACCTCGATTCGCCATACTATGGCGCGCTCGTGAAGGGGATCGCCCCGCGTATTCTCACGTTCAGCCGCGAGAATCCCAAGGCCGACTGTTATTTCGACGGATCGGCTGTTTTCTATAATAGCGAGAAATTTGTCGAACGCGCGGGGATCGCGTTACAGGGTATTCACAATGTCGAGAACGCGATGGCGGCAATACTGATGGCGAAGTCGGCCGGGATATCCGATAGCGCTATCCGCGCGGCGCTCGCGGAGTTCGAGGGACTCCCGCACCGTCTGGAATTCGTCCGCGAGCTCGACGGGGTCAAGTATTACAATGATTCCAAATCGACGACCGTGAACGCGCTCGAGAAAGCGCTCCTGAGTTTCGATGTTCCCATTATCGCGATCGCGGGGGGGCGTGACAAG
>MIBD01000068.1:9845-9993 GCA_001829395.1 Spirochaetes bacterium GWF1_49_6 | reverse complement strand
AATATTTTCAAAAAATGCATCCCGCAATGGAAAAATATAGTTATACTTAGTATTGACATATGATCTGCTTCAGATATATAATATTACTTCTTTCGGACGGACTGGTACGTCCGTTATTCTTGGATGACGGTAAAAAAAGCTAAAAAGT
>MIBD01000068.1:9071-9804 GCA_001829395.1 Spirochaetes bacterium GWF1_49_6 | reverse complement strand
ATCGATGAATCCCGGAAAGAATTCGAGCAGCGGGGGTATTTTAAGGCGAGCGTCGATCTGATCGCCGAACGGACGGGTATCGGTAAGGCGACAGTTTACCGCCATTTCGGGAAGAAAGCCACGTTGTTTTTATTTACGATTATGTACATTATGGTTAATTGGGAAAAAGAGTACGATAAAATTAAAGAGATCGAGGATTTCGACGCAGCCATTGAGGCTTATATTACGGCGGGACTCCGGTTCAATCAAAAGCATTGCGATTTTATGAAGTCGGTTTCCGCGGAAGAAAATTTTTTAACGATAAAAAACGAACTCCAGAAAAATATGGACATCAAGGTCATGTACGCGCATATCATCGATTCGCGTCAGCGCATGATTGAAATTATCAGTCAGATTTTAGATAAAGGGAAAACTCAAAAAAGAATCTCTCCCGATATCCGTACGGATTTATCGGCTGAATTGATATTTATGACTTTTAACCAGTATTTTCGCGCTTCATGTGAAATTGCCGATATGAAAAAAATGCTCGGACAAAAGGTTGAATTTACTATGGAAGAGGGTCTAACCGAATTGAAAAAACTGATTCTAAGAGGGTTAGGTGTTGAAAAAACTTTAGGAGAAAATTAATGGCGATTATTCACGCAGCCCTGATGCTGGCTTTTTCTATTTCAATCGGGAAACCCTTTGCATCCGACGATGAGTACAAGAAAATCGAGGAGTATGTTTTTAAGGC
>MIBD01000068.1:0-9039 GCA_001829395.1 Spirochaetes bacterium GWF1_49_6 | reverse complement strand
CTCGGAGTAGCCTACGCGACTCTGGCGCAATTCGACCCCGACCCGTTTAAAAAAATCGAGGCCGGGACGCAGGCCAAGACGATGTTCGAACTCGCGGTCAAACGATTCCCCGATCATTACCTGCCGCGTTTTTATCGCGCGATGATCTACCTTTTTCTGCCGGGATTCGCGGGCGGGGACGAGAAGACCGGTTTGAACGATATGAAATTCGTGATAGAAAAACTTCCGACTTCCGACGCGCGCCCCGAATTTAAGGGGTTTGTCTATTATATCTACGGCGTATACTGGGGCGAGAAGAAAAACGATTATTCCGCGGGGCTGAAATACCTCGAGTTGGCCAAGCCCTTCATCGAGGACCCTAAGTTCTTAGAAAGTTATGATAAAAAGGTCAAAGAGTACAAGGATAAACTCAAGAAATAGGAGTACAACGTATGGTAAAGAAATTTCTCATCCCGTTTTTATTGTTCATCGCCGCGCCGTATCTCTCGTTCGCGGATATGATGACTATAGATGTGGATACCGCGGTAAATATTGCGTTATCGAAGAATCAGGACATCCGGCAGTACGAGCAGGATGTTCAAGCCGCGCAGGCGAAAGTCCAGCAGACGGTCGCGTCGCTGTACTATCCCGATATTAATCTCGGACTCACCTTTACCTACCTAGATCAGGATACTGTCAATTCGGGTAATCCCGTCGTATTGGGGGTGACTAATGTTAACGTCTGGGCGGATAACTATTCGGCCTCATTGAAGGTAAACAAACCTATATTTCTGGGCTTCACCCTCCTGAACAGCCTGAAGCTCCAGCAGATCAATCTCGAGCTCGCCAAGAAGAAACTGGACTCGAAAAAGAACGATATTATCTATCAGGCGAAAAAGGATTTTTATAACCTCTTTCTCCTTCGGGAAAATATCCGGCTGACTGAGGAAATGAATATCCAATTGTCCAACACGCTGAAATTCACCAAGGCGAACTATAACGCCGGTATGGTATCGAAGTACGACCTCATCAGGATGGAAGTGCAGTACCAGAACAACCAGCCCAAGCTCCTGAAACTCCGTAACGCGTATAAAATCGCCGTCATGGGTTTTCTCCAGAATCTCGGGCTTCCGCAGGATACCGCCGCCGATTTTAAGGGCAGTATCTTTGATATCACCAATATCGGTATTCCCGGGTACGGCGTCGATCAATCGACCGTCCTCGCTAAATCCAACGATATCACCCTGATAGGAATGCAGTTCAGTATGGAGACCCTCAAGGTATCGAAAGATATGGCGGCGGCGGGGTATTACCCGTCGCTCAACGGTTTCTTCAATCTGGGGGCGGATTATAAAAAGAATACGGACGCGGCAATAGACGCCGACCGCGTTTTCAAACCCAGTTGGAATTTCGGCTTGGCGCTCAGTATTCCGATCGACGACTGGATCCCCGGCTCTAAGACCGAGGCATCGTTGGCGGAAATGGACTCATCGATAGAAAAGATAAAGATAGCGATGAAACAGTACGAGGATGCCGTATCGCTCCAGGTCAAGACGCTTTATATGCAGATCGACGAGGCGAATTCTACGCTCGCGGGGCAGAACGCGAATGTCGCGCAGGCGAAACTGGGATTGAAGCTGGCGAACGAGAAATTTTATGCCGGTACGATATCCAGTCTCGATCTTTCGGATGCGCAGATACTGTACTCGCAGGCTCTCGCGAATTACCTGCAGGCCATCTTCGATTACGCCTCGGCAGTCCTGAAACTCCGTCGAATGACCGGGGTGGATTCGTTTGAAAAAATCGAAAAGAAATAAATGAAGGAGAATTGTATGAAGGGAAATAGAATACTGATCGCATTTATCGCATTATCCGCGCTCCTGAGTGTGACATCGTGCGGCGGGAAGAAGGATGAAGGGAAGAAAAATACCGCCGTCAGCGTCATCGTACAGAAGCTCCAGAAAGGTAAGCTCGAACAGTACCTCAATCTGAGCGGCGCGTTGGAAGCCCGCGACGAGGTAAATATCTATCCCGATGTAAGCGGAAAGATCGCAAATATCACCCAGCTCGAGGGAAAGTTCGTCTCCAAGGGTCAGGCGGTCATGTATGTCGACCGTTTCCAGGTAGGCGCGGAGTTCGCTCTTTCCCCGGTGAAAGCCCCGTTAAGCGGATATGTCACCCGAATCATGGTGAGTATCGGTCAGAATGTTTCCCCGGCGGTTCCGGTGGCGAGCGTGGGAAATATCGATAAAATAGATATACTGATTTATGTGCCGGAGTCTAAGATAAACGAAGTCCAGATGGGGCAGAAAGTGTATATTTCCGTACCCGCGTATCCGGACAAGCAGTTCGAGGGAATAATTTACAGGAAGGATAAATCAATCGATCCGCTCAGCCACACGCTGCTCGTACGCGCGTCGATAGATAATAAATCGAAAGAACTCCTTCCGGGTATGTATTCCGACGTGTCGATTTTCGTACGTTCGGCGGATAACGTATTCGTACTGCCGAACAGCGCTATTTTCATGAAAGATAAAGAGTATTTCGTATACGTGAATATTACCAATATCGCTGTCCTGAAGAAGGTGGAGTACCTGTTCGAATACTTGGATCAGGTCGCGATCAAGTCCGGACTGAACGAGGGAGACGAATTGATCGTCTTCGGGCGTGAGTTTTTAAAGGATGGCGCCTCTATCAAGCCTATTTATGAAGAGGAACTCAGCAAGATCGATGAGAAGGGCGGAAATCCTAAATCCACGAACCAGAATAGTACGAATCAGCCGGCGCAAGCGGTAAAGCCCGAAAAGTAACCCTAAAAGGAGTTTTTTATGTCGATTATAGATACATCGGTAAAGAAGCCGGTAACCGTTTCGATGGCTATAGTGGCTATCGTGATACTGGGTATCGTGAGCCTCTCCAAACTTTCGCTGGATTTTTTCCCGGATATTGAAATACCCACCCTCGCGGTGGTTACCAGTTATACCGGCGCGGGGCCGAAGGAAGTCGAGAAATCGGTCACCCGTCTGGTCGAGAACGCGGTGGGAAGCGTTAACGATATTAATTATATCGAATCCACATCGATGGAAGGAAGTTCGGTAGTGCAGGTGAACTTCAACTGGGGGGCGAATCTGGATTCGTCCAGCGCCGATATCCGCGAAAAACTCGACCTGATTAACGATGCTCTTCCCGACGGAGCCGGGAAACCCATTATATTCAAATTCTCGACATCGATGATACCTATTATGATATACAGCCTGTCCGGTTCCGACGACCTCGGATTTCTCTACGACCTCTGCGATACGCAGATAAGTAAGAAAATCGAGCAGGTTCCGGGCGTGGCAAGCGTCAGTATGTCAGGCGGTCAGAAAAAAGAAGTGCATGTCGACGTCTATAAAAACCGTTTGATGGCGTTCGGCCTGAACATAGATTCTATCGCAAGTACATTATACCTCGAGAACCAAAACGTCGCGGGGGGATACGCCTACGAAGGTGTTTACAAATACGTCCTTCGTACCACGGGCGAGTTTATAAGTCTGGACGACATCGGTAACGTTATCGTTACCTCGAAGAACGGGATACCTATCAAGTTAAAAGATGTCGCGGATATCAAGTGGGGTTACGATCCCGATTCCGCCATCGTACGATTAAACGGGAAACCCGGCCTGACATTGTTTATCTATAAAGAATCCGGGATGAATACGGTACAGGTCGCGGACGAGGTAATGGCGGCTGTGGCAAACCTGAATCAATCCCTTCCCGCGGATATCAAGCTCATCAAGATGAGGGATTCTTCTCAGGACATCCGTACTTCGATCGGGGGGGTATGGTCGGCGGGTATTATGGGCGGTATTCTCGCCCTGCTCGTACTGTTTTTCTATCTCTGGGATTTCCGCTCCAGCCTCATCATCGGGGTATCCATACCGCTTTCGATTATCGCAACGTTCATCCTAATGCTGGCGTTCAAGGTCAACCTCAATATCATATCGCTTGCCGGATTGATGCTGGGGGTGGGTATGATGGTGGACAGTTCGATCGTGGTGCTGGAAAATATCTATCACCACCGGCGGAAGGGGATGGGACGTTATGAAGGCGCTGTAGCCGGCACGAAGGAGGTCATACTCGCGATTACAGCCTCGACCTTAACGACTGTGGCGGTGTTCCTGCCTATCGTGTTCGTCGAGGGAATAGTGGCGCAGATATTCCGCGATCTTTCCCTGACTGTGACGATTTCCCTGCTGTCGTCGCTCGTTATCTCGGTCACGGTCATTCCCATGCTGACGTCGCGCATCAAGGTGATCAAACCGGTGGTCGGCGGAACCTCGAAATTTCTGGATAAGGTCGACCACATCTACGGACGTTTTCTCGCGCTCGCCCTGAAGCATAAAAAGTTAGTGCTGATACCGACCTTTTTCGGGGTGCTGGTTTTACTCGGTCTTTTTGGCGCTATTATCGGTAAGGAAGGATTTCCGCAGGTCGACGAAGGGCAATTTAACGTGTCGGTGACTTTCCCCGTGGGTACCCGTTCCGAATACACGGATTTAGTGACCAAACAGATCGAAAAGGATATCAGCGAAGTGATCGGGAAGGACCTTGACAGGCTGATGACGCACATCAAAGGCGGGGGAATATTTGCAATGCTTCAGGGAGCGGCAGATTATAAAGCGAGTCTCCGTGTCATTCTGCTGCCGGTAGATCAGCGTACGGTAGGGATATTGGAATATATTGAAAAAGTACGGCAGAAGCTGAAAAACTATCCCGCGAAAATCAATGTAAACATACAGGGATCATCCGCGTTTATGTCGTCCGGCAGTCCGGTACAGATAGAACTGAAAGGCGACGACCTCGAGATGTCCGATAAACTCGCAAAACAGATTCTGGCAATTATCTCGAAAATCCCCGGGGTACGCGAGCCGTTGATAGATAAAGACGACGGCCTTCCGGAATTCCAGATCACCATTGACCGCGATCTTGCCGCTAAAGCGGGTTTGAACGCGATGTCGATTTCCGGGGCGATCAAGACGGGGTTCGCGGGGAAAGTCGCTACTACGATTAAATCAAAAGAAGGTACGGATATCGATATTATCGTCCGGCTGCGTCCCGAGGACCGTCTCTCACTGGACGACGTGATGAGCCTGAGCGTGCCGTCCCCCATGGGGAAACTGGTGCCCCTGCTCTCGCTGGTGGACTTCGAGAAAACATTCGGCCCCACGTTGATTAAACGGAAAGACGCTATCCGGTATGTGATCATCAAGGCGGACGTTTACGGACGTCCCGTGGATCAGGTTGTCGCGGAGATACAGAAGGCGATATCGGACAAGGTCTATCTTCCCGCGGGATTCTCCATCACGTACGGCGGATCGTTCAAGGATATGCAGGATTCGTTCGTCCAGCTCGGGCTCGCGTTCCTGCTCGCGATTATCCTGGTCTACGCGATTATGGCATCGCAATTCGAATCGCTGATCGCGCCGTTCGTCATCATGTTCGCCGTACCGTTCGGGGCGCTGGGTTCGCTGTTATTCCTGTTCCTGAGCGGCTCGACCCTGAATATTACCTCCGCCGCGGGTATAGTGGTAATGGTGGGTATTGTTATCAATAACGGGATCGTGCTGATCGATTATGTGAACCAACTGAACGCGAAGGGTATATCGATAGACGAAGCCTCGCGTATGGCGGGAGAACGGCGATTACGGCCTGTGATGATGACGACCCTGACGACCGTGCTCGGGTTGATACCGATGGCGATAGGGCTGGGACAGGGCGGTGAATTGTATGCGCCGCTCGCGTTATCGATCCTCGGCGGTCTGACAATATCCACGATATTTACGTTGATAGTCGTGCCGACAGCGTACTCCGCGATACGGAAACGGTTGCCGATGAAGATACACGAAGATTAATAAAAAGGCAGTTACCTATGCCGTTTTTTGAAGTAATATAGAAATAGGCATGATAAAGGAAAGAAAGTGGAAGAAATTTGATAAAAAGACTTGATTTTTTATAAAAATCCTTTATCATAAATAAAAACGTATGGAGGTCCCTCATGAAGAAGTATTTTTGGATAGCCGCAGTATTGGTGCTGTCCGCCGGTATAGTTATGACTTCCTGTCAGGCTGCCGGAAAGGGCGGAAAGGCTGGAAAGGCTGGAAAGGCTGGGAAAGACGGTGACGGTGGCGCGGCGGCTACAGAAGGCGCAGCGGTAAAGGCCGGTGAAATTGTTTTCACATTCAAGCCCGGTCCGGATACCGAACCCCCCCAGAAGCTTAACTGGGCGGGCGAATTGAACGGTTGGAATCCTGGAGACCCGAGTTATGAGTTCGAAGCGAAGGATGACGGCACGTTCACCCTCACTCTCGAAATGGATCCCGGCAGCTATCCTTATAAGTTCGTACCCGATGGTCAGTGGCCTCAGAGTATGGAAGCGGTGTGCGAAGAGAACGTTGTTACCCCGAAACCTACCCGTTTCATTGACGACGGTTACGGCGGAAAGAACGCGGTTCTCGAAGTCGAATAATTACATTTATCATCTAAAAGCAGGGGCTTCCGGCCCCTGCTTTCTTTATTATTGGGGGAGGGGGTATGAAACAGAGTTTAATAAGGGCGGTTTCCCCCTTGCGGGGACTGACGTAAAAACTTTTAACATTTATAACAATAGTATTTATAACTCTTTATATCACGCCCAATGGTCACTTCCTTGCCACCGAGAATCGGTGGTTATTAGAAGTGCCCATAAGTAAAGCCATATCATTGTCATTATTCTTTTTTATGGTTATATTTTCCGGGTGCGCGCGAGAGGCTACTCGTCACAGAAGAATTTTAAAATCATCGCATATTTACTGACGGGTAAAATGGACTTCTCTAAGATCAATTCCGCTTTCTTACCCACTTAAAGTGCGAAAGAACCAACAAAAGGATCAATTTATGAAAATCCCGATGGTATGGCTTATTTTATTTCTTTTTTTAATCAGCTGCGGCGACAAGCCGGTTAAGGACAACCCGGTGCCGCTGGGTAACGGTATCGTCGAGTTCACGATGGTGAGCGTCTCGTGCGGGAATATCGAATTTGTCTATAACCCCGCGTGGGCGGAAACCCCTCCCGACTCGGTGGCGTTCGCGGGCGATATCAATAAATGGGCGTTATCGGCGGAAGGGTATATTTTCGCTCATCCCGACGACGGTTCCTACCGTCTCACTCTCAAGCTCGTGCCTGGGACGTATAAGTACTATTATGTCCTGAACGGCATACCGGTAAAGGATATGGCGCAGATCGCTGGGAAAATCATGCCTCCGCCTACGAGGTATATTACTAACGGGGACACGGTGTACGCGGTGCTGGAAGTAGGGGAATAGCGTTATCCGCCGGGGAATACTTACCCCTGAAATTTTAAAAATCTTTCATTTAGGGTAAAGTCCATGAGTTTTAAGTATGAATCCGTTGTCCCGTGGGGGCGTTCGTACAGTGAATACCGCGCGATGTTCGGTCTGACGGACGCCGATCTGGATAAGAAGATACTGGGGTGCGGGGACGGGCCTGCCGAGTTCAACAGCATGATGGCGAAGAACGGGAAATCCGCCGTATCGGCCGATCCGATCTACCGTATGCGCGCGGATGAAATCGCGAAACGTATCGACGAGACCTACGGGAATGTAATCGGCCAGACGCGGATGAACCGTGATAAATTTATCTGGACGAATATCCGGGATGTAGAGGAATTAGGCAGGATAAGGATGTCCGCGATGCGGGCGTTTCTCGACGATTACGAACGGGGTAAGGCCGAAAAGCGTTATATCCCCGCCGAACTCCCGGAGCTGCCGTTCGAGGATAATGCGTTCGATATCGCGCTGTCATCTCACTTTTTATTTTTATATACGGATAACCTCGATCTGGAATTTCATCTACGGGCGATAGCGGAAATGATGCGTGTCGCGCGGGAAGCGCGCATTTTCCCGTTACTGGACGTCAACGCGGTCAAGTCGCCGTATGTGGAGAGTGTGACACGTGAGTTCGGCGGTAAAGGTTATACTGTCGAGGATATCCGGGTGGATTATGAATTCCAGAAGGGCGGAAACAGGATGCTGAAAATAACCGGAAATGAATAGGTGTAATTCAGTAGTTTGATTTTAGTAAGAGGAGGACTAATGAAAATTTTTTTTGTTATCATCTTATTTATTTTTACTTCGGGGATTACGGATATATGCGCGATACCTAAAGGGAAAACGCGCAGCGAAAAGACACTTTTTGAAGGAAAAGTTGAATTCTATTTTAAGCCGGGTCCCGGACAATATGTACCGGAGAAGGTAAGTGTGGCGGGGTATTTTAATGGATGGGAACCGGACGATGAGGAATATACATTGATGCCCACAAAGAACGACTCGTTTAGCGTATCTATCGAACTAAATTCCGGCAAGCAAATATATAAATATATCCTCGATGGTAAATGGGTATATGATATGGAAAAATTTTCAAAAGAGAATAGAATAAAACCGCAGCCGCACGCGTTTATAAACGACGGGTTTGGCGGAAAAAACGCGGTATTGGAAATAAAGAAAAAATAATAGTTCAGAATATTTGCGAATATTTTTGGGATGTGTTATACTACTTAACGCTTAAATGAGAGTAATTCGGAGGACATAGATGTCTAGAAAATGCGACCTTTGCGCCAAGGGACCAGTAACCGGTAACTCGGTTTCGCACTCGCACAAAAAGACCCGGACTCGTTGGGTGCCCAACCTTCGCAGTATCAATGCAATAATTGACGGAAAAGAAAAAAAGATAAAGATATGTATGGATTGTTTAAGTGCCGGAAAGGTAAACATATCATATCACAGGAAAAAAGCCTCAACTGAAATCGGATAAATGCCGATAATTCATTTTGCCCTAGAAGAAGATCGCGTCGAAAGAAATATTTTTTTATTAAACCGCGCGCAAGGGCTTGACAAAACGAGTAAAAAAAAGTAAAATAATAGTTGCCCTCTGGAAAGATAGCAAGAGGGGAGACTAATCGATAATAGTACAAAGGTGAGTGGGAAGAGAAAGCGACGTACTGAAAAGTACAGTAAACGAGC
>MIBD01000067.1:8545-11032 GCA_001829395.1 Spirochaetes bacterium GWF1_49_6 | reverse complement strand
GGAACTGCGCGATACGGATTTTCTCTTTTTTCATACCCTTGAGGATAGCCAGATTCGCCGCGGTAATCGAGGATACAATGAAGAAATCGACGCCCTTCCATACCCATAACGAACTGGAATCGTGAGGCTCGCAGTTAAACAGGATGACCGGGAAATGGAGCTCGGGATAGAGCTTCCGCGCCTCGAGAGCGACTCCCGCCGCGAGGAAGTGGGTGGTGAAAAACACGTCGGGGGGATTATCCCGGAGCCATGTGACTCCCTTCTCGAAAAACTCCTTGCCCCATGATTTCAGGTACTGTCGGGTGATGGAGCCGAGGGAATTCTGGATATGAAACCCTATTTTAACGATACTTTTCTGCGCGAGATAGCTATCCCATTGCGCTTTGTGCTTGTTATCGAAATCCACGGCGCCGACATGATAGCAAAAATCGTAGATTTCCACGTGAATCTTATCCGCGTAGTTCTTATACAGGCTTTCGGCGACAGCGACAGCTGTGGTCTTGTGGGCGCCCCCCGCTTCTATCATGGCGATCAGGATGACCGGTTTATTTTGGTTAATTGATTTCCTCCTCACGGACATCAGATTTTATCACACCTTTCGCGAGTTTGCAATCTAAATTCATTTTCATTTCTTAAATGTTTTGATTGACAAATAAAACCTCATGGTTTTATAATCTTATAGGGTGAAAGATGCTAATAAAACGAACCATACTTTTTTTAATTCTCGGTATTTTCTGCGCCGCGAGTTTTTTATTCAATTCTTGCTCCCGTACGAACGGGGTTATCATCGGGCTGATTACCGATTTTGAAGGCCCCAGTTCCCAGATCGGGAAGGAAATCTACCAGAATATCCAGCTTTTTCTAAAAACAACCAGCCATTCTCCATTTATAATCGTCGCCCTCAGCGCAACGAAAGTCGACGATGTTACGAACCGTTTTCAGCAGTTGTACGATCAGGGCATACGTATCTTTATTATCGGGCTGACCTCGCAGGGAATAGAAGCGCTCATCACGGAAAAAGATACCCGCGACTGTATTATATTCAATCTTCTCGGCGCGAGCGGGAAATTCACAGGGTTCGACGACAGTTTAATCCGTTTAGTGCCCGATACCCGGCAGGAATCCCTCGCGGTCGGGGAATATATTAACTCGCATTTCCCGGGTAAAAATACTTTGGTTGTTTACGATACCGGCAACTTCGCCTATACGCTTTCCGCCCTGAAAACCCTGACGAACACCCTAACGGGCGGGGTTTCGACGCTTGGAATAGACGTCGGAAATTTCGATGAAAAATCCTATACCGCCGAATTAGCGAAGTACCGCCCGGATAACGTCTATCTCCTCATCGGCGGCGATCATATCAATACGGCGGGAGCTATCACGCGTTTTACTAAATCGGCGTATCCGAACTGTACCCTGATCGTTTCGCCATGGCTGAACTCCTCGGTATATATCGAGAACAGCGCGCATGCATCGGAAGGGGTAATCCTGCCGACCCTCCTGCCGTATTCCATGTCGAATTCCGCCCAGTCGGCGTACATGGAGAATTTCAACCGTTATTATAACACCTATCCGCAAGTGGTTCATTCCTACTTCGCCTACGAGGTTATGGAAATACTGAATGAATGTGTGATGCACGGGTTTGATTCTCCCCCGCAGATTAAAAGCTACATCCTTCAAACATTAAAATTCAATACGCTCATAGGTCCGGTTGTTTTCGATCGATACGGGGATGTAGTCAGGAATTATTACTTCCTCGTAATAAAAAACGGACATCCATATTATGAAGAATAGAAAACTCAGCGGGAACTTTCTGCTTATCAGCGCTTTTTCAATATTCTTACTATTTGTCATTCTTACATCGTTCTACGTCAGCTTTATGACTATTAAAATGCAAAATGTCCAGAAAGAATTCCGTAATAACTTCGAACGCATGCTGACCCATGTGAATTTCATCCTCCGTTCCGAAAAAGATAAATTCGAACTGATCGTATCCTCGCCGGAAAAAATACCCTTCTCCCCCATGACGCATTTTAAGGATTTTTATACCGTTACCGCCAACGGCAAGGTGAAGGATATTTTTAAGCACAGCAGCCAGTTCGTCTATTATAAAAACTTCGATATCAGTATGGGGGAACTTTATCAGGACCTGAACCGGTTTAAGAACAATATGGTCTTTTATTACGGCCCGTTTTACTCCGTGCTGACGAAAGAACAGGTTATCGCGCTGATTTATAAAACTCCCGCGTTGACCTATATCGCGCATCTCGACCTCTCGCTGATCCCGGAGTTCAAGGAATACGACCTAAACGGGTACCCATGCTATCAGGTTCTTTCATCGAAGGACGGAATTATCCTCCTCGATTCCACAAAGTCGTTTCCCAATAAAAATATCCCGATGGAAGAAGGAAATATTACATTCGAATCCAAATCCTATTACCATATCCTGAATTATATACCGCTGCTCAATCTTTATTCCCATCTCAT
>MIBD01000067.1:5711-8428 GCA_001829395.1 Spirochaetes bacterium GWF1_49_6 | reverse complement strand
GGTACGTCCCGTCAATATACTGAAAAACGACGTATTGCAGATGGACATGGATAAAACTCTCAGGTACCCCGACCCGTATTACGAAGAGTTTTCTCAAATCCGCGAAAGTATTTCCGAACTTCTGAAACGGATCCAGATGGAAATCCGTATGGAAAAGAATCTCAAGGATTATTACGATAATATCATCAATTCTTTTCCCAACCTGATCATCACTATGGATAACGATGAGAATATCGTGATGATTAACGATACCGCGGTCGAATTCTTCGGGAAAACTATCGATAAGAATAAAAAGACGTCCCTTTCGGAAATCATCAGCTTTTCTCCCGATGAGCGGGAAATTTTAGATAAACTACGCAAATCTCCAGGGAATGTCACTACTATTAACGGAAAACGTATTATAAAGGACAAAGCGTCCTTTGTTTTCAATATCTATATCTACCCGCTGATGTCGGAAGAGGAATCCGTGGGCTTCGCGTTTCTATTAATCGACGTCACTCAGCATTCGCTGATGGAGGAACAGCTTCTCCAGACCCAGAAGCAGGAAACAATCGGGATACTCGCTGGGGGGTTCGCCCACGATTTCAACAACCTGCTGACCATCATCATCGGGAACCTCGATGTGTACCGTTATTCTAAAAGCGACGACAAGCGTAAAGAGCAGATCGACGCTATCTATAACGCCGCCTTACGCGCATCCGAACTGATTAAGCAAATCCTGAACTTTTCCCGTAAGGAAGACGCGCAACTCGAGCCCGTACTGGTCGAGGAGGTACTTACCAATGTGATAAAGATCGCGAAAAACACCTTCCCGAAAAATATCCGCATCCTCAATAATATACTGACCCAGTCCAGCTTCATCATGGGGGACAACGGACAGTTGATACAGGCATGTCTGAATATTCTCCTGAACGCGCGCGACGCGATATCCCTTGAGGGTATCGGTAAAATCGAGGTATCTACCGAAATCATCACCCCGTCCGATTCCAATATCTCCAGCCTGAATCTTTCCCCCGGGATTCCGTATATCCGCATATCCATCAACGATAACGGGAAGGGCATATCGGACGGCCAGCGGGAGCATATTTTCGACCCGTTTTTCAGCACGAAGGAACGCGGTAATACGAAGGGACTCGGGCTGGGATTAGCGATTGTTTACAGTACGGTTCAGAGATTTCACGGGGCGGTCGATTTTGAAAGTTTCGCCGAAAAGGGTTCGGTGTTCTTTATCTATCTCCCGTTATACGAACATGAGATAGCCCAGGACAATCCGCCCGATAGAATCGAGAAAGCCGGTACGAAACGGAGCATACTGATCGTGGACGACGACCCGAATATCCGCAAACTCGGGCAAAAATTCCTCAATTTGATGGGCCACGAATCAAAAATAGCGATAAATGGAAAAAAAGCCGAATTAGTTTTGAAGGAAAATGAATTTAACCTTATAATTCTGGATATGATAATGCCGGATTTCAACGGGCTGTATCTGCTCGAGAAGCTTCGGGAGAAAAACAACCGGATACCGGTGGTGATCTCCACCGGACATTTCGAGGAATTCGCCCGCAGCGAGTTCGGTAAATACGAATTTATTAAAGGTTTTATCGATAAGCCGTTTACCCTGAACCAGTTTACAAAAGTAATCAACGAGATATTAAGCCCGTAATAACCGCGGGTATTCCCCATGAAGGAGAAATCATGAGTCCGAAAGCGAAAAAGAATGAAATCCAGAAAACCGGCATCCGCAAGATGCGATTTACGCTCAAGATAAAAATCACGATACTTGTGTTCTTCCTGCTGATTTTCACAATCGCCATAACCGCGAATTTTATCATCCAGTACCAGAATAAAATTCTCGACGACCAGATGTCTGAGACCATGTCCGTCTACCTGAACACGTTTAAGCAGACGGTCTCCAGTTCCATCTTCGAACGCAACGACCGGTTCACTCTCCAGCAGTTCCTCACCTCCTACCAGTCGATACCCAGTTTCTGGATGGCCATGTTCGTCGATAACGAAGGTACGATAATCGTGCACTCCCAACCGGAGAATATCGGTAAACCGATCGCCACGAAGAACCAATGGCTACTGGAAAGCGGGTTCGAGGAACTCCCCCACCTGATGAACAATTCCAACGCCGAGGGCGTGAACTATTATATCGACGGGTTCCTGCCGGTATACCTTTCGGACGAATTCGGCGTATCCGAGCTGAATAACTTTAAAAAGTTCTACGACGAGTATAAAGACCGCGAGATATTCGCGCTCGATAAGTATCCCGACGAATTAAGAAACAACCTTTCGCTGATCTTTTTATTCAATAAGCTCTACAGTCTGGTATATAACGATAAAAAGGAGCTTTCCGCCCTGTCGCAGACGCTGATGAAGGATAGCGGAGCTACCGCTTCGGATATCCAGTTCCTGCGGGATATGAATAAAAACTTTCAGGACTACATGAACGGGTACGAGTTCGACCTTAAGAAGGACACAATCGACCGTCTGCTGAAAATTCTCGCTCTCTACGGGATGCCTGACGCGGCCGGGAAGAAGTATCTGGATATGAAGGATAAAAACCGTCTATTCGTCAATAAGAATCTGGTGAACGACCGGGTAAAGAACGAATTAAAATTTCTCACCTATCTCCGCCAGTTCCTCGACCGTTACGTGACCCCCGATAAAAAGACCACCGAGGCCTTCGATAAAGAGATTATCGACAAGGTCAA
>MIBD01000067.1:3900-5704 GCA_001829395.1 Spirochaetes bacterium GWF1_49_6 | reverse complement strand
AAACAGAGCCAGATGATCTGGTATCCCGTGAAACGTTCCTACTATACGGGGTTGTTCTTCCAGCTTCTCGACAACCTGAGTAATTTCGAGAAAGCGATGACGGAAGACGGGACAGTCAGCCAGTTCCTCGCGGAAAACACGTTCCGCAGCGTATTCAATATCTACCGTCTCGGAAGCGTGAGAATCCTGCTGAAGATGGACAAGATTCAGGCCGAGCGCGAGAAAATCGCGAACCAGACCGTCGATATCGCCATCCTATTCATCCTGCGTATGCTCGTCGTCACATTCTTCGTCGTGAGCTTCATTATCCGCCCGCTGAACACCCTCGCGAAGGGTACCGACGAGATCGCCGACGGACTCGCTGCGGGAAATATCGATATACTCGATAACGACGTACTGATTAAGAACCATGACGAGCTCGGACAGCTCGCCGATAAGTTCAATATTATGACGCACAATCTCAAGAAGGCGTTCCTCGAAGTCCGCGATAAAGCGCGTATGGAAGAGGAATTGCGTATCGCGATGGAGATTCAGACCGCGATATTACCGTCCTCGCTCCCGGAACTGCCGGGATACAAGTTCGCGCATTACTACGAGCCTCAGTCCGAATCGGGAGGGGATTATTACGACTTCCTCGAAAACGACCCCGACCATCTGGGAATCGTGGTCGCCGATGTGACCAATCACGGGGTGGGCGCGGCTATGGTGATGGCGGTGCTCCGTTCCGCCCTGCGTTCCGCCGCCGACCAGAAAATGGACCCGTCGCGCGTACTCAAGCATATCAACCCGATCCTTCTCCGCGATTCGCCCCCCAATATGTTCGCCACCGTGTTTTACGGCGTACTGGATATCAAGAAGAGCGAACTCATCTACTCGATAGCGGGGCACGAACAAGGGATATTGTTCAATAGCGACGATAAAAAGATGCGCCTTCTGAAGACCGGCGGACTTCCCGTCGGAATAATGGACAGCGCGATTTTCGATCCGCAGATAGAATTGTTCAAGGCTTCTTTGAGAAAGGGGGACTATTTCCTGCAGTATACCGACGGTATTGTCGAGGCGAAATCGGCCTCGGGCGAGGAGTACGGTAACGACCGTTTTTACCGCGCCATTATGAAATACGCGTCGGACGATCTGGACTCGATGTGCAGGGGTATCATCGCCGATCTCAAAGAGTTTACAGCTAAGGCGCCGCAAAGTGACGATATTACCCTGCTCATCATGAAAATACTCTGAGAGGAGTTTCTGATGACAGGTTCCCGCATCATGGTTTGGGAAAACGACCCGGAGAACCGGGAAGTTTTTCTGCGTACATTCGTCTCCGAGGGCTATAACGTTACTATTTCGGATAGCCCCGCTGGAATCAAAGAGGCTATCGAGAAGGAATTGCCCGACTTGGTATATATCGATACCGGGTTTCCGGGGTTCGATTGGGAATCGCTCTGCCGCGAGCTTTACGATAACGAACATACATTCGACGTCGCAGTCATCCCGACCTGTAACTCCGCGGATATCGAATTGATACGCCGCGCGAAAAAAGCGGGCGCGGCCGACCTGCTGATAAAACCAATTCAGCCCTACGAGCTCCTGATAAAAACAGCGAATGTCTTCCTTTTTAAGGAACGAATCCATATAAAAAGCGATAGGGTCGCGTCGCATGTAGGGTTTTCGGTCGAGCATTATGTCGGCCAGCCGCTGACCGCCGTGCTCGGCGCGGTCAAGACCCTGCGGAGTCTCCGCGAGCGCGGGATTACCCCGTCGAAGGAACAACTCCGCGATATGATCGATATTATTATCGACGGTT
>MIBD01000067.1:2120-3808 GCA_001829395.1 Spirochaetes bacterium GWF1_49_6 | reverse complement strand
AGTCAGACCGATGAGGATGAGGAAACGGAAGACGGTGTCCGGTTATTCTGACCTAAAGGTGAGGTAAAAATGAAGCATTCTATCGTTATTCTGGACTTCGGCTCGCAGTATACCCAGTTGATTGCACGGCGTATCCGCGAGTTGGGGGTGTATTCCGAGATTTATCCCTATTCTATCGGGAAAGAGGGCCTTCGTGAACTCGCCCCGTCGGGAGTCATCCTTTCGGGCGGGCCTTCCTCGGTGCTCGATCCCGACGCTCCGCTCCTTCCCGCCGACTTCTTCGATATAGGCGTCCCCATACTCGGTATCTGCTACGGGATGCAGCTCATGTCGCATCTCATGGGCGGACAAGTCGAGCGTTCCCATAACAGGGAATACGGCCGGTCGGTGATGACGGTCGAACGTCCCGATTCGCCGCTTCTCACGCACGTCAAAGACGGCGGGGTTGTATGGATGAGCCACGGGGATTCGGTGATCCGTCTCGCCCCCGGATTCGAACGGATCGCCGGTACGTCCGATAACGACCTTGCCGCGATCCAGAACCTCCCCCGCAAGATATTCGCGGTACAGTTCCATCCCGAAGTCGCGCACACGTTCCAGGGCGACGTCGTCCTGTCGAACTTCGTGTTCGGCATCTGCGGGATGTCTAAAAACTGGGATATGCAGGACTTTATCGAGAAACAGATCGCGGATATCCGCGAGGTCTGTAAGGATAAAAAAGTCGTGCTCGGCGTATCTGGCGGAGTGGATTCCACCACCCTCGCGGTACTGATGCAGCGCGCCCTCGGCGACAGTGTCGAAGCGGTATTCGTCAATAACGGACTGCTCCGGCTGGACGAAGAGACGGAGGTACTTTACACCCTCCGGGACCGCCTCGGACTGAATATTAATTATATCGACGCGTCCGATAAATTCCTCTCCGCGCTCAAGGGCGAGAAAGACCCTGAGAAGAAGCGCAAGATTATCGGGAAACTCTTTATCGACGTGTTCTGGGGCGCGCTGAAGAACTTCGATTACCTCGTGCAGGGCACGCTTTACCCCGATGTGATCGAGAGCAACCCCGTGAAAGGTCCTTCCCGCACGATCAAGACGCACCATAACCGCGTTGCGGAAGTGGAAAAACTCGAAAAAGAAGGGCGTATCCTCGAACCGTTCCGCTTCCTCTTCAAGGACGAAGTCCGCGAGGTCGCGCGGCTCCTGGGTATCCCTGAAAATATACTCAACCGTCACCCGTTCCCCGGGCCCGGTCTCGCGGTGCGTGTGCTCGACGATATTACCCTTGATAAGCTCGATATTCTCCGCAAGGCGGATAAAATATTTATCGACGCGCTCCATAAGTACGAATGGTACGACAAGGTCTGGCAGGCGTTCGCGGTATTCCTTCCGGTGAAGAGCGTCGGGGTGATGGGCGACGAACGCGTCTACGGTAACGTAATCGCCCTCCGTGCGGTGACCAGCGTGGACGCGATGACCGCGAACTGGGGACATCTCCCCTACGAGCTTCTCGACGAGGCCGCGAACACGATAGTCCGCCAGATCCGCGAGGTCAACCGGGTGGTGTACGATATCACCTCCAAACCCCCCGCCACCATCGAATGGGAATGAACCGGGTCGATTTTTCCGCGCTCGAATGGGAATCCCCGATGGGGAGTGTTGACGAAGTGTTTCTGTCATTGCTAGGCGTCATG
>MIBD01000067.1:1800-2059 GCA_001829395.1 Spirochaetes bacterium GWF1_49_6 | reverse complement strand
CAATCTATTTGCTTATACTGTATATTCTTAGATAGACTTCGTCATCAAACCCGATGAAGGGAGTCCGTTTCAAGCGGTACACTGCTGGCAATAAGCAGCTGCGCCTTGTGGAATATACCCATGACTTCGTCGAACCGGACTGGTGCGTGAAGGGGCATACCGGGTACGTAATCGACGGCGAGTTCGAGATTGATTTTCACGGGACGTTCGTGCGATACCATACCGGCGATGCGATACTGATTCCCCCCGGCGCGGAAAA
>MIBD01000067.1:0-1768 GCA_001829395.1 Spirochaetes bacterium GWF1_49_6 | reverse complement strand
CGGCAGTATGTTAATAGGAGGATTTGTAAACGGATCACTGCTACGGATTTAGGGGGTAATTGACTAATGCTTAATTATAATTTAGTTGAAATATTCCATATTACCGATATTGATAACCTTGAAAAGATAGTTTCTTGCGATAAGCTATTTTCAAAGAGCTTGCTTACCTGTAATTCAAGAGACTATACCAACATTGCTTATGAAGGAATACAAGATATACGCTTACACACGATGGTTCCTTTTAGTCCCTATGGAAATCTTCATGAATATATTCCCTTTTATTTTTGTCCTCGTTCCCCAATGCTTTATGCAATTCATAAAAACTATGTACAACAATACAATAAAGGTGAAGAATCTATTATTCACATCGTTACCTCAATAGCAAAGATAATCGAATTTGACCGACCTTTTGTGTTTACAGACGGACATGCAGTGATGAAACTTTCGGATTTCTATGAAAATATTTCAGAATTAAATATTTTAGATTGGGAAGTAATAAATAATAATTATTGGGCAGATACTGAAGATGATAATGATCGTAAAAGAAGAAAACAGGCCGAGTTTTTAGTTCATGAATTTCTTCCGTTTTTTGCTATTCAGAAAATTGGTGTATATAATAATATTATAGAAAAAGAAGTACGGGAAATTATAAAAGCACATCCCAAATATAATTTACAAATTGAGATTAAACCCGAATGGTACTATTAGGATAAAAGAATGATAACGTTTAAGAAAGCAGGTAATTTACTCGACGAAAAAACCGATGCGCTTGTGAATACAGTAAACTGTCTGGGAGTTATGGGGAAAGGAATCGCACTACAATTCAAGCAGGCTTTTCCTGAAAATTATAGTCAATATAAATCCGCATGTGATAAAAAAGAAGTGAAAATTGGAAAAATGTTCGTTGTTCATAGTAATAATCTTTTTCAACCCCAGTACATAATAAACTTTCCAACAAAAATAAATTGGATACATCCTTCGAAAATTGAATATATTGAGACAGGATTGGATGACTTGATAAGGGTTATCGAAAAGAATAAAATAAAATCAATAACTATTCCTCCGTTAGGATGTGGAAATGGCGGATTAAATTGGAATGAAGTGAAAGAATTAATGCTTGAAAAACTTTCATTATTAAACGATAAAATCGAAATACTAATTTACGAACCTTCCCATTCTCCCAACGCTAAAGATATTCCGATTTCGACAAAAAAACCCGATCTTACCCCAATAAAAACCGCTTTAATATATCTAATAAAGATTTATAAAGATCCCGGATATGGTTTAACAAAACTTGAAATACAAAAATTAATGTATTTTCTCCAAGAAACCGGTGAATATTTAAAATTGCAGTATAAGAAAGGTAATTTTGGACCTTATGCAAATAATCTCAATCATCTTTTAGAATCTATGGAAGGACATTATCTAACGGGTTTTGGGGACCGGACTGAAAGTACAAATATTTCAATACTTGAGATAAATATTCCTAATATCCTTTCTTTGATACAAATGAATCCAAAAATTTATCACAATACTTTAAAGGTAAAAAGTCTGATCGAAGGATATGAAACACCTTACGGTTTAGAATTACTTTCAACCGTGCATTGGTTATATGCACATGAAAATATCCATGAAATAAATAAGATAAAGACCGCAATTTCACAATGGAGTACTAGAAAAAAAATATTATTTAATGAACGTCATATTACCAAAGCATTTAATACGTTAAAAAACAATCAATTTATTTGATAGGTCATATGCCCGACAG
>MIBD01000066.1 GCA_001829395.1 Spirochaetes bacterium GWF1_49_6 | reverse complement strand
TGTTCCTCGATCAGTTTCACCGCGAGCATGGAATCCAAGCCCCCGGAAATCAGTACGACTGCACGCATGATGCGCCCTCCAAATCATGGGAAATAAATAGGGATTAATATAAACCCTGACACGGAAAATGTCAACCGGGTGTCAGTTTGTGGACGATAACGCGAAGGGTATATTGAGATATTTGATCTTGTTTACTATCTGGATTCCCTTCGGCGCGTCGATTTCCAACGGGAACGTATATGCCCCGGGTGCGTTGACGGACGAGCAATCGACCGATATGCTGATTTTTTCCTTATAGCCGGATAGCAAACTGCCCGGGATATTCAGGATGAGGAGCACCTGCGGAGGTTGGGGGGTAGAGTATCCTGGGGAGAGATTGTTCAGCTTCACAGGGAATATCTCCTCGCGCGTCAGCCGTTTCTCCTGTATCTGCACGACGACCAGAACTTCGGAGGGTTTGACCTCCGTAATGGATGCGGGAAGGGTGAGCTTCACGATTTTCTCGATACTGTTAGTAATCCCGCTGATATCGATAGGGCCGGTCTCGATATACTGGAGGTCCTTAAACGCCTCGGACGCCCCGTGCACCGCAGCCTCGTTCGTATTGAGGATGATACTCTCCATCACAAATCCCTCGGAGACCTGCCCGATAATTTTCGGCTTGATCGGCAGATTTTTTATCTCGAGACGGTCGATTTTTAATGTGACGTACTGCTTTTTCAGGTTGACCTGGAATTGCAGGTCGGGGTTGGTGATGTTAATGGATATTTTATATTCGTATTCCCCGATACGGGCATTAGTCAGGTCGACATAGGGGTTTATTTCTTTCAGGAGCGAATTATTCTTGATGATATTTTTACGCGCGCTGACGGAAAGTTCCGCGATAGTGTCCGAACTGTTGACGAGCACCATATCCGGCGGGAGATTCACGAACGCGATCGGCAGGTTGAGGGTGTTCTCGGTCAGCTCGAGGGAATTGACATAGTACCAGATACCCACCGCCATCAGAACGGAGACCAGTTTCTGAACCCAGTTGTGAGTGGCAAAGTACTTGAGTTTAGTCCACACTGAGGATTTCATTCAATCTCCTTGAGAATTTTTCAGCGGGTATATCGTACTCCAGTTTCCCGTTATGCGCGAGCGATATTTTACCGTTCTCCTCCGAGACGATAATCGAAATAGCGTCGGTATCCACAGTGATCGCGACCCCCGCGCGGTGACGTGTGCCGAGCCGCTTCTTCGTCTTGAACGCCTCGACGATCACGCCGGGGATAATCACCCTCGCGGCGATCAGTTTATCCCCCTCTACGATGACCGCCCCGTCATGCAGGACATTCCCTTTATAGAAAATAGACAGGATGAGGTCGGTTTGAATGACCGCGTCGAGCTTGACCGATTCCTCCACCAGATCGCGGAGGCCGACGTTGCGTTCGAAAATAATGAGCGCCCCGCTTTTATCCTCGGACAGCATGATGATCGAACGGGAAAGCTCCATCAGCGCTTCTTCGGTGATTTTCCCCTTGATCGCGCCCAGTCCGCTTCTCCCGACACGCGACAGAAGCCGCCGGATTTCCGGCTGGAACAATACCACGATCAGGATAACCCCGTATGTGATGACATAT
This sequence comes from Spirochaetes bacterium GWF1_49_6, assembly GCA_001829395.1. Taxonomy (GTDB): domain Bacteria; phylum Spirochaetota; class Brevinematia; order Brevinematales; family GWF1-51-8; genus GWF1-51-8. Next base: position 7,358 of record MIBD01000066.1, on the reverse strand, counting down.
TTGAACAGCCATGCGAGAGTATTCAGGCCGATGAGGTTCGCGATAATACTGATGGCGATGATGACGATAAACCCCTTCAGTATCGTGATGGAGTTCGTATCCTCGAAGAGACTGTAGAGGAAATAGATAAAGTACGCCACCGCCAGGATGTCGATAATATTGACGAGAAACTGGACGATGGGTATATTCAGCAAATATTCCATCTGCGCACCTTTTCAGTATTATATTTCTATTTTCGGTTTTTCGATATATAATATATAACAATCAATTATAACATGAAACTCCGGTTTTCCCAAAGATTTTATAAAATTTTCGGAGAGTCGTTATGCCCCGGAATATTACCCCGCCTCGCGTGAAAAAATCCGCGCCGGACGATTTGACGGTTATCCCCGGTATCGGGAAAAGTCTCGCTAAAGACCTGCGTCTCCTCGGGTTCGAGCATGTCGCCGGCCTGAAGGATGCCGACCCGATGGAAATGTACCGCCGCTTATGCGAAATAACAGGGGCGCGGCAGGACCCGTGCGTCCTGTACGTGTTCCGGTGCGCGGTCTATTTCGCGAGCGAACCCGCGCACGACCCTGAACTGCTTAAATGGTGGAACTGGAAAGGAAAAATATACCGTACCGAGAGGGCTGAGTTATGAAACGTTTCCTGATGAGTTTTGTTTACGCGTTCAGGGGGATTATCCTGAGTTTCAAGGGGCACCGGAATATCTGGGTGCAGTTCATTATCGGCGCGGCGGCGATCGCGATGTCGTTCTGGCTCGCGTTACCCCTGATGGAATTAATCATTATCATCATCATGTTCTTTTTCGTCATCACCCTCGAGATGATGAATACCGGTATCGAGGCGTTGGTCGACCATGTTTCGCCGGAGTACCACGAGGAGGCCGGTAAGGTCAAGGATATCTACGCGGGCGCGGTGCTGATGGGCGCGCTCCTTTCCGCGATAGTCGGCATGATCATCCTCGGGCCGCCGCTTCTGGTAAAACTCCGCGCGCTTTTCGGGCTATCCTGATGGCGGCGTGTTACAGGGCGGTACTGTTCGACCTCGACGGCACCCTGCTGGATACTCTCGACGATCTCGCGGATTCGATGAACGCCGCGCTCGCCTCGATGGGTTATCCGGGGCATGCGCGTGACGAATACCGTTACTTTGTCGGAGACGGGGTACGGGCGCTAGCGGAACGGGTTTTACCGGAGGCCGCGCGGGAGCCGGGGATTATCGCAAAATGCCTGGGGGCGATGGAGAAAGAGTACGACCGCCGTTGGGACAACAAGACGCGGCCGTACGATGGTATCCCCGAACTTCTCGACCACCTCACGGGCATGCATATAAAAATAGCGATACTTTCGAATAAGCCGAACGGTTTCACGCTCGCGGTGGTAAAAAAGCTGCTATCGCGCTGGGATTTCGACAAGGTGTACGGAGCCGGCCCGCCGGGGATTCCGGTCAAGCCCGACCCATCGGGGGCGATTCGTATCGCGTCGGAACTGGATATACCCCCGCGTGAATTCCTCTACCTCGGCGATACGAACACGGATATGCGTACCGCGATTTCCGCGGGCATGTTCCCGGTTGGCGCGGCATGGGGATTCCGCACCCGGGCGGAACTCGAGGCCGCCGGGGCGATGGCGATCGCGGACAGGCCGTCGGACTTACTTCGCATACTGACGGCGGGATAGCCCATGATGGAAATACTGCAAATCGCGCTGATCGGACTGGTATCGGGCATTACCCCGGGGCCGCTGCTCACTCTCGCCATATCGCAGACGGTCGCGCATCACCGGAACGAGGGTATCAAGACCATGCTCGCTCCATTTTTTACGGATATCCCTATAGCGGCGGTTTCCATCCTTCTGCTGGCCGGCCTCGCCCATTCGAATATCGTACTGGCGGTCATCTCGTTCATCGGGGCGGCGTATTTAATCTATTGCGCGGTCAGAAATTTTATCCCCCGGAAGAGCGAGCAGACGGAAAAAAAAGAACCTATGTCGCTGAAGAAGGGCGTCATCACGAATTTAATGAATCCCAACGTCTATATTTTCTGGATAACCATCGGCGGGCCGGGGTTTGTCGCGCAGTGGAATAAAGGCGCTGTTTGGGGTATCGGGTATCTACTTGCGTTATATGCTTGTCTTTTAGGCGGGGGGATAGCGGTCGTGCTGCTCGCCGACCGTTTCAAGGGGCTGACGGGGAGTAACGGGTATAAATGGATTCTGCGCGGGCTGGGCTTGATTCTGCTGTTTTTCGCGGGCCGTCTGGTGTGGGAAGGAATAAACAGAATAACGAATTAACTATAGACATTTTGAAGCATTTCTTTTAAAATATTCTAGGTATATCCTTTTTTTTATTCGGGGGTATCAGGTGGACTTGTCCGGGAAAATCCTTCAGAAGCGATATCAGATGACCGGCCGTATCGGCGAGGGCGGGATGAGCTTTGTCTATCTCGCGTCCGATTTGGAGAAGCAGAACCGTCAGGTAATCGCTAAGATACTCAAATCGAACATCACATCCGTGAGGACGGAAGATTATATCCGTTTTCATTCCGAAGCCACCGCAGTATCGAAACTGCACCACCCGAGTATTGTCGACGTACTCGATATCGGGGAGCAGGACGGATACCATTTCCTGATCATGGAGTATATCGACGGGAAAAGCATGCACCAGCTCCTGAAATCCGGGACGCGTTTTTCTATCGAGGAGAGCGTATCCTTCGCGTATCAGCTTGCCGGGGCATTGGAGTATATCCACGGGAAGGGAATCCTGCACCGGGATATCAAGCCCGGGAATATCATGGTATTCGACACCAAGAAGAAAGGTGTCGTCGAAAAGAAAGTGAAACTGATCGATTTCGGCCTCGCCCAGATCAAGGACTTCAACGATATAAAAAATTCCGACGATATCGCGGGGACGTTCAGCTATATGTCTCCCGAGCAGAGCGGGATGATCAAGCAGAAGGTGGACGAACGCAGCGATCTCTACTCGCTCGGCGTCGTGTTCTACCAGCTCATATCCGGGGTACTGCCGTTCCAGGCGGACGACATCATGTCGCTGATGCACCAGCATATCGCCACCCCGCCGCCGCCGTTGTCAAAATATGTTAAGAATATTCCCTCCATTATCGAGAAGATCATCAATAAATTGCTGGAAAAAGAACCCGAGAAGCGATACCAGAGTTCGCACGGGTTATGCGGCGATCTCAAGAAGTATATCGAGGGGGACGAAGGTTTCGAGATCGGCGGGGAAGATCGCGTCGTCCGGCTGAATCAGCGGACTTATATCGCTGGCCGCGACGAGGAAATGAAGACCCTGAAAACCAAGTACGAACGGTCGCTGCAGGGTGAGGGCGGTTTGGTCCTGATCAGCGGGGAAGCGGGCGCGGGTAAAACCCGTCTTACCGAAGAGTTCCGCAGGCAGGTCATCCGTAACGAGGGCGTATGTCTCGAAGGGCGGTGTTTTTCGGGATTGAGCAAGACCCCGTATAAGCCGTTCAAGGACAGCCTCAATCATTACCTGCTTCTCTACGCGAATTTTAAGCCCGAGAAACAGGAAACGGTAAAAACCGCGATGAGGGAAGCGTTGGGCGAGTTGGGCGGACTGATCCTGAAATTAAAGCCGGAGATGGCGGAGATTGTCGGGGAATGCCGTCCTCTCGTAGAGTTGGAACCGAACCGTGAGAATATGCGTTTCCTGATAGAGGTGTCGCGCTTCTTTCGGACGCTTGCCGATATAGAGAAAGGGCTGGTCATCATTCTGGAGGATCTCCATCTTGCCGACGAGGGCACTCTCATGCTGATCGAGGAAATCCAGAAAGAAATGAAGAATTCGAAACTCCTCCTGATAGCGAACTACCGTGTCACCGAAATACCCGCGGGGCACAGTCTCTATCATATCATCCGGGAATCCTACGAGAACCAGCTGCCGCTGGAATCGATCCAGCTTCGCGCGTTATCGCGTCCTGAAATAGAACAGATCACCTGCGGCATGCTTTCCGAGTGCCCTGAAAATATCGAGGATATTATCAGCCTGATCTATACGAAAAGCAAGGGAAACCCGTTCTTCGCGATCGAGATCGTTAAGCAGATGGCGGACGACCATGCGATCAGGATCGAGGACGGGCGATGGGTGTTCGACCGCGAAAGTATCGGACGGATACAGATTTCCTCGACGCTGCTGGATATTATTTTTAACCGCATCGTCCTGCTGAATAAAAAAGAACGGTTTGTCCTGCGATGGGCGGCGTTAATCGGCAGGAAATTCCGGGTCGGTTTCCTCCTGAAACTCGCGAAGGCATTGAATCCCGAATATCTGGAAACTGAGATTGTCGAGATGATCGATAATTCGATCAGGCTCGGGCTTCTCGACGAGGATTATAACGAGAAGGGTGTCGTTTTATTCGTCCACGACCGTGTCCGCGAGGTGTTCGAGGAACAGAATACCCCGGACGACCGGAAGAAGATTCACCAGACTATCGCGGAGCTGATCGAACAGGATACGGATACCGGCGATAAAAACCGCCTGTACGAACTTGCCAATCATTACTATTATTCGGATTGTTGGGATAAAGTGCTGGAATACCTCATCCCCGCCGCCGAGCAGGCGAGGGACAATTTCGCCAACGAGGACGCGATACGCTATTACAAGATGGCGCAGGAATTGATGGAAAGCGCCGGATTGATGGAAAGCGATCCATGGCTGGGAGTCCGTGTCAACCTCGGAAAGCTCACCCTGAATATCGGGCGTTATGACGAATCGATTACGATTCTCCAGTCGGTCCTGCCGCGCATGGAATCACCGTTGGAAAAAGCGAAGATTTACCGTGAAATCTGTACCGCCTTCCTGAAAAAAGGGGATAAGGTGAAATGCGAGGAGAACGGGAAACTCGGACTGAGACTGCTCGGGGAATACCTCCCGGTAACGAAACATGGTGTCTATATCAATATTTTCGTGGAGTTCCTGAGACGCGGGATACACGACCTGTTCCATTTCATGTACCGTAACCGGGAGATGAAACGGCAAAAGAATAAATCCCGTTATGAGAAAGACCGGTTGATCGTCTGGTTTTATATTACGCTCAACTGGATCTATATTATCAACGATCTGGATAAATTCATCCGCTGCTCGATCAGGATGTACAATCTCGCCGAATCCCGTTTGGGCAAGTCGAAAGAACTGGGTATGGCGATGGGCGCGTATGCCGCTTTGATTATGGCGATCCCGCTCTTCAGGACATCGCTCCGGATTCACTTCCGGGCGCTGAAGATGCGGAAGGAACTCAAGGACGATTGGGGTATCTCGCAGAGTCTCCAATGGATCGGGTATTGTTATCAATGGATGGGCGAGTACCATGAGAGCCAGAAAAATTTCGAACAGGCGCGGCAGGGATTCAGCCGGATAGGCGATATGTGGGAGCAGGGGATTACCGAGGGCGGGATGGATCTGAACTGCATCTACCTCTCCGAGTACGATGAAAGCATCGAGTACCTGCATAGCTACCTCAAGATCAGCGAGTATTCCAAGAATTATTTCGGACTGTCCAGCGTATATGTGGACTATATGTGGCTCAATAACGAGCGCGGGGATTTTGTGCTTGCTAACGTATGGACTGAAAAATGCAGTAAGCTCCTCGCGGATTACCCGATCCCGATCTCAATCTGTAATTATCATACGTATTACGGCGAGCAGTGCCTGATACGGGAAGATTTTACCGAGGCGGTCAAGCATCTCGAGGAAGCGAAGCTGGTGCATGAGAACAACTCGCTGATGGATCAGTACGTCAACCAGCTGTACGCCGATTTGGCGGAGGCCTATCTCGGAATGTATTTCATCGAGAGCAATAAGCATCTGAAAAAACGATATATGCATTTCGCGGTTAAAATGAGCGATACCGCGATGAAGAAGAACCGTAAATGGGTCACCCATTACGGAAAAACGCTCAGGATAAAAGGAAAGATACTCGCAGTGCAGGGAAATCACGGTGCGGCGGAAAAATCTTTCCAGCGCGCGGTGAAGTGGGATTCCGACCTTGGGCGAAGTTTCGAACTGGGACGCGATTTCCTGGATTACGGGATATTTCTGCGGAATACCGGGCGGATACGCGAGAGCCGCGCCAAGCTCGAATCGGCGTACCGGCTTTTCCGCAGCGCGCATTCCCGCGAATATATCCTCAAGACCGGCGACCTGCTGGGCATCCGTGAGGAAAGCAGCGGTACGATGGAGAAGTTCCAGGCGAAACAGAGGCTCACATCCATCATGCGGATGATCCAGAGTATCAGCGCCATCCTTAATCTGGACACCCTGCTCGAGAGTATTGTCATGCGGATGATCGAGTATACCGGCGCCCAGCGCGGATTGGTGTTCCTGAAGAACGGCGATACCGGCGAACTCGAGGTCAGGGCGATGAAGAATATGGACGGCACGACCGATATCCTGTTTTCCTCGCATGTCGTCCGGCAGGTATACCAGAAGGGCGAATCGATGATTACCGGGAATGCCGCGCAGGACGAAGCCTTCTATGAGTTTATGAGCGTGGTCAATTTCCACCTGAAATCGATTCTTTGCGCGCCGATAAAACTGCACGAGCAGGTCATCGGGGTTTGTTATCTGGACAATCCCATGTCCAGCTCGGTTTTCTCGAGGGACGACGTCGAACTGATAGAGGTGATTCTCAGTCAGGCCGCGATCGCGATCGAGAACGCCAATATGTACGCTCTCCTCGAGGGGCGTGTCGACCAGCGGACGCGCGAGCTCAACCAGGCCTACGATATTATCAAGCAGGACCTTCGCCTCGCTAAACGGGTGCAGGAGAGTCTGCTCCCGTCCGGCGCTATCGATATCCCCGGTATCGATTACCATATCGAGTATTCCCCGATGTCGGAAGTGGGCGGCGATATATACGATGTTTTTATGATGGATAACGGCGTACTGCGGATATTTCTCGCCGACGCGACCGGCCATGGGGTACAGGCCGCGTTAATGACGATGCTGATCAAGAGCGAGTACGAACAGTTGAAAAGCACGGTGTCGGATCCGTCGGAAATACTCGAAATTATGAATACGGAGATATTCAATACCTACCGCACCCTGACGGTATTTTTCACGGGGATTATCTGCGATATACATATCGATGAAAAGAAGATCGTATTCGCCTCGGCGGGGCATCCCGACCAGTACCTGTTCAGCGGAAAGAAACTGTATTTTCTGAAATCCACGGGCAAGCTGTGCGGGAGTATGGCCGATGTGAAGTATTCGCAGGTCGAGATGAAATTCAGCAAGAAGGATAAACTGGTACTGTTCACCGACGGGTTGTTCGAGGAATTCAATCCCGAGGGCGTAGAACTCGGATTTGAGAAACT
>MIBD01000065.1:9124-9312 GCA_001829395.1 Spirochaetes bacterium GWF1_49_6 | reverse complement strand
TTTCTCATGCGCGGCCTCCTTTCCTGCCGATGACGTAGCGCTCGATCCAGTTGACCGCCCAGAAGTAGGACAGTACCGCCCATCCCGCGAGTACCCCGTACGCGAGGACGATGTCGCCGGGCGGGGGGGATACCGGCGATAACGCGCCGCCGACTAATGTGATGGACGCCCATGTCGGGAACAGGCGG
>MIBD01000065.1:8886-9058 GCA_001829395.1 Spirochaetes bacterium GWF1_49_6 | reverse complement strand
ACCGCGCTCAGCATATACTTATTGAGGGACTTTATCCGGCTGACCGCGGCGATCCCGATATGGATAAACACGACCGATGTCAGAAGTACCCCGGTAAGGAGCATCGCCCAGTTCGCGTTAAACCCGACGGCGGCAGCGGCGATAATCCCGCTGGATAGTACCGCGAGCAGGG
>MIBD01000065.1:8341-8804 GCA_001829395.1 Spirochaetes bacterium GWF1_49_6 | reverse complement strand
TTCCAGCAGGATAATCCCGCCGATAAAAAAGAATCCGAGCACCGCGGGGTCGGAGAAGATCACGAACGCCGCTGCCTGTGAACGGAGGCCGGGTTCGAAAAGGAGGAGGAGCGCGATATACAGCGCGCACACCACCGCGTAGGCGTAATAGAACCCGTGGCGGAACTGCAGGACGAGCTGGAAACGGAACGCCGATAGGAGTCTCATTGCGCGGCCTCCGAGGTGAGATCGCGGCCGGTGACTTTTATGAAGATGTCCGCGAGCGACGCTTCCTGCGAATGGATGGTCTCGATTTTTTTACTCTTCAGGATACCGAGGAACTCCGGGTTAGCGCCGATCCCGTCGAAATCGAACTCGCGGGACTCGATAGCTTCGTTCGCGCGGTACTCGACACGGATGGTTTTACGCCCCATTCGGATTTTCAGCTCGCGGGGAGAGTCGGCTATCGAGATTTTCCCGTCGA
>MIBD01000065.1:3588-8320 GCA_001829395.1 Spirochaetes bacterium GWF1_49_6 | reverse complement strand
AGAGTTCGTCGGCGTCGGTCATATTATGGGTGGTCAGGAAGATAGTCTTCCCGGCGGCTTTTTTCTCCAGGATGATGTCCTTGATCCGGCGGGCGTTGACCGGGTCGAGTCCCGATGTCGGCTCGTCGAGAAAAAGGATGTCGGGGTTATTGAGGAGCGAGCGCGCGAAATTCAGGCGCATCTTCATTCCCTTGGAGTAGCTCGATACGCGGGTGTTTTTATCGTCCAGAAGCGCGAGCGATTCGAGGAGTTTCTCAGGGTCCTCGGTCTTGCGCGAGTAGAGTGAGCGGAAGAAGCGCAGGTTTTCGAGGCCGGTGAGTTTCCCGAAAAGGTTGGGGAGTTCGAACGATACCCCGATATTCTCATAGAAATCCGGCCCGATATCCGCGAGATTTTTCCCGTCTACCTCCACCGCGCCCGTGAAGCCCTTCAGGATACCGATGATGATTTTCTGGGTGGTGGACTTTCCCGCGCCCGACGGCCCGAGGAAGCCGAAGATTTCGCCCGGCTCGATCTGGAAGTCCAGCCCGTGCAATGTTTCAGCGGGGGCGCCCGCGTAGGTGAAGTTGAGACCTTTGACGTTTATCATGCGTTCCTCCTGGTTATTCCTGAATCAATCCGTCGCAGATAAGATCGATCATCAAATCGAGCACCTGCGGGAAAACGTCCCGTCCGATCTCCTCCTTGTGCAGGAGCGAAAAGAACAGGGACTTCATAATGCCCGCGACCGCGTCGGGAGTGTATTTCTTTTTTTTATCGCCGCGCATATAATGAAGGAAAAGAGTGATATTATGGTCACGGTCGTTCTTGAGATGCGCATCCACACGGGATTGCGGGAGACGACGGAGCAGATTGAGATACTCGTCCTTGTCCATAATAATTCGGAATACCGGCTCCCGTTCGATCATCTCCATTTCGTAACGGAGCAGACCCTTGATCGCCTCGCGCGGGGAAACCCCGGGCGTGAGAAACTGAGCCTCGATTTTTTCCTTACTGCCCCGTTCGAGTTCCTCCATGATGTCCATGAATAGTTCTTCCTTGGAGTTAAAGAACAGGTAGAACGAACCCTTGGCGATACCCGCCGCGCGCGCGATATCCTCGACATTCGTCTTTTTTATCCCGTGCATGGCGAAAAGGTCCTTACCCGCTTTCATAATGTCGCGTTTAATCAATTCCCGTTCTTCCGGTTTGAACGCCCTCGGCATAGCGCCTCCTATATACCAATGACTAAATATACATAATAGTCATATAGAAATATAATACCATGATTCACCGCAGGTGTCAAGGGGCGCCGGAAATATTTTTTTACAGGGGGTAAAATAGAAAAGGGCGGAATGAGAAACCGCCCTTTTCGTATCAATCGAAGGAGGTGTATGCGCTTGGTTTTGAGGAGGAGCAGAGGCGCGGTGGGTATCGCGCCTCTGCGGTGTATGTTATTCGGTGTGCTGCTTTCATATAGATTAGAGGAGAAATATACGGGAAGGTTAGAAGGTTAGAAATATTTATTCTGCGATTATTTGAGCATGGGGCTGTAAAGGGAGTGTTGACGAAGTGTTTTTGTCATTGCCTGCCTTCTAGAGGCGTCATGGTGAGCGCTTGTCCCGCCTTCCCATGCGGGATACCGAACCATAGCCGATGCAATCTATTTGTTTATACTGTATATTCTTAGATAGACTGCCCCACCCCGCGTATCAAAAATATATTGCAGCGCGGGGCTCGCAGTGACAGAAAATGGTAAGAATTGCTGCTTCGTCATCAAGCCCTAAAGTGCGCTTATTTCTTCAGTTGGAACGATTCGACCGGCTGGTTCTGGATATCGTATACGGAGATTGTGATCGTCTCCGGCTTCACGTCGAATATCACGAACGAGCTTGCCGCATAGAATACCTTCTGGCGGTACGGATTCTCGCCGCCGGGGGTGTCGGGTATCTCGGACGCGCCGCCCGCTGTGATATAGGTGACACCGTTCTTCAGGGAATGTTCGTACAGGTTGTCCATCCCGTTTATCACGAGGTCGACCTTGTAGGTTTCGAGAAGCGGAATGAGATTGTTATTGATCCCGGCAAGTATCGGATTGTTTTTATTCTGCGTGGTGGAGAACGGGGCGTGATGGAATATAACGATCTTCCATTTACCCTGCGCTTTTTTGAGCTCCTCGACCAGCCAGATATATTGGGTGGAATCTTTCCCGGTATACATCCCGCTGTTCAGGACGATCAGGGTGCAGGAGGGCAGTTCGTAGGAATAGAACGGGAACCGCTTATTGGAAACGTCGAACAGTTTTTCCCATAGCGTGCTGTAGAAATCCAGCCCGCCGACCACCGGAAGGAATACCGTCGATGAAAAAAGTTTTGAGCCGTAATTGAAAAACTTCTGCCACTCGCCCATACTCATCGAATCCAGGGTCATGTTACCCGTATGCACGAAAAACGACGGCTGGTGATTATTGACTATCGAGCATATTTTCTCGAACTCGGGATAAGCGTTTATCGTATTCCCGAACGCGGCGAATTTAAAGCCCGCCTGCGACGGGATTGTCAGTATCCCCTTGTGCCCGTTCATCTCGGGATTCATCGACTCGACCGTAAAGTTATATTTTTTACCCGGTTCAGCTTTTAACGTGAAGTTATGAAACTTGCCCTTCTTTTCCTTCTTGACATACGACAGCTTACCGTCGTTAACCTTCAGGTTGCATTTTTCCTTTTTCTTGGTATAGTAGGATGCGGTGAGTTTTTTTGCTTTCTTATCGGAAAAAGTGAAGTAGGGGCCGAAAAAACTCAGGGGGTTTTGCGCGAACGACGGAGCCGTAATGAAAAACAGGCATATCATGATCAGAATTTTTTTCATAATTGAATCAAATCTCTGTCTTTTTCCACTGAATTGAAAATTTTTCATGAGGTTCTCCCTTTATTAAGTCGTGGTTTCGGTTATTCGGGCTGAGAAAACAGCCCCTTCGCGCCGATATCCTTCCTATAGAACATACCCTCGAAACGGATATTTTTCATCTTCTGATAAGCGCGTGCGATGGAATTTTCAAGCGTGTCGCCGCGCGCCGACACACATAGCACCCGTCCCCCGCTGGTGACAATTTTCCCGTCGGGCGCGGATACGGTCCCGGCGTGAAACACCTGGCAGTCCGGCTCATCGGAAAGGTCGCCGGTGATGGGATCCCCCTTTCGATATTTATCGGGGTATCCCTCCGCCGCCGCGACCACTCCCGTACAGTACCCGTCGTAGTATTCCAGCGACAGTCTGCCGAGTTCCTCGTGCATGCACGCCCATACGGCGGTCAGGAAATCGGTCTCGATCAGCGGCAGGACTACCTGCGCTTCCGGGTCGCCCAGCCGGACATTGTACTCCAGTACGGACGGGCCGCTCCGGGTAATCATCAGGCCGATATAGAGGATACCCGTGTACGGGTTTCCCTCGCGCGCCATTCCTTCTATAGTAGGCGCGACGATATTCTCGTCGAGAAGTTGTTTCAGTTTATCGTCGAGGAATGTCACCGGGGCGTACGCGCCCATACCGCCGGTATTCGGGCCTTCGTCCCCGTCGAATATCCGTTTATGATCCTGCGCGGACGCGAGCCACTTGTAGTCCCGTCCGTCGGTCAGTATGAATATGCTGATTTCGTCTCCGTCGAGCAAGTCCTCGATAACGATACGGTTTCCCGCGTCGCCGAACTCCCGTTTAACGAGGATGCGGTTGATGGAATCGAGGGTTTCCCGCACCGTCTTATTGACAATCGCGCCCTTTCCCGCGGCGAGCCCGTCGGTCTTGACGACGAACGGGGTGTTATGACGGGTGACATATTCCGACGCTTCTTTAGCGTCGTCGAAAATCTTAAAACGCGCGGTGGGGATTTTATTTCGGGCGAGGAATTCCTTCATAAACGCTTTACTGCCTTCGAGCTGCGCGGCTTTCTGCGACGGCCCGAAGATGCGGATTCCCACGCGGCGGACACAGTCGACTATCCCGTCCACCAACGGGGTTTCCGGCCCGACGATGACGAGGTCGATCTCGGCGTCCTCACAGAACTCGATCACTTCGTCGAACGGGTACACGAGCGGGAGGATGACATTTTCGCCGTAATTCAGCGTCCCGCCGTTACCCGGCGAGATGAAGAGCCGCCGTACCAGCGGACTCCGGGATACCGCCCATGCTATCGCGCTTTCGCGGCCGCCGCCCCCGATGATTAATATATTCATGATGACGTCCTGTTTATCCGAACCGGTAATGTTTGCGCACGTCCTCGGAGATTTCCCAGACGCATTTCAATCCCTGCGGAAAGATGACGAGGTCGCCTTTACCGAATTCCACGCTTTCCCCGGTGGATTTCGACGTCACTTTGACCTTACCCGCGAGAATATAGCAGGTTTCCGACTCGTCGTACTCCCAGTCGAATACGCTTGTTTCCTTCTCCCATATCGGCCATTTCGTTGCGCCGAGCGATTGAAGCCTTTCCTGCGTGGGTTTTTCCACTATCGCGACCATATACGCCTCCTTTCACAGGATATTATTTTAAAAGGGTGCGGTCGTTTGTCAAGTTGTGACATCCAATTTATCGATAACCGCACCGGTTTCCCCGTCCTCGAAGGTATAGACGGGATTCGGAACTGCGGCGAGCGCGCGCACGAGACCGTCCGGCCGTACACGGATACTCCGGCAATGGTCGCCCGGGTTGAACATAAACCATTCGGCGGACAGGATATCCTTGTCGAGAAAGATGGGG
>MIBD01000065.1:0-3376 GCA_001829395.1 Spirochaetes bacterium GWF1_49_6 | reverse complement strand
CCATCCCGCCGCCGCGCGTTCGCGGGCGGAATCGTCGGTAGTTTTAACCGGGGCGTGAATGATTTCTTCGTAGGGGATACCGTTCTCACGGAGAATGGCGATAATCTTTTCGTATACCGTCATTATTGCTTCACCCGAATGATATAATCGCGGGAGAAGTTATTCCCCCAGAAGGTCTCGCCGCCGACGACGCAGGAAAGATAAAAATGCAGGGTGTCCGCTTTTTTCAGTTCTTTTAGCTTGGCCGAGAATGTATAGACCGATACCCCGTAGAATTCAGGGAGGTCCCGGTCTAGACGCGCCGGGGTCTCATGGAACGTCTGCCATTTATCGGTGGAGAACAGTACTTTAACGTCGCATATCTCGCCGGTTCGTTTGACGCCGATTTTGCCGAAAAACGATGCCCCGTCTACCGCCGCGTCGATCAGGAAAATCATCCCGGAGCGGATAATAATCTCGGGCATATCGGGAACGATCAGGTAGGAATTGCCGTTATTATCGTCGACGAAGGTCTTACCGCCGATCGAGTACTCGACCGAGAACGGGAGTCCCTCTCCGATAGAGTCGCCGTCTATCTCGAACGAGGCCTGCCAGCATTCCTGGTTATTCCCGACAAACCCGGCGTACACCGCCTCGCAGTAAGACGCGCCGGTGCGTGGGTTTTTCACGCAGATATGCTTCTCAAACCCGAGATTCTCGATTTCGACATACACTTCGATTTTTAACTTGCCGGATCGTTCTTTTTTAAATAAGGCGTATGCCAGCTGAATACTCATCCACAGGCTCCGCAAATCATGTTTCAGGAATTATAATCGGGCAGATAGAAAAAAGCAAATATGCAGACAGGGAAAATTTTTGCGATAAGAAAGGCTATTCTTCGATAACGAACCCGTTTGACTCGAGCACCTCGATCAGGAAATCCACGTCGGCGTTACCTGACGCTACGAACGATACCTTCTTACCCCGGTAATGGATATCGCCGATCCGGTGGTCGCTCGACAGTATCCGTTTTACCTCGTCGAAGCGGGCTTCGTCCAATTCCTCCGCGAATTTGATGATTATCAGGCTCGATGCCTGTCCGTGTATATCCTTACGTTCCCTGCGGTACTTACATCCCATAGCATCCTCTACCTTAATATCGGCTCTTCGGGAGGATATTTGATTTTTTTCGCTGTTTCTCTTATCCTATCTCACTACATGGACAAATCCCGTTATGAATGAACGCATACATAATAGAAGAGAAACAAATCAAATGAAAGCGGCGTTATTAACTATCGGCAGCGAGCTTCTCGACGGAAGGATTACCGATACGAACTCGGTCTATATCGAGCGCGAACTGCTCGGTAAGGGGATTGTCACTTCCGCGAAGCTCACCGTACGCGACGATATGAACGAAATCCGCGCCGCGCTGGATTATCTCGCCAGTTACGCCGAATGCATTATCGTAACCGGCGGACTCGGCCCGACTGTGGACGACCTGACACGCAAGGCGGTCGCGGGGTTCCTCGGACGGGGGTTGGAGTTCGACGCGAGTGTGTACGTAATGGTGGAGTCCTACTTCCGCCGTCTCGGCCGGAAAGCCCCCGTCGGCAACAAGAGCCAGGCGAATGTGATCGACGGCTCCAAGGTGATACCGAACCCCAACGGCACCGCGCCGGGGTTCTATATAGATACGGTTTACAATACGCGGCCGCTCGTAATCGCGGCGTTCCCGGGAGTGCCGTCCGAACTGCGGGGGATGTTCCCCGCATTTATAGATAGGCTGAGTTCGGAGAGCAGTATCCCGTCCGTATACGTCCGCACGGTGGGACTGCCCGAGGGCTTGCTGAACGACCGGATCGCGGAGCTTCTCCCGGACGGGATGAGTTTCGGGACGATTGCGACGCCGGGGATGACCGACCTGCGTTTCGACAACGCCTCACGGGCGGAGATCGATGCGCTTCTCGATAAGTCCCCGCTCGTGCGCCGCAAGACCTATTCGTTCGACCCGGACGAGACTATCGCCGCCGCGGTGGTGCGTGAGATGACCGCCCGAGGAAAACGCCTGACGACCGCGGAATCCTGCACGGGCGGGATGATCGCGTCGATGATCACCGATGCCGCGGGGAGTTCCATGGTGTATTTGGGCGGGGTGACGGTTTACGACAACCGGATGAAGGAACGACTGCTGAATGTGTCTGCGGATACGCTCGCGGAATACGGCGCGGTCAGTCACGAGACGTCGCTTGCGATGCTTGCCGGACTCCGCGGGATAGCCGATACGGATTACCGGATCGCGGTCACCGGGATAGCCGGGCCGTCGGGGGGGACTGATGCTAAGCCGGTCGGGACGGTGTTTATCGGCTTCGGCGGCGCGGACGGGGATACGTCGCTCCGGTTCAATATCCCCGGCGGACGCGGGATGGTGCGTGCGCGCGCCTCGGCGAAAGCGTTCGAGATACTGTATGATGCGCTAATATACGGGAAACCGGATATGGATAAAATGGGCGCGCTGGAAATCCGGCGCGGCAACGGAGGATAAAATGAACCAGGAAATCAGGCAAACTTATATGAATACCAGGACGCTCGTCGCGCTGATTATCGGGATAGCGCTCTTCATCGGCGGGGGAGTAGGGCTGGTCGCGTTACGGAGCGGGTACTTCCTGTTCGCGGCGCTGTTCGGACTTGCCGCCGTAGTCTATGCGGTCATCTCCGGCGGGTCGGCGCGCAAGGAAATTATCGAGGCCAAGCCCCGCGTGAAAACCGACTGGACGCTGGTCAAGTACTACCTGATTATGGGCGGTATCCTCCTATTGGAATTCGTCCTGCTCTATCTCGTGTTCATGTTTATGTCGACCGCGAAATGGCTCTATGTGCTGACCGCATTGGGGATATTTATCGCGATCGCGGTATTCCTGATATCGACACGCATCCGCGAGAAGACGAAGGTCAAGCCGGTGAACGAAGTCGTCGCGGGTTACCTCCGTGTGACCGTATGGAGCGTGCTGATTGTATTCGGGATATTCGCCGTCATGGTCATCGTAAAGACCGTCAGCCTGCTCGCGATTTTTATCTGAACCTTTTACTTATAGCCCCGCGATTCCGATAAATTCATCGTATTCGTCATGGAGGACGCATGAATCCGGTCGATATCGCGGTTTTCGCAATACTTATCGCAGGCTTTATCTGGGGCTTTTCCAAGGGATTTATCTATATGATATTCAGCCTTCTCGCGATTATCGCGGGGGTGTTTGCGTCGGGTAAGCTCGCGCCCCTCCTGATGCCGTACCTGTTCGGCGCGCAGCCCTCCCAGATCGGATATATCGTCATCTTCATCGTTATTTTCATCGTCATCTATTTCATCGTGGTTATTTTCATCGTCATCTATTTCATCGTG
>MIBD01000064.1:7705-9393 GCA_001829395.1 Spirochaetes bacterium GWF1_49_6 | reverse complement strand
TAAAATGGATTTTTCTAAAATCAATTCCGCTTACTTACCCACTTAAAGTGCGAAAGAACCTATATTAAATTACAATTTATTATATTTCTTTAAATATTCTGTACTAGTACTATTTTCTGTTAGCGTATTTCCCCCTTCTGCGAGCGAAGTCGAGCCGTTAATGCGCGTCCGCCCAATTCTTCCCGACCCCCACGTCCACCGTCAGCGGCACGTCGAGCTTTACGGAGTTCCCCATTATATCCACCACCACCGGCTTGAAACTATCCACCGTCTCAGGGGGAAGCTCGAACACCAGTTCGTCATGTATCTGGAGAATCATCTTGACCTGCGGAAATTGATCCTGGATAACGCCGCACATCCGAATCATCGCGACCTTCATAATATCCGCCGCCGTGCCCTGCACGACCGTGTTGATCGAGAAGCGTTCGGGATGCGTGAGGGTGTTCAGGTCGCCGACCTTTTTGCCCTTGAGCTCGGGCACAGGCCGCATCCGTCCGAGAAGCGTCCGCACCTCGCCGTGCTCGCTCGCGTACTCGAGGGTACTGCGCATAAACTCCCGCACCTTAGGGAAATTGTCGAAATAGCGGTCGATAAACCCGCGCGCGTCGGTGCGCGACATATCCAGCTCCTTCGCGAGACGGAACGCGCTCATCCCGTAGCTGATGCCGTAGTTGATCATCTTCGCGACCCGTCGGTGGTCGGACGTCACCTCGGCGAGCGGCACGCCGAATACGAGCGCGGCGGTGTTCGCGTGGATATCCACCCCGTCGCGGAACGCCTTCCGCATATTGTCGTCGCCGGAGAAGTGCGCGAAAAGCCGGAGCTCGACCTGCGAGTAGTCCGCCGACAGGAGCACCTTCCCCGGGGCGGCGATAAACGCCTTCCTGATCTCCTTGCCGATCTCGTCGCGGATAGGGATATTCTGAAGGTTGGGGTCGCTCGACGAGAGCCGCCCGGTCTGCGCGACCGTCTGGTTGAAGCTCGTATGTACCCGCCCGGTCACCGGGTTCACCAGTTCGGGGAGAGTATCGATATAGGTCCCCTTGAGCTTCGTGTAGGTACGGTACTTCACCAGATGCGCGGGCAAGGGGTGTTCCGGCGCGAGCGCCTCGAGGGTCTCCTCGTCGGTGGACGGCCTCCCGCCCTTGGCGGTCTTCTTGAATACCGGGAGTTTCAGCTTATCGAACAGGATCGCGCCGAGCTGTTGGGTGGAGTTGATATTGAAACGCTCCCCCGCGATTTCGTAGATTTTCGTCTCCAGTTCGCCGATCCATCCCGCGAGACGGACGGACAGTTCTCCGAGGTAGGCGGTATCGATCAATACCCCGGTATGCTCCATCCGCGCGAGCACCGGTACGAGCGGGAGTTCGATATTGTAGTAGACACTCTCGACATTGCTTTTCGCGAGCAGGGGTTTGAAAAAGTTCCGCAGACGCAGCGCGATATCGGCGTCCTCTCCCGCGTAGTCGCGTACCTGCTCGATCGGCACATCGAGGAGGGTACGGTTTTTCGTATCGACTACTATATCTTTATAGTGTATGGTTTTATAATGAAGGTACGTCAGCGCGAGATCGTCGAGGTTATACCGCGTGCGCTGGGGTTCGAGGATATACGCGGCGATCATCGAATCGAAACCGATCCCCCGCAGGATGATGCCGTAGTTCATCAGGATACGGTACTCGTACTTG
>MIBD01000064.1:3100-7671 GCA_001829395.1 Spirochaetes bacterium GWF1_49_6 | reverse complement strand
CGAATATGGGGCGGAACAGTTCGACCACCCCCGTTTTATCGAACTCCGTCCCGACATCGTGCTTCACCGGGATATAGTACCCCGTCCGTTCGTCGAACGACACCGCTATCCCGATAATACTCGCGAGGATAGGATCGTCCGATGTGGTCTCGAAGTCCACGCTGAACACCTTGTCACCGCGGACACGCGCGAGGATACTATCAAGCGATTTAACCGTTGTTACCAGTTCGTACTTCCCGTCGAGCGCGGTAAACGACGAGTCGCTTTCCTTCTCGAACAGCGCGGTATCGGAAAAAAGTCCCTCGGAGTACTCGCGTTTCGCCTTCTTCTCCGTGTTCTCGAGCGGGAGTTCACCGTCGGCGGCAGGCTCGGGCTTTCCGGTGAGCATCTTCTGAATCTCCTCGATCACCGAACCCGCCTCGTACTCCTTCAGCTTCGCGATCATCTCCTTATTGAATATGTTTTCGAGACGCACCTCGTTCGTCCAGTCCGGTTCGTTCTCTACAACGATGTCGCGTTTCAGCACGGCGAGTTGTTTCGACAGGGTCGCGATATCCCGGCTCTCCTCGAGCTTTTTCCTGTTGGCGCCGGTAATCTCGTCGAGATGGGCGTAAATCTCCTCCAGAGTAGCGTACTTCTCGAGGAGCGCGATCGCCCCCTTCTCGCCGATTCCCCTCACGCCGGGGATATTATCCGAACTGTCGCCGGCGATACCGAGGAAATCGGGTATCTGCTCCGGGTATACCCCCTTCTCGGCCTTCACCCCGTTCCGGTCGAGCACCTTCACCTCGCTCACCCCCTTCACCACCGCGATCACCTTGATCTTATTCTCCACCAGTTGGTAAAGGTCCTTGTCGCCGGTAAACACGCTGACATCGTAGTCGTTCTTGAGCTTCTCCGCGAGCGTCGCCAGTATATCGTCCGCCTCGTAGCCGTCGTACGCGAGCGCGGGGATATTCATCAGGCGCACGATCTCCATGATCTTGGGAATCTGCGACTTGAGCTCGTCGGGAGTCTTCTCACGGTTCGCCTTGTACTCGGGGAACATGTCGAGCCGGAACGTCTTGCGGGATACGTCGAACGCCACCGCGAGTCCGTCGGGACGGTAATCCCGGATGATCTTCAGGAACATCCGCATGAATCCGAATATGGCGGACGTGTTCTCGCCTTTGGAAGTGCGGAGCGGGTTACGGATGAGGGAGTAGAACGCGCGGAAGATGAGGCCTGAGCCGTCTATCAGGATGAGCTTCTTTTTCATTGGTGTCTCCATATATGGAATTTATCCGGTGGAATCCTTCAATCGACGAAATCCGTGATGAATCGGGTGGAAACTTTTTACCCATTCTTTTTGCCCATTCTCACACGGATGCTTCGACTACGCTCAGCACAAGTGACACGGATTTTACAGATTCTCACGGATTGAGCGTAAAATTATAGCATGAAACGGTGGTAATGGGAATTTTGTTTGCGGTCATCGAGCCTGTCTTCCGCGTATGCGGGAGGCGAAGCCGAGATGCTGAAATCCCGAACCATCCCGCGAGGAACGCGGGACACTCGATTTCCAGGTGAAGTATTTATCAAGTGATTACCGTATCTGTACAGTCAGAGAATAGCTGAATCTGAACAAATTAAGGAAAAAGATTTGTATTAAATCTCTTTGATGTCTTTAATCAATTTAAAATCGTCTTTTTCTGAATTGTATTTAAACTCCATTATATATGTCTTTGGTTTTATTATATTACTTGCATTCAAAACCAAATCAACTTTGTATTCTCCACTCAATAATATATGTTCATTATTACAATTTGGGGAAAGAGTTTCTAGTACTATTGCTCTTTTATTTTTATATAAATCAATATGTCCAAAACCTATCATAACTGGTAGATTTTTCATGATTTTATCAAAATACCTTTTATTTTCATTATCCAACCAATTAAGAAAAAATGGAGAAAAAATTGTATCTCTGTAATCTCCTGTTGATTCAAGTTCTCTCATAGAAATCTTTGTGACTCTTAAACATACATTCTCTGCAAGTGTATTGCCTCCATTCTCAATTTTAAACCGATAATGTGTTGATTTATATACGTGGATATATGGAGATTCATCTCTAAACGTCAATACTAAATTTGGTTTTTGCATAGGCTTTTTTATCCTTTCCATAAAAACTGCAGAATATGCAGTTAAAATCAAAGAGATTGATGTAATTATTTCATTTATCTTCAACCCCCCAAGACAAATACCTATCTGAGGGTTGATAATAAATAATAAAAATAGGGCAATAAGTATTAGAAATATTATTCCCCAAATTATTAAAAACACCAAATCTATCCCCTATTTTCAATACTTTAGTATAATTGATAAATAACTCATGTCAAGTGTATACGCTGTTATATCGGAAACAAGTTCAAACATTATTTTCATCACGTCTATTTATAAGATCATTCTTCCCTTTTATAAAATTCAAGGAGATAAAACTGTTTTGAGAGTTTTCCCCCGCCGCTACACCGCAGAGGCGCAAAGACGCGAAAGAAAATATCACACACCTGTTGCCGAGTGTCCCGAACGAAGTGAGGGATGTATCGAGGTTATTCTATCCTCATTTCTTTTTCATCGAACAAGTGCGTATTCTCAGGCGACTCGCAGGATGCGAGAAGTCCCGCGGCGACAACTTGTCTTCCGCAAATGCGAGAGAGGATGTCGTGGAGCGGGGTATTACTTAATCGATTCTGTTCTCTTTTTCATCGAACAAGTGCGTATTCTCAGGGATGAGTCCCAACGATACGTCGCGGCTCGCGGGAGCGTCGGTCGTCTTCACTACGATCTGCGTACCGTTGGAGAGGAAGACATACAGGAGACTCTCGACCCCGATATGCTCGATCACCTCGATCTTCACGTCGAAGTTACCCTGCCCGGGCGGGAGTATCGCGAAATGCTCGGGACGCACGCCGACAGTAAACTTCGACCCGCCGCGCGATTTCATTTTCGACGCGATCGCGCCGGGGAGTTTGACCGTGATCGCGGGGGAGTGCAGGACGTCCTGCCCGTTCTCGGTGCGGAGTTCGCCGGTGAACATGTTCATCGACGGGGAGCCGATAAACCGCGCGACAAATACGTTGACCGGGCGCGCGAACACCTCCATCGGGTTACCGAGCTGCTGGATATATCCGCCGTTGAGGATGGCGATACGGTCGCCGAGGGTCATCGCCTCGAGCTGATCGTGGGTGACATAGATAGTGGTCACGCCGAGCTTCTGCTGGAGCGCCTTGAGCTGCGCGCGCATATCCATACGGAGCTGGGCGTCGAGGTTCGATAACGGTTCGTCCATCAGGAATATTTTCGGGTTGCGGACTATCGCGCGCCCTATCGCGACACGCTGGCGTTGTCCGCCGGAAAGTTCCGCGGGCTTGCGTTCGAGGAGCATATCGATCTGGAGGAGTTTCGCCGCGTCGAGCGCGAGCTTCTTCATCTCTTCCTTCGACGGCCTCGGCTTGCGGTTCGTGAGAGGGAATGTCAGGTTCTCTTCTATAGTCATGTGGGGATAGAGGGCGTAGCTCTGGAACACCATCGCGATATCGCGTTCGAACGGGGCGAGCAGGATACGTTCGTCGGGGCACGCTACCGTGCGGTCGCCGAACTTGATCTTTCCGCGCGACGGTTTCTCGAGGCCCGCGATCAGGTTCAGGAGCGTACTTTTCCCGCATCCCGACGGACCGAGCAGTACGAAAAACTCCCCTTTATTGACGGTCAGGTCTATTTTCTCGAGCGCGGTCACTTTTCCCCGCAGGGTGACCCAGCTTTTTTCAAGGTCTTCGAGATGGATGCTTGTCGTTTCCATATGCCCTCTCTTTTCCGGTTACATGCTTATTTATTGGACAATCTTGTTGCTGAAATACAGAATGCTGATATCGTCCTGAAGCTTCCCGCTCAGGAGCATCGAGTCGTTCGTAATACGGACATAACGCACCTTCGCGAACAGGGTGAACGCGAACTCGGCGCCTGCCGCGAACGTCGCGCCGCGCAGTTCTGTCGGCGCGGATATGATAATAATACCGTTGCCGGGCGCGTCGATATTCACGAGACTTCCCGCGGGGACAGTGCAGTTATACAGGTCGGTAGCCTTCGCGATAATCCCCTCGTAGGGGCGTCCGCTCTCGCTCAGCATCACCTTCGTGCCTGCTTTATAGACCAGCCCCATCACTTCCGCGTCTTCCGGCAGGATCAGATAATCCGCCATAGTCGCGGAGACTTCCTTATCTTTGTCATATTCCTTCACTATTTTTTTATAATTAGTGATACTGATATACGTACCCGCCGGGACAATGAGATTGGAAACGACTTCGAGGGGTACGTTCGCCTTGATGCCGTTAACCTTGCCCTTGTCGTCGAAACTCAGAAGCCCGCCCGCGGGAATACTGAACCAATAGACATTATTTTCATTCGATAAGGTGGCGTAGTTAATTTTACCGTTCTCGTTCAGTTCGACAATATCGCCCTTTTTAAGCGTTACGCCGCGCACATTCGTATCCGCGCCGAGCGTCCCGGACTTCAGCTTGCCGTCCTTAAAGAAGTCG
>MIBD01000064.1:2583-3027 GCA_001829395.1 Spirochaetes bacterium GWF1_49_6 | reverse complement strand
CGCATGAGACAAACGTGACCATCACTATCAAACTTATTACGAAAATTCTCATTCCAAACCCCTTAAATATTTATTAACCCTTCACCGATCCCGCCGCGAGACCCTGCACGATATACCGTTGGAAGATCAGCGTCAGGATAATGAGCGGCAGAGACGCGATAAACGACGCGGCCATTACCATTCCCCACGACGTCTCGCCGTAGAGACCGGAGAACGACGCTATCCCAACCGGGATAGTCTGCGCGGCCGGCGAACTGGTCAGCATGACCGCGAACAGGAACTCGTTGAAACCCCCGATAAACACCAGCAGGAACGACGAGAATATTCCGGGAAGCGCGATCGGAAGGATAACCCTCACAAGCGTCTTCGTCCGGCTTGCCCCGTCCACCAATGCGGCCTTATCGAGCTCGAGCGGTATCTGGGTGAAATAGCTCATATTGATCC
>MIBD01000064.1:0-2370 GCA_001829395.1 Spirochaetes bacterium GWF1_49_6 | reverse complement strand
CGATCAGCGATACGACTATCGCGATAATCAGGCTGTTCCCGAAGTACGACATGAACTGGCTCTGGGTGAATATACCTACATAGTTATCCCATGTGAACCGGAACCCGCCCTCGACCAGAAAACGGTGGGTAGTCGAGAACGAGACCGTCATCATCCACAGAAACGGACTGATGGCGAACGCCAGCAGGAACAATCCCCCGGCATATATCAATATCTTTTTTAGTATTTCTTCCCGCATTTTTCCCCCGTCACGCCTTGATCGATTTGCCGAACTTACCGAATTTTATATACAGCAGAGTGATCAGAAACGACAGAATGAACGTCAGAACCGAGACAGTCGAACCCTTACCGAGGTCGACCGTATAATTAATAAAGCCGAGATAGGACAATGTTTCCGTGCCCCATTTCCCGCTCGTGAGTACGTAGATGATATCGAACACCCGGATACAGTCGATCGTGCGGAAGATCAGCGCGATAGTGAGTACGGGCATAATGAGCGGCAGGGTAATCTTCATAAACTGCCTGAACATCTTCGCCCCGTCGATCTGCCCCTGCTTATAGAGGTCCTGCGGTATCGCCTGCAGTCCCGCGAGGAGGATAATCACCACGAACGGGGTAGTCTTCCATATTTCCGCGACCACCAGCGCCCAGAACGCGGACTGGAAATCCCCGAGAGTGATTACCGACGGATTCGCGCCGAATGTCACCATCAGCCACTTGATGAACCCGAACGACGAGTTATAAATCTGCTTCCACATGACCGCCGACACCACGGTGGGTATCGCCCACGGGATAAGAATCACCGTGCGGAGAATGCCGCGCCCCTTGAAACTCTCGTTGAGGATGAGCGCGAACATGAGGCCGATGAACGACTCAATGATGACAGTCGTAAAGGTAAACATCATGGTGAATTTTACGGACTCCCAAAAACGCGGGGCATACTGCGCGTCGAACAGGAACTGCCCGTAGTTGCCGAATCCCACGAATGTGGACTGTCCCCCGCCTACATCCAGCACCTTGAAGAAGCTGTTATAGATAGTTCCGATTACCGGGAACAGGATAAATAGAATAATGACAAGTAGAACGGGAAGCAGGAACATATAAGCGTTCCTGACCTCCCGATTATCGTATTGGCTGAATAGTTTATTTAGCCCCATATTCCTCAATCACCTTTATAATTTTTTCCTGAGCGGCGTCAAGAGCCGCCTTAGGTTCTTTTTTACCGGAAATCGCCTCGTTAATCTCGGTCTGCAGGATGTCGGAAATAATGGTATAATACGGCAGACTCGGACGAGGAACGGCGTTAACAAACACCTCGCGGAGAATCGGGAGGTTCGGGTTCTTCGCGATCACGTCGGCGTCCTTATAGACATCGACACGGCCGGGGTTCCATCCGAGCTCCATCGCGAGATTCTTCTGTACCTCGAACGATGTCACGAACTGCACGAACTGCGCCGCTTCCTTCTTCATATCGGAGAACTTCGAAATAGCGATATGCCATCCGCCGAGAGTGGACGCGCCCTTACCGGCCTCGAAACCGGGCAGCGGCGCGATGCCGACCTTACCCTTTACCGGGGAATCGTCCGCGCTATGCTTACCCCATGCGTAGGGCCAGTTCCGTTCGAACATGGCGTTACCCGCCTGGAAGTACTCGCGTACCCCTTCCTCGTTCATCTCGGTATAGACGCTCGCGGGAGAGACTTTATACTTATGGATCAGGTCTGCCATAAATTGGAGAGCCTTGATATTGGCTTCGGAGTTCACGATAGGCTTGTTCTGCGGATCGAGGAAATTCCCTCCGGCGGAAACAAAGTACTCGAGCGCGTCGCAAATCAGCCCCTCGTACTTATCGCCCTGCCACAGGAATCCGACAAAATTGGAGTTGCCTGCGGCCATTTCGCCCGCCTGCACCTTTGTCGCGATCTCCACCAGTTCCATCCATGTCGCGGGCGGGTTCTTATATCCGTACTTCGTCAGCAGGTCGGTGCGGTAGTACAGCAGTCCGCCGTCCACATACACCGGTAACGCGATAAACTTACCGTCGACCGTATCCGCGAGCGATATGATACCGCCGTAGAACGGAGTAGGGTCGATGCCGTATTCGCCGAGCGACTCGAGCCATCCGGCGGACGCGATTTGTCCGATCCAGCCCACGTCGAGCAGCATCACGTCGGGATCGGTCTGGCCGCCGCGTAACGCGACCTGGATGCTCTGGAGACGCTGTTCGGTCTTACTCGCCTGTTCGAGGAGAGTGACCTCGATACCGGTCTTTTCCTTGAACTGCGCGACTACTTTTTTCCAGTACTCTACCTCGTTGGGAGCGCCGCCGACCATAAAGGTCAGTTTCGGAGCGCCTCCGCAGCTTATGAA
>MIBD01000063.1:7628-9532 GCA_001829395.1 Spirochaetes bacterium GWF1_49_6 | reverse complement strand
TGGCCGCGCGCGCGGGGGCTCGCTTAATCAATATGGAATTCACCCAGTTCCATCCGACGACCCTGTATCACCCGAAGGGGCATAATTTCCTGATTTCCGAATCGGTACGCGGCGAGGGGGCGGTGATCACCGATACCCGCGGCCGTCCGTTTATGCATAAGTACCATGAGAAAAAAGACCTCGCCCCGAGAGACATTGTCACCCGCGCCATCCTGAACGAACTCCTCGAATCGGGCGATAAATTCGTCCTCTTGGACCTTTCCCCGATAGGGAAGGAAAATATCCCCAAACGTTTCCCCAATATCTATAAGACGTGCCTCCAACTCGATATCGATATCAGCGAGTCGCCGATACCGATTGTCCCCGCGTTCCATTTCTCATGCGGCGGGGTGATGACCGATATTCACGGGCGCACGAATATCGAACGGCTATTCGCGGCGGGAGAGGTGGCATGTACCGGACTGCACGGCGCGAATCGTCTCGCGAGCACCTCGCTTCTCGAGGCGATGGTGTTCGGCAGAATTATCTCCGATTATACGATAGCCAATAAGGATTTTTATTACGGTTTCAAATTCCCCGAGGTGCGGGACTGGATAGATACCGGGATTATCGATATTATCGACCCCGCGCTGATCAAGCAGGACTGGACTTACCTGCAGAATATCATGTGGAACTATGTCGGGCCGGTACGCAGTAAGAAACGTCTCCAGAGAGCGTTGATCGATCTGCGGAACCTGCAGGAAGATATAGAAAACTTCTATCGCGACGCGAAGATGGACAGGAAGATGGTGGAACTGCGTAACGCCATCCAGACGGGCGCGGTGGTCGCGGAACACGCGTGGACGAACCGCGATAGCCTCGGAGCGCATTACCGGATAGATTAGTGCTGCGCACGCTAATCTTTTTTCAGGCGTTGTACCTGAAGAAATAATCCGCCCGTTTAGGGTGTGCTGATAAACTGGTTTTATCATTGCGAGGCCTAAGCCGAAGCAATCCGTTTTTATACCATCTAAGGAATAAAATAAACTGCTTCACCGCGTTACAATATTGCAGTGATAGAAACTGATTGAAATTCTTTGTTCGTCAAAAAGCCCGTTAAGGCCGGTACCATCGCTGTAAATATAATAAAAGCAGAATCGTCTTAGAATCCTTAATTTTCCCCGAATATACCCATTCCATCGCCTCGGAGTAATCCACAATCGCGGGCTCGATAATCTCGTCATCGTCGGGCTGTTGTTCTGCTTTTTCGAGCTGGGTCGCGCGGAACGCGTGGATGACCTCCGAACTGTAACCGACAGCCGGATAGTATGAGAACAGGTACTCCATTTTTCCAGCGCTGTAGCCGGTCTCCTCGAGGAGTTCGCGGTACGCGGCGGCTTCGCGCGGTTCGGACGGGTCGTCTATCTTCCCCGCCGGTAGTTCCCATATCACCTCGCCGACCGAGTAGCGGAACTGCTCGATCAGTATCAGCCGTTTCTCGTCGATGAAAGGGATGATGACGACCGCGTGGGGATAACGGACATAATTGCGCTGGACGGTTCTACCGTTGGGGAGCATGACGTTGTCGCTCATAAACGAGAAAGACGAGCCGCGCAGGACTTCGCGGGTGGAAACTGTTTCCTCTATCATCGGTTTTTTCATAAAACTCCTCCCGTACTACGCACCCCGGTGGTTACCGAAGTACTTCTGCTTGATTTCCTGCTCGAACCCGTCCTTGGAGAACTGGTTCAGCGGCGACGGGTATTTCCCGTCGAAACACGCGGCGCAGAAATCACCCCTATGAGCGGAATCGTTCTCGGTGAATAACGCGTCCGTATCGAGGTAGCCGACGGTCTCCACCCCGATAAACGCCGCGATCTCGTCCATCGTGCGGTACTTGTTCGCGAGAAGCTCCTCGTAGGTGG
>MIBD01000063.1:6618-7466 GCA_001829395.1 Spirochaetes bacterium GWF1_49_6 | reverse complement strand
TTTCCGGGACGGGGATAAATTTCATCTTTACGCCGAAGTCGCGGATTTTCTGAGACGGTTCGATAAATGTGCGTCCGATAAAGTGGCTGCGTATCAGTCCGAGGCCGAGGGGGATGCCCGATTCCATCGAGTATCCGATGGCCGACACCATACCGGAATCCGGCACCGGGACGACATAGTCCGCGTCCACGGGGTGCGCCCGCGCAAGCTTTCGCCCGATCTCGAGACGGTATTCGTACACGCTGGTATGGAACAGGTTGGATGACGGTTTCGCGAAATAGATCAGCTCGAATACGCACTGGTTGGTTTTCGGCTTGACGGGGATAATCTGATCGGTGCGTATCCCGTTCTCGGTGACGATAATCATCTCGTTGGGTTCCACCTCGCGGAGCTTCTTCGCCTCGATGATGGAGAACGCGCTGTCCTCGGACGAGAACGCGATCGTTCCGCCGATATCGCCGATCGTATCGCCGATCTTACCCATCGACAGCGGGCGGAAACCCATCGGGTCGCGCGCGGCGATCAGGGTATCCTTGGTCATAATCAGCAGGGCGAACGAGCCTTCGAGCTTCGCTAATGCCCATTTGACTGCCTCGACGAGGTCTTCGATGGGCGCTTCGGAAATCAGGTGGATGACCACTTCGCTGTCGCTCGTGGAGTGAAAGACCTTTCCCTGCTTGATGAGTTCGTTGCGTATCAGATTGGCGTTGGTGATATTCCCGTTATGCGCGATAGCGACCGCGCCCTTGGAGGTGGAGCCGGTGATAGGCTGGGCGTTGACCAGAGTAGGCGATCCGGTGGTGGAGTAACGCACATGGCCGATAGAACGGAATCCCTTGAGGTAGTTC
>MIBD01000063.1:2972-6568 GCA_001829395.1 Spirochaetes bacterium GWF1_49_6 | reverse complement strand
ATAGATCGATATACCCTCAGTGCTGACAATACCGCAGGATTCCTGTCCCCTATGCTGGAGGAAATTTAACCCGAGGTAGACATAGTTCGCCGCTTCGCTAATCCCGTAAATACCGAATATACCGCATTCTTCTTTTGGCTTATCCATCGAATTCCCCGCGCTACTGCGCTAATTTCTCGATCACTTTAAAAATGTCGATTTTCGAATCGAATCCCTTGAAGACCTGGTACTCTTTCACCCGTTTTTCCATCGCGTAGTACTGCTCGCGGAAAACTCCCATATCCTCTTTGGAAAGGCTATCGACATATTTTTTATAGACATCGTTTAATTCCTGCATCCGCGTATAAATAGCCTTTGCCGTATCGTGGTAGTCCAGTTCGGGGTTGAGGCGGATATCGTACAGTAGGCCGACTATTTGGCGCAGGAGTTGCTCCGATTCGTCGATAGTACCGTACCATTCGGGACGGACTTCCGTATTGCATGACGCGAACAGGAGTGCGAACAGAATTAACGGAGATAATAGCCTCATGAAGAGAACCCCACTTTATTTTTTAATCCGCCGATACGCGAGGTAAGTTCCTGCTTGATGGCTTCCATAAAGTCCTGCTGGGTGACGATTCGGTTGCCCTCGTCACGGAGAGCGGCCTTACGCGCGGCGTTGTAGACCACGTTGGCGATAGACCCGCCCGCCAGTTCGGTTTCGGCGAGTTTTTTCAGGTCGACATCCTCCGCGAGGGGGAGTTTGTTCGATATATGCACTTCCCAGAGCTTGAGCCGTGTTTCCATAGTGGGGATATCGAACTTGATTTTTATATTGAAACGGCGGTTCCATGCCGTATCGAAAATATCGATCAGGTTGGTAGTCGCGATAAATACTCCGTCGAAATTCTCCAACTCTTCGAGCAGGATGTTCTGCATCTGATTGTATTCCTTATCGGCGGCCTGCATCACCGTGCCGCGCGCGGAAAGGAGCTGGTCGGCCTCATTGAAGAACATGAATACCTTCTTGGGGGACTGCTGGGCGTAACGGTAAAATTCCTTGAATATCTTTTTTACATTTTTCGCGCTTTCGCCCACCCATGAGGTGACCATATTCGACGCGTCTACCTTGAAAAGTTCGGCTCCGGCCTCGCCCGCGAGCGCCTCCGATGTGATTGTTTTACCCGTGCCGGATGTACCGTACAGGAGAATCTTGATGGAGCTGTAGGAAGTAGATGAAAGCGACGGTTTGATGCCCCATTCGCGCATCGTCTCGATAGTTCGGGTCATATCGACCGCGCCCATCAGGTTCTTCTTCACATCCTCGTCGAGTATGACGCTGTTCAACGTGACCTGCGGGGTATAAATCTCGTACAGTCCTCGGAAACGGTTCTTATCATTATTACGTTCGCCGTCCCCTAACGAGTTGGAGGCTTCGGCCTTGTTTTTTATTTTATCTTTTTCCGTCTTTACATCGGCGAAAACCATTTTATATATCCGTTCGCGGGAAATACTGATCGTGCTCATCTCGAACGAAATCTCGTCATAGAGGTCCTGGTCGACCAGATCGTCGAATTCGTCCAGCTCCTCTTCCTCGATCAGTGAATTAGTCTCGAAGAAGTCGTTAGCCTCGATCAAACCCTCGTTAACAAATACGCTGTCCTTCAGGAAAAAGCGGAGTATGGTTTTGGTATGCGAGGGCGAGAAGGACAGGAGGGAAAGGATTTCCTCGATACTGTTGAATTTTGTTTCTTTCTGGATAATGACGCGGTAGATCAGGTAAATGAGGAAGAAAAATTCGAGGCTGGACAGTTTGCGGGCTTTCAGGAAGTCCGCCAATTCCAGCGAAAGTTTGGAGGAGATGATTTTTTTCCTGAAGGCCTTCAGCGACTGCGCGAAATCGCCGTCGTCGTAAATATTCGAATCGGGCGATACGCCCCATGAATAAACGTTATGAAAGAACCCGGAAATGAAAAAATGGTACTTGATAATCTCATTCAAGTCGTTCAGCATCCCGTCGACATTCGCGTAACGACCCGTGCTCATATTGAGGGTGGGGAACCCGTATCCGTTACCCCCGCCTATCTCGTGAAAGATTTTCGTGAACGCGATGGGGGAAAGGAATATCCGTTTGATATTATAGAGGTTCGCCATATGCATGAGCGGCAGGGTTTGCTGGGAAAAATCGTTCTCCTCGGAAAAAACAATCTTCTTCGCGAGAAGCTGATGTGACGGATTCAGGACGGTCTGCACGAATTCGAGACATTTCACAGGCGAGCGGTGAAAAAAGTTCGCGACCTGCCAGATAAGAAGGCCGTTCTTTTCGAGCAGACTGATACCCAAAAGGAGTAGAACGAGCTTCTTTTCCTCGTAGGACAGTTTAATAGAGAACGGAAAGAAATCGCGAACAGACATGAGAATCAGCGAGACAGGGTGATGCGTAACAGAAAAAACGCGTTTTATGGAAATCTTATTCCGCTTGTTCCGAAGTTTCAGGTCGTGCGAGCCGATAAAACGCTGGAATTTCTGCGCGAGAAGTATCGCGTAATCGATCAGTATCAGTTTTTCGCGGGAACGGTCTTTTGCCATAGTAACCCCAAGGATACATGAATAGTCAATAATTATAATATAAAACGGGAAAAAAAACCAGAATCCGGGGTATATCAATAGGAAATTCTACTTATAACCGTCCATCTTTATTTCGTTTTCCAGTACTTTAATTTCAGTATTGAGGTCCATCAGGTCGTCTTCCTTCAGCCGGAAGAACAGATTCGAGAACGCCTCTTTGATGGTATCCATCGCGGTCTCCGCCTTCTCTATTCCGGTATTTATCGTGTGGGACTTTACCGCATAGCCCGCGAGCTCGTTATACTTCTTGAGGATTTTTATCGTGGCGTCGAGGTAATAATCGGTAAAACGTTTCGCCGTCCTCAACGATGCGGGGCGTTCGATAAATACATCCATGATATTCTCGATAGTCTCGGTAATTTCGGAGACCTTGGTTTTAATATCGGGCTTAACGATTTTTTTACGAAGCTCGTGAATCTCCGCGAGACGTTCCTCGCAGCGCAGGATAACTGTTTTCAACTGCCCGTCGGGAAGATTCTTACTGCGAAGATATCCCGACGGATGTCTCGGTTCGATATGTTCGGCTTTAACTGTCTCGACCGGGGGCGGAGCGGAAGCCGCGGGTTCAGGCCGTTCGGCGGGGGTAACAATGACCGCCTCGCGGTAAACAGGGGAATTATTTTCAGGAGTCGAATTATCCCAGCCGCTTCCCCATTTCTGTTTCCATTCCTGTTTCTGGCTTCTCCAATTCTGCTTCCAATTTTCTTTGGAATTATTCCATTTTTCCTTCCAGCCGGATTTCCAGTCAGGGCTGCTCTCAGAATTCGAATTAGATTTCCTCGAAATCGCATTGAAAATAGAACCGAATATTTTTATAAATACTGTAGAAAAAATAAAATAGATGATCGCCCTGATAAACCCCATAAGGAATCTCCCGTGAATATAATATAAATATAACACAATAAAAAGTAAAATAAGTTACCGGAATATAATACCTTCAATCGATTATTTCTTCCGGGGTAGGAAGGGAAGGCGGAGAAGTCAGAGAG
>MIBD01000063.1:0-2962 GCA_001829395.1 Spirochaetes bacterium GWF1_49_6 | reverse complement strand
CGAGTTCCTCGGGGGTACGAAGATACTGGGGGACCGGTAAATCTTCCGGGACAGGGAGAGACTCAGGGGTCTTCAGCGATTCAGGGATTTTCATGGATGGAGGATTATCCAAATCACGCGGCGTGGGCATTCGTTCAGGGGTATTCATTTTCCCGGGATTTGGTAACGAGTCGGGTATCGATAAGGATTCCGGCATCTTTAGCGGTTCGGGATTGTTCAGGGGCACTACTTTTATTCCACCCATTTTTTTCTCCAACATAATAATATGACACCGCATTAAAAAAATATCAAGAAAGCGGGGAAGGTTAATATGGGCGGTTCTAAAAACTATTAACATTTATAACAAATGGCTTTATAGTTTTATAAAATAAGCCCAATGGTCACTTCCTTGTCCTCTTTTCCTTTAGAATATGGTAGAAAAGAGGGTTATTAGAAGTTACCATATTTCAATGTAATTACAACGGGGTAGTGGTCGGACGGACTTGGTGACGGGTGGGGGATATTTACCGAATTCGATACATAGTACGGAAAGAGTCCCGGAGAAAGCAGGATATGATCCAACCGGCTGGAAAAAGTCGATATCGTCCATGCGTCATCGGGAAGAAAGGTCGCGTTTATCGGAATAAAGTCGTTTGATGGATTAGCGGGATTATCATTATGGAACGAGAGAATATCTAGGGTTTGTCCGCTATCGAAATCCTCAGGTAATGCGGTATTCATATCCCCGAGTATGACGATCTGATCGGTATAAATATTCTGAGTTGCCAAAATGGTGTCCTGAATGATCTGCGCCTGTGTACGGCGTTTCTGGAGGTTTAAAAAAGCTGGATCCAATTCGTACTCCGCCTTCAGATGAGCGGCGTAAAACCAGACGGGATAACTTCCGAGAACATTGATTCTGAACTTAAAAACAGGTCTCAGGTATGATAGAGAGATATTTGTCCCCGAGACAGGGTCGGTATATACCGGATAAACAATATCGGAGGCATCGTAGACAGGCCATTTACTCCATACCGCGATGTAATCGTTTGGATAGCCGTACTGAATGGTAAAAACATGATAGGGCAGGGAAACCCCGTTCGACGTCAGGGCGGAGTCCAATAACGGCGCGTCATCAGGTTGAATTTCCTCCAGAACAATAATGTCAACGCTCGCGGACTTCATCCATTTAGCCAGAAAGTCATGACTGCCTGTGATTTTCAGATCGGCAACATTAAAGGCGGCGATTATCACATCGGAATTATTTCGGACTAATTCGACTGAAAGGATATTTGTTTGATGGGACTCTATTGAAATATTGGAGGTATAGCTGGAATAATGGGGCGCGGAGAATGTGATTTCCCAGTCTCCTGGGAGGGACGATGCAAGATTAAAAGCCCCCGTTTCATCGGAAAAAACGGTAAATCCGGAAGAAATATTAACTCGTGCGCCGACAATAACGGTATGATTTGAAATATCGGTGATATATCCTCGTACCGTACCGAATAATGAATTTGTAATCTGAGAGGAAGGACCGAAATAGATCAGTTCATTAGGGGAACACGAGACAAAAAGCATGAAAAGCACAAGAAATGCGGGTGAATAAATGCTTCTTCTGCTCATACGCATCCATAAAAAAGGATGGTAAAACCGTCCTTCTCGGAAAGGGCGGGATTCGAACCCGCGGTACCCTTCTGGGGCACACACGCCTTCCAAGCGTGCTCTTTCGACCACTCAGACACCTTTCCAAATTGAGAAGATATTATAATCGATTTTTAGTATTTTTGCAAGTATTCTGATGTGACGCATCAGAGAATAAAATAGATTTTAGAACAGGGAGGATGCTTCAGAAAGGAGTCGGTGAATAGTACCTCCGGAAGTATAGATAATTTTAAGGCGGTTCAAAAAACTATTAACATTTTTAACATTAATAATGATATATCTTTAAAATACGCCCAATGGGCACTTCCTTGTCCTTTTTTCCTTTAGAATCTGGTAGAAAAGAGGGTTATTAGAAGTGCCCTTAAATAATTGTAACTTTTCCGCGTTTATTCCTATATAATAGCGGAATATTTTTCAGGCAATAATATACGTTAGAACCTATCCCTGATTTTCTTTATTTTTTTTTATTTTAACATTATACTATAACCAAAAAGTAGGGTAACTATAAATGGCTGCGAAGAGTGAAGGCCGTTTTGAAGATTTGCTGAAACGCCTCGAACAAATTGTGAGTCTTCTCGAACAGGGTCAGGATATAGATGAATCGCTGAAGCTCTATGAAGAGGGGATGAAGCTATCGTCCAGGCTGGAAAAACGGCTTGGAGAAATTGAACGTAAAGTATATGAAGTAAAAAATGTTTCGAAGCTCGATAAGAATGAAGATGATAAAATGGATCTGGAACTTTTTTAACCGGAGTTGTTATGCTGAAGTATCATATTGAACAAGTTAACCAAGTCCGGATTATTACGCTTGAGGGACAACTTTCTATTCTGGAAAAGGATGTTTTGCGCAGTATTCTGGAGAAAGAAAAAGACGTAAAGGAATTTGAATATATTCTCGAATTTTCTCAGGTTTTTTATATCGATTCATTCGGGATTTCGTTTATCCAGAAAGTATTATTGGGGGATGAGAACAAGCGAAAACTGATTATTGTCAGCGATAGGGATTATATCCGTTATGTGCTTCGCTTTAATAAGCTCGACATGATGATGAATGTCAGTTTTGCCAAGAATTTAGATGAAGCTTTGAGTATTTACGATCATACCCAAAAATAGTTTCGGAGGAATGGAATGGCAAGAATATTATGTGTTTGTTTGTTTGCTCTGATTTCGTTTAACGGGCTTTACGCTGAAACTATAAGCATCGAAAATAATTATGTTTATATCGGCGTGCATGATAAAACAGCCGGGTTTTTTATGAAAACGAAAGAAGGCGATCCTAAAACTAAAAGCGATAACGATAAAAAAATATTGCTCGATAAGA